>NZ_JAMYRY010000052.1:0-15502 GCF_040321655.1 Mesorhizobium sp. M0306 | reverse complement strand
GGCCGCGGCGGTATACCCACCCAAATCCGCGATCGCGACAAACGCCCGCAAATGCCTGAGGGTGATATTGTTGCTCATTCGCGATTAGTGCATGCTACGAAAGTATTGGACGCGCAATGAGTTTTGGCGGAATTTCCGAAAAGCAACTGTCCCAAGAATTTCCGAAAAACAACTGTCCCAAGACAGGAGAACTGAATGAGCCTCTCGCGTGCGGAAACACGAAATTCGATCTTTGGCCTTGACCTCGATGGTGCTGATGCGAGACCATACAATCTCGGCCCGGTGGAATCCTTGTACGTGCCAATGCGCGATGGCGTAAGGATTGCCTTGGATGTCTTCCGTCCAATGGGTGACGACGCCAACACCAAGCGCGACACCATTCTGGTGATGACGCGCTACTGGCGCGGCACAAAGGGAGAGTTGTCCAACGAGTGGGCTGACCTGCTTGTTCCAAATGGGTTTGCCGTTGTCGTTGGAGATTCTCGCGGCACCGGTGCATCGTTCGGCCACTGGCCCTATCACCGTGCGCGCGCCGAAACGCTGGATTTCAGCGAAGTACTCGACTGGATCGTCGCCCAGCCCTGGTCTACGGGTCAGGTGGTCGGCTACGGATTGTCCTACACCGCCAACACGGCGGACTGGATGGCGGAGCGAAATCATCCAGCACTCAAAGGCATCATACCGCGGTTTACCGACTACGATCCTTATGAAATGTGCTACTTTCCCGGCGGAATTCCCGACCTGTTCGTCGTGCAAACCTGGGCCAGTAACGTCAAAGATCTCGATCGCAATGTGAAGATTCTCGCCAACGGCCAGCGCTCGCCGGGCGTTCGTCCGGTAGGACCCGACGGCGAGGGCGAGCTTGCCGCGGCGCTGCGTGGTCACGAGCGCGCTGCGCCAACCTTGGAGGGATTTCAGCAGGTGACGTTCAAGGACGATCGTCCCACAACCTGGGGAGGTGCGTCGATGTTCGAATGGAGTACTCAGGAGGTAGCAGACCGGATCTCCCGCTCAGGCACCCCAACTCAGAGCTGGGTGGGGTGGTTTGACGGTGGAACAGTGGAAGGCAACATTCGTCGCTTCCTGGGACAGTCAAATCCAATGAACGTGATCATCGGTCCGTGGAACCATGGTGGCGACTTTGCCTATGATCCTCTTCGCGCGCCCGGTGACCCGATCGTTCCAACGTACGCCACACAGCACGCTAATGATGTCCGCTTTGCCCAATTGTGCTTCAACGGCCAAGCCGCCCGCGAGCAAGGGAAAGTTATCCATTACTACACCCTCGGCGAAGGTGCGTGGAAAACGACCGGCTCATGGCCGCCGGCGGCTACCCGCCAACGGTGGTACATGGCAAACGGCTCCCACCTGCGATCATCGCCTGGAGAGGCGGGCTTCGATACCCTCCAGGTCGATCCTGCGTTGGGTGACATTGAGACGAGCCGGTGGGGAACCCAGATCGCTGCGGGGCTGAAAGTGGATTATGGAGACAGGCGAAAATTTGACGCCGCTCGCCTCGCCTACACCGGCGAGCCGTTGACGCGTGACCTCGAGATCACCGGACATCCGATCGTCCACCTAAACGTCACCTCGACCCGCGAGGACGGCGCCTTTTTGGTGTATCTCGAAGCCGTACAGCCTGACGGGGTGTCGCTTTACCTAACGGAAGGGCAGTTGCGCGCTGTGCACCGGAAGGTGTGGACCGACTCACCGTTCCGCGCTCTTGGACCGCAACACAGCTACCTTAAACGCGACGCCGAACCGCTCATTCCCGGCGAGGCCGCCATCCTGACCTTCACGCTGCATCCGATCTCCGCCCGTCTACCGGCGGGTCACCGCTTGAGGGTGGTTTTAGCCGGCAGCGACAAGACCACCTTTGCCAACATCCCCGCCGACGGCCCACCACCTTTCCTCAAGTTTCACCGTGGCCCGACCGGCTGTTTCATTGACCTCCCCATTATCGAGCCGTGAGCGAAGGCCAATATGTTCATGATTACGATTCGGGACCTCATTTTTTTGTGCGGAAACCCATACTGCGCGCAGTTGGCCCGCAGCTAGACTAGAGCGGGACCCGATCTGATTGAATCGGGTTTCCCAAAATCAGGTGTCGGAACAAGAGCAGTGCGAATGCCGTGCGAGCCGCAGCCAGCGACGGCGCAACTAGCCCGTCTTATTCGTGACGCATCTGGGTTTGTTTGCCGCTGAGCGGTGGACAGGTGGCGACACGCGGCGTCTTTTTCACCGCGGCTGTGTCTGGACTTGTGAACGCGCTGGAGAGTGGAAGCTGTAGGGTTCGGCGGGGCCTGCTGCCCCGGCGGTCATGGTCCTGCCGGTAGCAGATTGCTGGCGAGCGCCCGGAACAGACTTGCCTCGGGACAGGCGGCGGCGAAGGCCAGACGGATGCGCGAGACGGCTTCGATGACGCGAGCGCGAGCTTGAGCAGCCTGAGCCGCAGCGTAGCGAACTCGGCGTTGCGCAGATGATAGGTCGTGGGCACCGCCTCGCGCAGGGTGAGCATCAACCAGTATGCGGCGGTGTGCAGGACAAGACGGACCTGGTTGGCAATCGGTGAGCGGCAGGAGGTGCGGTCGGAGGCGAGCTGGCTCTTGCGCATCTTGATCAGGTTTTCGGCCTAGCCGCGGGCGCAGTAGATCACGTCGTAGATGTGCTCGGCGGAGCCTTTGTCGAGATTGGTGACGACGAAGCGGATGTCCCATCGCGATTGCCTCGATTCGAGCGCAGGTGCGGCGTTCGGCCTTCCAGGACTTCGCCTTGTAGTGGGTCTCGGCATAGCCGCGCAGCACAGGCTTGCGTCGAGCGCGCGGCGGGTGCGGATACCGTCGGCAACTTCATCGACGAGACGCTGCAGTATATTGTTGCCGGGTAGGCCGAAGAGGTAGTCGATGCCGTTGTTCTCGCACCAGGCCATGACTTGCGCCCGGCCATAGTGGCCATCGCCGCGGATCAGGATACGGGTGGTCGGCCAGCGGGCACGGATGCGGCGCACGAGGCGGCGCAGATAGCCGCGGATCTCCTCGCCCGTCGGGGTCTTGCCGGGGCGCAGGATCATGGCGACCGGGCGGCCGGTGGCGGCGTCATAGACATGGATCGGCAGGGAGCAACGCTCGTCGTAGTGGGCGTTGAAGAGAGACAGCTGCTGATGGCCCTGAACGAGATCGAGCGTATCGTCGACGTCGAGCGTGACGCTTTTCGGCGGCGCGGCGTAGCTCGACAGCCACAGATCGACCAGCACTCGGCCGAGCCGGATGACGGTCCTGATGTCGGGCAGGTTCTCTAGCCGCGAACAGGTCGGCTGCGAGCACAGGTCGAGCCCGCTATCGGGCAACCGTCCGCAGGAGAGCTTGAAGGCTGGATCGGTGCGCAGCCGGTTGAGATCGTTGGCATCCTCATAACTGCAGGCGATGGCGAAGATGCGGGCGCGCAGGATGTCGGCCATGGCGTGCGTCACGCGCGCTCGATCACGTGGCTCGTGGATCGCAGCTGCAAGCCGGTCGGCCAGTCGCAAACGCCGTTCGGCGGCCGCCAGAAGCATGACGCCGCCATCGGATGTGATGCGGCCGCCGTCAAACGCAGCTGTGATCTTCTTGCGTCCAACGGCTGGAAAAGACAGCGGCAGCAACGTATCCTCGGTCATGGCGGGTGTGGCTCGCGAGATCCGGTGGAAGGGTTGGCCTAAGCAACCGAATATGACCCCAAATCAATCGCTTAAGCTACATCCGTCAGCCTCAAAGACCCATCGTCGTGCATAAGAGACCGTCGTCTAATCGCGCCATAAAATGCAAGTCTTTTTTGGACGTCGAAGCGGTCGTTGGTCGTTGGGGAGCAGTGTCGTCTTCGCGGTCGACATGAAGTCGCCGCATGATGGGGCTTCGCGGGTGAGCCTTCCAAGGTTTTGGAACGCACGCTCGGGGCATATTGCCTCGAAGGTGCAACGACCTCTGCGGAATGGCTCGCCCTACGTCCCGGCAGGGACGCCTCGGTACGCCTCAGGGCAGGCGCATGTGAGCTTGCGGTGTCAGGCCATGGCGCTGGTTGCCCGGTTGAACGGCTCGCCGGATTCAGCATAGAGTGCATGATGACGGCCAGCTTGCGCGCAAACGGCGACGGCCGCACGCTTGAAGCCGATCCTCTCTCGCAGCTTCACCCCCCCAGGCGCGCAGCTCGCTTTCGGCATAGGTGCGCGTCAGGATCACGGTTGCTGCTTCATAAAGCAGTCCCCTCTCAGATGAGCGTCGCCGCGTCGGGAGATGTGGCCGTCATAATCGACTTCGCCAGATTGGTAGCGACGAGTGGTCAGTCCCAGCCACGCGCCGACCGAACGCGACTTCTTGAAGTTTGCCGGGTCCTCTATGGCGGTCGTGAACGCGGTTGCGGTGACCGCGCCAACCCCTGGATCGACATCAGCAACTGACAGGCCTCGCTCTGTCGTGCGCTGGCGATAAGCTGCCGTCCAAGCTCGGCGGCGCGGGTGCGCACGCTGCGCCAAGCCTCAAGAACCGGCAGGATGATACGCGCAAGCTCTTCCTGACCCACAAGCAGGCGCTGGATGATATTCGAACTTGCCGCCTTTGCTCAGGGGAACGACCCGCCCGAACGTCTTCATGAGCCCGCGGATCTGGTTTGAGAGTTCGGTGGTGATCCTTACCAGCCTGGTCCGCGCGGCCACCAGCGTGCGGATCAGCATGCTGTCATAGCCCTTTACCCGTACCTCGCGATAGAAGCCGACCTCGGCCAGATGCGCCAAGCCGATCGGCATCGTTGGCGGCCGTTTTGTTCGGCGCCATGTCGAGCGCGGTCTTGGCATGCCGGGCGTCGATGCAGATCGCCGGAAGCCCTTCCGCGCGCAATGCGTGATAAACCACACCGACAAAGGACCGGTCTCGAACACCACCCGCTCTGCCCCTGCCGCCCGCTTGCGGACGACTTCCGCCACCAGGCTCGGATCGGAGGGGCATTTGCCGCGCCAGATCCGCTTGCCGCCACGCCGCACAGAAATCGCCGTCTCTTTCAACGACACGTCGAGACCGATATATTCACACATGGTTGTTCTCCGTTCGATGCTTGGGCCCGGCATCCAGTCGTGAGCCCGTACTTCCATCTTATCGGGGAACAACCACCCGCTCTTCAATCTTGCGACCGCTTCCGGCCATCAGGGCGACGCGCTCCCGCGATTACCCCATGTTTTGAAATCGGCTTGCTATGGGTTCCGTCTGAGGCTGGGTTATGATTCAAGCTGTGGATGTGGACAGAGCAGAGCCGTGGCCGGATGGCCCAGATTGCCAAGAAGACCAAGCGCTACCCGTCTGATTTGACGGATGAGGAGTGGGAGCAGTTCGCCCCGCTGATGCCCAAGCCTGGGCGTCGCGGCGTCCGCGCGAGATTGATTTCTATGAGGTGGTCAACGCGGTGCGCTACCTGGTCCGTTCCGGTTGCGGTTGGCGGATGCTGCCGATCCATTTCGGACCCTGGCAGACGGTCTACGGCTGGTTCTGGGAATTGGCGCGGCGCTTTCTGTTTCAGACCATCCACGACGTGGCGCTGATACTGGATCGCGAGCGAGCCGGGCGCGAGGCCAGTCCCACGGCTGGCGTGATCGACAGCCAGTCGGTCAAGGCTCCGCAAGCTGAAACAAGGGGTTACGACGCCGGCAAGAAGATTGTCGGCCGCAAGCGACACATTGCCGATACGGATGGGCGGCTGTTGATGGTCAACCTCACCACCGCCGATATCTCCGACAGTGCCGGCGCTCAGGCGATCCTGGATGGTATCCGCAAGCGCTGGCCCTGGGTCAAGCATCTGTTCGCCGACGGCGCCTATGACCGGCTGAAGCTCATGGACAAAGCCATCTTGCCGGCCGCGTGCGTGAGTTGACGGGCGCTGACGCCGAGGTGATGGCGATGGTTGAGCCGCTGCTTGCAATCCTCGGTGTCATGTTGAGAGAGTTCGCCCGCCTGACGAAGCAGGTTCTCGACATCGTCCGCAATGAAGAAGTCTGCCGGCGGCTGAAGAGCGAGCCGGGCGTCGGGCCGATCACCGCGCTCGCCTTCCGCGCCACGATTGACCGGCCTGAGCGGTTCGGCTCGTCGCAGGCGGTGGGGACGCATCTGGGACTGACGCCGGCGCGCTACCAGTCCGGCGAAAGCGACATCCAGGGAAAGGTCAGCCGATGCGGCGACGAACTTGCACGCACCGCGCTTTATGAGCCGCCCCATACACTGCTGGTGCGCTCGAAGAAGTGGTCGAGCCTCAGAGCATGGGGCATGAACATCGCCAGGCGGCGCGGCATGGCACGACCCGGGTCGCGGTCGCCCGCAAACTGGCCGTCATTCTGCATCGCATGTGGGCCGACGCGACCGAGTTCCGCTTGGGGAAGGAGCCTGTTCACCTGGCCGCGTGAACTGAGATAGCTCGAGGAGCAAGCAACACGAACAAAGCCTTTCGCCCGAAAGGGCGATGCCCGGATCGTTCCCTGGGGACGATGGGCGAGGCGATCTCGTTGAGAGTCCCGAACCTGCCGGCCCAATCGCGGCAAGGTCGTGAAACAGATTGAGACGCCTCCTCTCCTGACCTCATCATGCAGCGGCCCAAGCGCTGACCGCGAAGAGAAGCGAGTGACCCACGGAACGGTCCAGCAAAAAAGTGCAGGAGCATCTTGACCAAAACGACCCCAATCAGGGAGGACTCTAAGACGGGCTAGTATTAAGGATAATATCGTGACCACACATTCGCTCGACCCCGATCAACTCGGCTAAGACAACCGGATCCACAGCAAGAAGCGTCTCGGACGGCTTCACCCCGGCGTCCGTGGGAGATCTTATAGTATCTCGACCACTTACTAACGGCAGGCATCCTGGCTTCAGTCACGTAGTGGAGATTCTGAGAGAGGCCGACGCCACCCTAGGTAATATGGAGACCAGCATCTTCGACATTCGATCGTTCAAAGGAAGTCCCCAAGCAGAGTTCGGCGGTGCCTTTCACGCTAGTCTTCCAGCGCTGGGTCCCGACCTCAAGGAGATGGGATTTAACATCCTCAGCTTCGCAAACAACCATACGTTTGACTGGGGCGTTGAAGGCATGCGCGAGACGTGCCAAGTGTTGGATCAAAATGACATTGTATATGCAGGATCCGGTGAGAACCTCGCACAGGCCGCAGCAGCGCGCTTCCTCGAGACACCTCGCGGCCGCGTTGGGCTGGTTTCTTGCGCTACAACCTTCACGCCGCAATCAAGGGCAGCCGATCCTGCAGCCGAAGCTCCAGGGAGACCAGGCATCAACGCACTTCGCCTGACGCGACATATCATCGTCTTGCCAGAGATGCTCGAGGAATTGAAATGAGTCCGCAATGCTTTGCCGGGTTCAAGCTTTCAAACATCGGGTTATTCTTGTCGAGCTATATAAAGCAGGCAGCGAGCCGGGTTTAGCTTCGTACCGAATTCAACCGATGTGACAAATATTTTGCGGAACATCCGACGTGGAAAGCAATATTCCGACTTTTGTATCGTTGCCAACCATGGCGACGATCCCGGAAACTGGATTCAGGAGCCTGCTGACTACGAACAAGCCTTTGCCCATTCGGCAATCGACGCTGGCGCCGACGCTTATGTCGCGCACGGGGCCCATCAGTTAAGAGGCGTTGAGATCTATAGGAGTCCGCCAATCTTCTACAGTCTAGCTAATTTGATTTCGATGATCTTCGAACACCAATGGGTGCTGATATGTTTGACACCTATGGAAAAGATCCGAGACTAGACACGGATGCGGAGGTGACGGTCGCGGAGATGTCGCAAGGATATGAAACCAACCCAGGATTTTCTGATCCAATATTTTACGAGAGCGTCATCACGAAGAGCAGATTCGACGGAAACGAGCTCGCAGAGCTTCGTCTCTTCCCAGGTGGAACTTGGACACTCGAATAGGCTGGCTGAGCGTGGTGTGCCAAAGCCTGGCATCACCGCTGAAGGCAGAGACCATCCTCAGGCGGCTGCAGAGGCTTTCAAAGCCGTTTGGGACAGATATTGCCATCGAGGATGGCATCGGGTTGATACGACTGTAAGTAGTACCCTGCGTACTGAGAACTGGAGCGTTTGAATTGGAGTTTTCGGGCGCTAATTCTCCAGGGCGACCTCGACAAGGCTCAGGGACGAGGCTCGGCTTTATTCGCAAGCGCGCGGCCAGATGCCATATCTGAAAGCTATATCGCGAACATCTTCAAACGGCTTTTAACGCAAGACGCTAGCAGATTTACTTGCTCAGCAATCGCGATCACCTTGGGGGCTTTCTGAATGAGTACGCCGGAATTTCGTGATGTATGGTAAGCATCCGGTAGGGCTTCCGATTACCCACATCGTCGGCGGGCCTATTGCCCCGTATGAATCTGCCGTGATTCTGTCCGTTACGCCGAATCACGGAGGCGTCACGGATGCGAGACAAGAACGGCAGCAGCGAAGCCGCTTGGCAGGAGGAAGAGCTTTCTACGGCGGCCCTTCCCGACAAGCGTCTGGCCCGTCGGCTGCGACGGTTGCTGGATCAGATGTCAGCTGCGCCGGGCAAGCCAATCCCGGCAGCCTGCGGCGACTGGGCGGCGGCGAAGGCGGCCTACCGCTTCTTTGACAACCCGCGTGTGACCGAACATAGCGTTCTGGCCGATACCTGGGAAACGACTGATGCCGCCGAAGGAATCGTGGCCTTGTTTGATCGCCGGAGGCCGCCGTGGAAGGCGTGAGGCTGGCCGCCAGCCGTTCTGGCGAATGCGGCGAGGTGCGAGGCACACTTCAATAGCAGCACGGGCGATGTCACGTTGTCTGCATTTACGGTTGAGACCTGCGGCCGCTGATGTCAGCTGACCATGGCCACGGCTTTCCATTGCGCCATGGCCTGCAGGCGGTGAACATGTGTAGCCAGAGCGGAACATTTGGAGCGGGGCGGGACGAAGAGATTGCGCAGAGCCGAGACGATCGAAACGAAGCGTTGCAGTGCTCCTGGTGATCGGAAGCCTTGCATCATCCGCTCCCGTTTTCGCAGCGGCACATGTGCATTCTCCGCCCGGTTGTTCAATCCCTTGTGCGACGGATGCTCGACGTCCGGCATCACCTGTCGCGGGGCTGCTTCATAGGAGCGCAGCTTGTCGGTGATCATGCGGTTCGGCGCGACGGCTTGCTTCTTCAGCAGCCGCGTCAGCAAGCGCTTGGCCGCTTTGGTGTTGCGGCGGTTCTGGACGATCTCGTCGAGCCCATAGCCATCCTGGTCGACGGCGCGCCACAACCAGTGTTTCATGCCGGCGCTGGTGATGACGACCTCGTCCAGGTGCCAGACATCGTTTCGACTGGGCTGCTTGCGGCGCAAGCGGCGAGTCGTAATGCGGACCGAACTTGATGCCCCACCGGCGGATTGTCTCATACGAAACCAAGATCCCGCGCTCCAGCAGCATTTCCTCGGCAGACGCAGGCTCAAGGGGAACCTGTAGAGCCGGACTGCATGGGCCGATGATCTGCGCCGGGAAACAATGGCGCTTGTAGCTCTGACGGTCGCGGTGTTCATGCCATCGGTCATGCCTCAAATCCCTAAATGCGAGTTAAGTTGATAACGCCTTCAAAACCCTTCGGTCGTCGGATCGACAGATGGTCTCGTCTACGAAGTCGAAGCTTCGTCCATGAGCTTCAGCCGGAATGATAACCCTGCATCAGACCGAACCCATAGCCAGCCATCTACGGTCCCTAAAGATTCGCGAATTGTGATTCTTTATTATGCCATATATTAAGTGACGGCAAATAAGATGTAATAATGTCCATTGTTTTTATTCATATATATCTGCTTGTCATTTGCATCAATCCGCTAGACATTCCTTTGCCATCGGGTCGTGATCCTTGTCCGGGTCAGATCGTAAATTTATTTGCGAAAGGAAGTCTCGTACCTGCTGTAGAGGCTGGAGGAAGCGCCGTGCGCACCACTCATTATCCACAATGTCGAACGAATCGGATTCTTAGTACCGGCAGCATGGGCGGACCGATGATCGACAAGCTCCTGGAATCCGGCTATCCGGCGGACGTCTACGGCATCGATCCCGCACCCTCGAAAGAGGTTGTCGAAAAAGGCGCCCGATGGCATGACGCACCACGCGACGTGGCCCGCGTATACGGCAACCAACAGCTTATAGATTTAGCCGGTGCCATTGCGCCGCCGCCGACGACTATACCGCAATTTATCTGCCCCTGTACGGAGGAACTGTCATGAACACCCGCGATCAGCAGACGACACCGGAGCAAGCTGCGCGAAAACGCATCAAGGATACCCATGCCCTCGACGGCGACGCCGTTCGCTTGGCCCACTTCTATCGCGGATGGGCCACATCCTACGAGTTAGATGTCGGCCGCCGTGGATACTGCGCGCCGATAGTCGTTGCGGAACTGGCGGGTGCCGTGCAGACAGCCTATTTGGCAAGCGAACGAACTGCCGTCGCAATCCTGGACGCTGGTTGCGGAACGGGCCTCGTCGGCGTGGAACTGGAACGCCTCGGCTTCCGGTTGATCGACGGGATCGACTTCTCCGAGGAGATGGCCGAACAGGCCCGGAAAACCCGCGTCTACCGGCTTGTCCGAGGCGATGTCGACCTTAACGGGCCGCTCTCCGACTACTCCAGCGCGAGCTATGACATCACGATCTGCTGCGGCGTCTTCACGCTCGGCCACATCCGACCGGACGCACTGCGCGAACTCGCGCGCGTGACGCGCCCAAATGGATTCGTCATCGCAAGCACCCGCAAGAGCTATGCGGAGGCCACATCCTTTGAAGATGAGGTGCGGCGTCTGCAGGATGCGGGCGTGCTTGTGACGGCACTGTGCCTAAATGACGGCAAATACATCGCGGAGGACAGCGCACATTATTGGGTTTTCCGGGTGACCGATAAAGCCAACGCATCAAGGGTGCAGCGATGATCACGCTACCGCAAATCATCACTGATGAAACTGGCAGCCGATGCAACGCGACGCGAAGAGCGTGAGCACTGGATCGTGTCCCGCGGCGTGGTGTAGCTGGCGGCATTGGTCGCCGTCCTCTCCGGCATGGCCGGGCTGATCAGCGCGCCACGGCTGGCAGGCTGATCAGGGGATCATCGCTCATCTGGCTGATTGTTTCCAGGGTCATATATCTGGCCCGCTGCACGGCCCATTCATCGTTCTGTTCAAGCAGGATTGCGCCGACGAGGCGCACGATGGCATCGTCGAAGATTCCAACGACCTCGGTGCGGCGCTTGATCTCGCCGTTGAGACTCTCGATCGGATTGGTAACCGGTATGATCATCATGACGGTGCCATCTGATCCCCCGCTGGAGATGCGAGATTTCCGGCGTATGGTGTGACCATCCGGGACAGGGGCACCGGGAGCACGCCAAGTGCGGGCAGGCCGATGTATTCGATGAGCTGCAAGCTCACGTTAGTAGCTGGCCGCCCCTGCGACCTGCCGGTTGCGCCGAGAGCGCGGATCCGTAGGTGTCGCGTCGCCCGCCGGCTCCCGATTGTTCAAGGAGAGAGGGAGCCAATGAGACGTGTAATTGGAATGGACATCCACCGCACTTTTGCGGAAGTGGTTTTCTGGGAAGATGGCCGGCTGCGCCATCACGGACGGGTCGACATGACCCGCTCCGGACCGGAGGGATTTGGCCGCAGCTTGAACAGGACGGACGAGGTCGTTGTCGAGGCGACCGGCAACGCCATGGCGGTGGTGCGGGTGCTTTCGCCTTTCGTCGACTGGGTGATTGTCGCCAACCCGATGCAGGTGAAGGCGATCGCTCATGCCAGGATCAAGACCGACAAGATCGATGCCGGTGTTCTGGCGCAGCTTCACGCCAGCGGTTTTCTGCCGGAGGTTTGGGTTCCCGACGAGCGGACCGAGCGGCTTCGCCGTCTCTTCGCGCGGCGCAATCAGGTCGTGCGGCATCGCACGCGCGTGAAGAACGAGGTGCATGGCATCCTGCAGGCGCACCTCGTGCCGAAGTGCCCGCATGCCGATCTGTTCAACAATCGCGGCCGTGCCTGGCTCGAGCGGCAGGTGCTTCCCGACGACGAACGGGCCGCAATCGCCAGACATATCCGCGAGATCGATCGTCTGGCTGAGGATCTGGCAGACCTTGATGGTGATATCGCGCGCGAAGCGGTTGACGATCCGTAGGTCCGTCGGCTTCAGACGATCACCGGCGTCAACGCCGTCGTCGCAACCGGCATCATCGCTGCCGTCGGCGACATCCGCCGCTTCAGCGAGCCGCAGAAACTGGTGAGCTACTTCGGCCTCAATCCGCGTGTGCGCCAGTCGGGAGTTGGCATCGCTCAGTACGGTCGGATCAGCAAGCACGGGCGTTCCCATGCCCGCGCCATGCTGGTCGAGGCCGCCTGGGCGGCGGCGAAGGCGCCCGGACCGCTCAGAGCCTTCTTCCTGCGCATTCGCAACAAGCGCGGCCATCAGGTTGCGGCGGTCGCGGTCGCCCGTAAGCTCGCCATGCTGATCTGGCACATGCTGACGAAGCAGGAGGACTATCTGTGGGTGAGGCCAGCGTTGGTGGCGGCGAAGCAGCGACAACTCGCCCTCAAGGCCGGCGCGCCCAACGAACGCGGTGTTGGTCGTCGCGGTTCAGCTTACGCCTACAATGTCAAGGAATTGCGCACCGGGAGAAGGCGCGGCCGAGCATGCTGAGCACGCATATGAGCTGATGGTCCGCCAATGGCGACCAAGGGGGCCGAAGCGGCGTACGGACGCCACAAAGGAGGAACGGCTATGAAGGCTGCGCGGCGGCGCTTTCATCCTCAGGCGTCGCTCTTTGCCACGTGGTCGTCCGTGCCGGGAGGCAGTCGTCATCGACCTTGCGCGGCACATAATTCGAGCGCGTTTCTGAGGAAGTGCACGTAACAGCGCTGCCAGACTGCCTCAGGCAGGACTTCCCGGATCGCTGCCCTGAGCCCCGGATGGTCGTCGGAGACGACGAACTCCACGCCGGCGAGCCCGCGCTGCTTGAGCCCTGCCACGAACTCGCGCCAGCTCGAATGGCTTTCACGGTTGGCCAGCTCGACACCGAGCACTTGGCGCCGGTCTTCCCAGTCAACCCCGATCGCCACCAAGACCGCTTGGCTGGCGATCACGCCGGCCTCGCGCGCCCGCTCGTAGCGCGCGTCCAAATGAGATAGGGATAAGGTTCGGCAAGCCGCCGCTCATAGAATGCCTTCAGCGCCTCATCCAGCCGCGCCGTTGCCTCGCTCACCGTCGAGGCCGAGAAGGAATGGGCGCACAGCTCCTTGGTGATCGCCTTGACCTTCTGCGGATTCCGACGTGAAGCCGGCCGGCATTCCGATCAAACACCGGCCACCATTCCGGTATGAAGCCGGCCACCGTTCCAACCAAAGACCGGCCAGTTTTCGGCACTGAAGATTACCTCCTGGGTCAGCAACTTTGGCATCAATTACCTCGCGATGAACGAGGACATTTTGATGCCGGCAAAGAGAAGGCTGACCATGAGACAGTTGAGACAAATGCTTCGGCTTGCCGGAAGCGGGACCAGCTCCCGCGAGATTGCGGTCGTGCTGGCGAAAGTCGAGAACGGCATGCGTTTCGCCCAGTCATGCATTCTGGGGCGGCTGCGCAACCAGACCTTCTTCTCGCTGGCCGGGGCCAATGCCGCCATTCGCCAGGCACTCGATCGCGTCAATGATCACGTCATGCGCCGGCTGGGCGTCAGTCGCCGGCAGCTCTTCGAGACAGTCGAGCGCCCGGCTTTGGCCAGTCTTCCACTGGAGGATTACGAGTTTGCCGAATGGCGTTTGGCCCGCGTCTCGACGGATTGCCACGTCGAGTTCAAGACCTTCTTTTATTCCGTGCCCCACAGCCTCATTCGCCAGCAAGTCGATCTGAGAGCAACGGCACGCATCATCGAGATCTTCCACCGCGGCAAGCGCATTGCCGTCCATCAGCGCCGCTATGGCGGCCCTCGTCATGGGACGGATCCGGATCATATGCCCAGCTCCCACCGGCGATATGCCGAGTGGACGCCGGATCGTTTCCGTCGCTGGGCCGCATCCGTCGGGCCCGAGACGGAAGGCTTGGTTGTCGCAATCCTGGCCAGCCGCCCACATCCTGAACAAGGCTTTCGGACATGCCTGGGGGTCCTGCGCCTGTTTCGCGATGTCACACGCGATCGCGCCGAAGCCGTGTCAGCCCGCGCTGTCGAGATCGGTGGGCTGAACTGCAAGAGCATCGCCTCGCTCATCGCCAATCACAAGGCCGCAAGGCATTCCGCCGAACCGACCGCCATCGTCGATCACGCCAATCTGCGTGGCCCTGATTACTTTCATTGTAAGCGGCCAAGGCACCTTGCAAGAGGCCGATGAACATGGAGTTTTCGCGCCATGACGTTGGAACATGCAACGGGCGATATGGTCGCCGAGTTAAGCGGCGCCGCGGCGGCCGAAGATCTTACAACGGTGCCCGGGTGCGTGCGGCAACGAAGGCCGTGGAGTTGCACGGAGAAGCGCGCGTTGGTCGATCTGGCGAGCGCGGCGGGGTCGTCGGTGACCGAGGTCGCGGAGGCGTTCGGTGTAGCTCCGTCACAACTCTATGCCTGGCGCAAGCAGATGGCCGGCGGCGAGCTCGAGGCCGATCGGGCGGTGGCAACTTTCGCGCGGATCGAAGTGAACGATCTGCCCGAGGTCGAGCGTCCCGTCGCCGATTGCCCGGACCCGCCGGCTGACACCGGCGAGACGGCACATCTGTTCAATTCCTGGAGAGCCTTGCGGCACATGGGCTGTCATTTTTTGAAGGACTTCGAAGACGCTGCACCGCCAGGTGCGTCTTTCTGCTGTTGACTGCCCCTGACATGCCGCAAGGCTTCTTGAAAAAAATCAAGTTCAACCTGTTGCTGCCCAATCTTGCGTTCAAGTTCGACAATGCGGCGACGGGCTTTGTCAACCCATCGGCACGACGCTGTTCAGCCGACAGTGCAAAACCTGCCGTCAAGGCTTGCCGATCTGGTGGTGCCTCGGGAGGCCGCTTCTTTGGACGCCCCTGTCGGCTGGGCGTTAGATTGCCACACACCCGCAACTGTTCACGCCAAGCATATAAGCGTTGGCGGTGAATACCCAGTTCATCCGCCAGCCGGCTGACGTTCTCCCCGCTTTGCATCCGCAGGAGCATGGAGAGTTTCTCTTCTTCGCTAAATCTCGGCTTTCTTCCAACCATTTCCAGTCCCTGCAATCCAGAAACTGTCCGCTATTTATTTGTCTCGGTCGAGGGGTGCACTCCACTGCTGTCCGCGATTTAGCGGAACGACTGTCCCGTTTTTGCGAAATGCGCACAATCGCTTCCTCTACGATGGCCAGCTCGAGCCCGACAACCTCATCGCGGAGCGCGCCATTCGCGGATTTACGGTCGGCAGGCGCAATTGGCTTTTCTCGGGCAGCTTCGCCGCGGCCGAGCGGTCAGCGGTCGTGCTCAGCATCATTGAGAC
>NZ_JAMYRY010000051.1:0-15739 GCF_040321655.1 Mesorhizobium sp. M0306 | reverse complement strand
GTTTTCCTGTCCATCGCCCGCTCGGTGATCGGCGGCCTGTGTGTGTTTGGCTGGTGCCGCTGGCGCGGCATTGCGCTGTTCACTCCTGACAAGACCCTCGTCGCCGGCATCCTGGCAGGCGCGCTTTTCGGTCTCGAGTTCCTGTTTCTCTATGTCGGGCTCGAGCACACCACCGTCGTGCGCAACACCTTGCTGGTCAACACCATGCCGTTCTGGATGCTGGTGGGCGGCCATTTCCTGCTGGGCGAAAGCATCACGACACGCAAGCTCGTTGGTCTTCTGCTCGCCTTCGCCGGACTGGTCGCGGTGTTTTCCGATAAACTGAGCGCCAATGGCGGCGCAACATTGAGCGGCGATTTGCTCAGTCTCGGCGCCGGCATTCTGTGGGCCGTGACCAATATCGTCATCAAGCGGTCGAAGCTGGTGACGGCCAGCGCCGAAAAGCTGCTGCTCTATCAGCTGGCCGGGGCCGCTGTCGTCGGCATTTTGGTGATGCCTTTTGCCGGGCCGCCGGTCCGCAGCTTTGCCGTTCTGCCGACGTCGGCTCTGCTGTTCCAGGCCGTCTACGTTGTCGCGTTCACCTATGTGCTGTGGTTCTGGCTGCTGCGGCGCTACCCTGCATCCGGCTTGTCGAGCTTCACCTTCCTGTCGCCGGTGTTTGGTGTGCTGTGCGGCGCCGTGTTCTTGAACGAGCCGCTGACCGTTCGTATCTTCCTGGCACTCGCCCTGATCGCCGCCGGACTCATCATCGTCAACCGGCCGGCCCGAAAACAAAGTCCCGGATGAGCATGCGCGATATATTGAACGACCTCGAAGCTGGAAAGCAGCTCTCTGATCCGGACCCGGTGCGTCGCGCCCAGATCCAGATGAAGACGCCGCTGCCGAAGCGCTTCTACAAGACCGTCGCGGTAGCACCGGTCGAAGACGGTTTTGCCGTCCATCTCGATGGCAAGCCCGTCCGCACGCCGGCCAAGGCGCTGCTGGCGCTGACGACCGAACAGGCGGCCACTCTCGTCGCCGAGGAATTCGCCGCACAGAAGGAGACCATCGACCCGGTGACGATGCCGGTGATGCGTCTGGTCAATACGGCAATCGATGGCGTCGCCAGTGATCCCCAGGCGGTGCTGGAGGACATCCTGCGCTTCGCCTCATCCGATCTGCTCTGCTACCGCGCCGATGCGCCCCAAGGGCTGGTCGACCGGCAGAACGAGCATTGGGATCCGGTCATCGACTGGGTGCGCAGCGCGCTCGGCGCCCGGTTCCATCTCGCCGAAGGCGTGATCCATGTCGAACAGCCGCGCGAGAGTATCGCGCTGCTTGGCCAGCATCTTGCCCAACGCGCCGATCCGCTGCGCCTTGCCGCCATCCACGTCATGACTTCCCTGACCGGATCGGCGCTACTGGCGCTGGCCGTCGATTTCGGCGAGCTCGATGGCGAGGCGGCCTGGGCTGCCGGCCATGTCGACGAGGACTGGCAGGCCGAGCAATGGGGCCATGATGCCGAGGCAGTCGCGCGCCGTGCGGCCCGCAAGCGCGACATGATGGCGGCGGTCAAGCTGCTCGAAGCGCTCAAAGGCTGACGGCACCGCCTGGTATTTCGCACTGCACATTAGACCAAAGTCATAATCCCAAAGGCGGTCTGCCTCTGGGCACTGCTTTCTGTCATTTTTTGCACCGATGACCGCACTGAGTCTGCGTTGCGAGGGAGCGCGGACGATGACGTGCAGCATCGAGCTGACGGAATCACACGGGAGGATACGCTCATGGCAATGGCATCGACCGCCGGCAAAACAAGCCGCGGCATGACGCGGGAGGAGAAGAAGGTCATCTTCGCTTCCTCGCTCGGCACCGTTTTTGAATGGTACGATTTCTATCTCTACGGCTCGCTGGCAGTATTCATTGGTTCGACTTTTTTCAGTCCAACCATTCCGGAAGCGACGCGCAATATCTTCGCGTTGCTGGCGTTTGCCGCTGGCTTCCTCGTGCGCCCGTTCGGCGCATTGCTGTTCGGCCGCATCGGCGACCTTGTGGGCCGTAAATACACTTTCCTTGTCACCATGACGATCATGGGCCTGTCGACCTTCCTGGTCGGCTTGCTGCCTGGCTATGCGACTCTGGGCATCGCCGCTCCCGTGATCCTGATCATCTTGCGCATGTTGCAGGGCCTGGCGCTCGGCGGCGAGTATGGCGGTGCCGCGACCTATGTCGCCGAGCACGCACCCGACGATCGCCGCGGCTACTACACGTCGTGGATACAGACGACGGCAACGCTCGGCCTGTTCCTGTCGCTGGTCGTCATTCTGATCGTCCAGGGGTCGATGGCCAAGGAAACCTACGCCGCCTGGGGCTGGCGCATTCCGTTCATCGTTTCCTTTCTGCTCCTCGGGATTTCGATATGGATCCGGCTGTCGCTTTCTGAATCGCCGACCTTCCAGCGCATGAAGGACGAAGGCAAAGGCTCCAAGGCTCCGCTGTCGGAAGCCTTCGGCCAGTGGAAGAACGCAAAGATTGCGCTGCTGGCACTGCTCGGCCTCACAGCAGGCCAAGCCGTGGTCTGGTACAATGGCCAGTTCTACGCGCTGTTCTTCCTAACCAACGTGCTCAAAGTCGACGCGCAGTCGGTCAACATCATGATCGCAATCGCGCTGGCGGTCGGCTCCATCTTTTTCGTCGTGTTCGGCTGGCTCTCCGACAAGATCGGTCGCAAGCCGATCATCATGGCCGGCCTTGCGCTGGCGATCGTCTGCACCTTCCCGTTGTTCAAGGCGCTGACCTGGGCAGCCAATCCGGCGCTCGCCACCGCGCAGCAGAACACCCGTGCGACGGTGACCGCGGCACCGGGAGACTGCAAGTTCCAGTTCAACCCGGTGGGCACGGCGAAGTTCACCACGTCCTGTGATATCGCCACCTCGTTCCTGACCAAGAACTCGGTGCCTTATGACGTCGTAGCAACGGCAGCGCCCGGCACTGCTGCGTCGGTCAAAATCGGCAACGAGACGGTTGAGTCGTATGACGCGACTGCAGCCGGCGACCAAGCCAAGGCCAAGGACGCCGTTTTCGTCAAGGCGGTAAACATGGCGCTTCGGGACGGCGGCTATCCGCTGAAGCGGGCAGCGGCCAAGGTGCCGGACCAGAAGCTCGAGGCGTTCATTGCGGCCAATCCCGAGCTGAAGCTCGACGCGGCCGCCGTCCGCGCCGGCGAGAAGGCTACGGTTCCGACCGAGCAGGCGATCAAGGACAAGCTGCTGAGTGCCGATGAGGCCGCGGGAGCCCCCGAGGTCACCGTCTACACCATACCGGGCGGCGGTTCCTTCGCCATGTTCGCCGACCCGGCGGCAGTCAATTGGCCGATGACGATTGCTATCCTGTTCATCCTCGTCGTCTTCGTGACGATGGTCTATGGGCCGATTGCCGCGATCCTGGTCGAGATGTTCCCGACCCGCATCCGCTACACCGGAATGTCGCTGCCCTATCACATCGGCAATGGCTGGTTCGGCGGGCTGCTGCCGGCGACGGTGTTCGCGCTCAGCGCCTACAAGGGCGACATCTACTACGGTCTCTGGTACCCGGTGGTGATCGCGGCGATGTCGCTGATCATCGGCATGATCTTTGTCAGGGATACGCTCGGAACGGACCTGCACACCAAACAGTAGCCGGCCAGTCCCGGTTCAAAGCAAAGCCCGGCGCGAATGATCGCGCCGGGCTTTTCCAATTTATCGAGTGCATGGAGGGAGGCTTAGCTCTTCCGATCCTGTTTCGCTTCCTCGATCGCTGCCTCATGATACCAGGCACTTCCGAAATCCGTTCGGTTGCGCAAAGAAGCAAGCTCTGCCGCGAACTTAGCCTTTCCGCTTAAATTTGAGGCAGAAGCGCGTGCTGCCACCGGGAACATCAGGATTTTGGCCGACTGACGAGTGGAAGTGATTTCCATTGTCGGTTTCCTTTCTTCGACAGAACCTTGCCGATTCAACCTTTCCCCAACATAGGTTCAGCAATCGAATTAGGCAACATGATTACGAAAAGAACAGTACTTGCACATTATTTATGCAAACTGTGCTTGTGGATGATCCGAACGCAGCATGACGGCGGACCAGCGATTTTTGTGCGGATACAACCTCACTTTTGCCGCATCCGTCGCCGGCGAGAATGGCACACGAATTGCATTTTAGTGATCCGGCAGGTCGGCTGCTGGATAGGCCGGCTCGCCCCGGCGCCATCCAGGGTTCCGTGATCAAGCAACGAGAGGCTAGAATGACGAAATACAAGCTCGAGTACATTTGGCTCGATGGATACACCCCGGTTCCCAACCTCCGCGGAAAGACGCAGGTCAAGGACTACGCCGAGTTTCCGACGCTCGACCAGCTTCCGCTGTGGGGCTTCGACGGTTCTTCGACCATGCAGGCCGAGGGCCACAGCTCCGACTGCGTTTTGAAGCCGGTCGCCGTTTATCCGGATCCCGCCCGCACCAATGGCGCGCTCGTCATGTGCGAGGTCATGATGCCGGACGGCGTGACGCCGCATGCGTCCAACAAGCGCGCCACCATTCTCGACGACGAGGGCGCCTGGTTCGGCTTCGAGCAGGAATATTTCTTCTACAAGGACGGCCGTCCGCTAGGCTTCCCCGAGAGTGGCTATCCGGCGCCGCAAGGCCCGTACTACACCGGCGTCGGCTACAGCAATGTCGGCTCCGTCGCCAGGCAGATCGTCGAGGAGCATCTCGACCTTTGCCTTGCCGCCGGCATCAATCATGAAGGCATCAACGCTGAGGTGGCCAAAGGCCAGTGGGAATTCCAGATCTTTGGCAAGGGCTCCAAGAAGGCCGCCGACCAGATGTGGATGGCGCGCTATTTGTTGCAGCGCCTGACCGAGAAGTACGGCATCGACATCGAATACCACTGCAAGCCGCTCGGCGACACCGACTGGAACGGCTCCGGCATGCATGCCAACTTCTCGACCGCCTATATGCGCGAAGTCGGCGGCAAGGGCTATTTCGAGGCGCTGATGGCTGCCTTCGACAAAAACCTGATGGATCACATCGCCGTCTATGGCCCGGACAACGACAAGCGTTTGACCGGCAAGCACGAGACCGCGCCCTGGAACAGGTTCAGCTACGGCATCGCCGACCGCGGCGCTTCGATCCGCGTGCCGCATTCCTTTATCAACAACGGCTACAAGGGCTATCTCGAGGATCGCCGTCCGAACTCGCAGGGCGACCCCTACCAGATCGCTTCGCAGATATTGAAGACGATCGCCTCCGTCCCGACCAGCGCCGAGGTTTCGGCCGCGGCTTGAGAATGCGTTCACGGCGCGGACTTCGGGTGTCCGCGCCGTGACTTTCTTTCCCATCGCATTGCATCAAAAAACCCCGGCGTCTCCGCCGGGGTTTTTTCTATGTGACTATAAGGTTCCGGATCACACCGAATAATACATGTCGTATTCGACCGGATGCGGGGTCATTTCGAAGCGCATCACCTCGGCCATCTTGAGCTCGATGTAGCTGTCGATCTGGTCGTCGTCGAAGACGCCGCCGGCCTTCAGGAAGCCGCGGTCCTTGTCGAGGCTCTGCAGTGCCTCGCGCAGCGAGCCGCAGACGGTCGGGATCTTCTTTAGTTCCTTCGGCGGCAGGTCGTAGAGATCCTTGTCCATCGGCTGGCCGGGGTGGATCTTGTTTTTGATGCCGTCGAGGCCGGCCATCAGCATGGCGGCAAAGGCGAGATAGGGGTTGGCACCAGGATCGGGGAAGCGGACCTCGACGCGCTTGGATTTCGGCGACGAGCCGAACGGAATGCGGCACGAGGCCGAGCGGTTGCGTGCCGAATAGGCGAGCAGCACCGGCGCTTCATAGCCCGGCACCAGGCGCTTGTAGGAATTGGTCAGCGGGTTGGTGAAGGCGTTGATCGCCTTGGCATGCTTGATGATGCCACCGATGTAGAACAGGCAGCTCTCAGACAGGCCGGCATATTCGTTGCCGGCGAAGGTCGGCTTGCCTTCCTTCCAGATCGACTGGTGGACATGCATGCCCGAGCCGTTGTCGCCGAACACCGGCTTCGGCATGAAAGTGGCCGTCTTGCCATACGCGTTGGCGACCTGGTGCACGACATATTTGTAGATCAGCATCTTGTCGGCGTTGCGGACCAGCGTGTCGAACTTGATGCCGAGTTCGTGCTGGGCGGCGGCCACTTCGTGGTGGTGCTTTTCGACGCGCACGCCCATTTCGGCGAGCACGGTGAGCATTTCCGAGCGCATGTCCTGTGCCGAATCGATCGGCGGCACCGGGAAATAGCCGCCCTTGATGCGCGGCCGGTGACCGAGGTTGCCGGTCTCGTAGTCGGTGTCGTCATTGGACGGCAGTTCGGTGGAATCCAGCCTGAAGCCGGTGTTGTAGGGATCGGCCTTGTACTTGACGTCGTCGAACACGAAGAACTCGGCTTCAGGACCGACGAAGATCTGGTCGCCGATGCCTTCGGCCTTCATGTAGGCCTCAGCCTTCTTGGCGGTGCCGCGCGGGTCGCGGTTGTAGGATTCTCCCGAGATCGGATCGAGAATGTCGCACAGGATGACCATGGTCGACTGGGCGAAGAACGGGTCCATATGCACCGTATCCGCATCGGGCATCAGCACCATGTCGGACTCGTTGATCGCCTTCCAGCCGGCGATCGAGGAACCGTCGAACATGACGCCATCGGCAAACATGTCTTCCTCGACCTCGATGACATCCATCGTTACGTGCTGCAGTTTGCCCTTCGGATCGGTGAAGCGCAGATCAACGAACTTCACGTCGTTGTCCTTGATCTGCTTCATGATGTCTTTGGCTGTCGTCATGTCCCTGCTTCCCTATGTGATGACGTTTTGAACGTGGCCTTTTAACGGGAAAACTCAGACGGCGTCCATGCCGGTTTCGCCGGTGCGAATGCGCACCACTTCCTCGATGTTCGAGACGAAGATCTTGCCGTCGCCGATACGGCCGGTCTGGGCCGCCTTGCGGATGGCTTCGATCGCGGCTTCGACCGCATCGTCGCCGAGCACGACTTCGATTTTCACCTTCGGCAGGAAGTCGACGACATATTCGGCGCCGCGATAAAGCTCGGTATGGCCCTTCTGGCGGCCAAACCCTTTGGCCTCGGTAACGGTGATGCCTTGCAGCCCGGCTTCCTGAAGCGCTTCCTTCACTTCGTCTAGCTTGAACGGCTTGATGATCGCTTCGATCTTTTTCATGTAAAAAGTGGCCTCCACTGCCAAAAAAGACGGGTTGTGAGCCCCGCTTGCGCCTCAATCAAGCACGAACTGTGCCAATTGATGGAGTGCCGAGCGGGCTCACTTGATTTGGATATCATGCTACGCGGGAATGTACATTCGCGTCATTCGCTGCGTCGGATGCGCCATGAACGCCGCGAGCCTACACACCGCCGGTCCCGTCGTCCGCACAAAAAATGGGCAGATCGGATATTTCATGAGCAGCTGCGGACCTGCGACTCGTCGCTCCGGGCATCGCCGGTGTGTTTCACAACCTTCGTAGTTTGCGTCGGATCAAAAACTGGACAATGCTTCGGCAGATGATGTGCATGTCGCCCGCATGAGCAACGAACTTCTTTCTCCGTCCGAAATGGCCGAGGCCGACCGGCTGGCGATCGCCGCCGGTCCGTTCGACGGCATCGGCCTGATGCGCAACGCCGGCGCCGCGGTTGCTGCCGTAGTGCTGAAGCGCTATCCAGCGGCGAGCCGCGTCCATGTGCTCTGTGGCCCCGGCAACAATGGTGGCGATGGCTACGTCGTGGCACGGTTGCTGGCCGAGGCTGGCGTCAATGTCGCGGTCTGGGCCGAAGGCAAGCAGAAACCGGGGAGCGATGCCGCGCTGGCTGCCGAGGCTTGCAACCTGCCGGTCAACCATCTCGGCCACTGTTATCCGGAAGCGGGAGAAGTCGTCGTGGACGCGCTCTATGGCGCGGGACTGTCGAAAGACATTTCCATGCAAGCGTCAGCCGTCTCCGGCCTTAGTAGCGCGGAACGCGTGCCGGTGGTTTCGATCGACCTACCTTCGGGTGTGTCGGGCGAAACCGGGTTGACCAATGCTTATTTCGAGGCCGAGGTGACGGTAACGTTCGTGCGAAAAAAGGTCGGCCATCTGCTGATGCCCGGACGCAGCCTGTGCGGCGAGATCATCGTCGCTGACATCGGCATTCCAGATGCGATCGTCGACCAGCTCAAGATCAAGACGTTTGAGAACACGCCGGACCTGTGGCTGCGATGGAATTTTCCGCGAACGGCCATCGATACGCACAAATACAAGCGCGGCCATGTCGCGGTCTTTTCCGGCGGACCGAGCGCCACAGGTGCCGCCCGGCTGTCTGCGATGGCCGCTGCCAGAAGCGGGGCGGGGGCAGTGACCGTGCTTTCGCCTGGCGATGCCATGCAGGTGAACGCCGCGCATCTGACCTCGATCATGTTGCGAAAGGTCGACACCGTCGCGGAGGTGGGCGAATTCATCGGCGAACGGCAGCCGTTGGCCATCGTTCTTGGTCCAGGGTTCGGCGTTGGCGACAAAGCCCGCGATTTTGCATTGCGGTTGCTCAGCCGGGACCCTCTCCACGATATCAAACACGGGATCGAATTTGGAGGCGTTGTGCTTGATGCCGATGGCCTGACTTCGTTTCGCGACGCTCCAGACGCCCTTTTTGAAGCCGCACATCGAACCTTCGCACCAAGTCTGGTGCTGACGCCGCATGAAGGCGAATTCGCCAGGCTTTTTCCCGACATTGCCAGATCGAAGAAGCAGTCAAAGCTCGCCAAGGCCGGCGCCGCCTCAGCGCGTGCCAATTCAGTCATTGTCTACAAGGGCGCCGACACGGTGATCGCGGCGCCCGACGGCAGGGTTGCGATCAACAGCAATGGCGCGCCGTGGCTGGCAACGGCCGGGTCGGGGGATGTGCTGGCGGGCATCGTTGCCGCGCTGCTGGCGCAAGGCATGCGAGCCTTCCAGGCTGCCTGCGCTGCGGTCTGGATCCACGCCGAGGCCGGCCGCCGTTTCGGGCCTGGCTTGATCGCCGAGGATCTGCCGATGGCGTTGGTGCCGGTGTTGCGTGAATTGGTCGAACGCCAACAGGACCTTCTATGAGACGTCTTGCTGTCTTTTTCATCACGCTCGTCATGGCCGCATTGGCGACACAGTCGGCGAATGCCGCTGAGCAGCCGGTGACCATCGTCGACGACCCGGCCGTTCTCGCCGCCCTCGATAGCGAGGGTTACGGTTTCGCCGGCATTTTTCGGCGTCGATGGCAAGGGCGACCTGAAGACGCTCTACGAGAAGGCGCCGGCCTACCACGCGATCGTCGAAACGGTTGCAAGCGACGTCGCGGCGCTGCGGGCCGAGATGAAGGCCGGCGGGCGGACGCTCTATGAGGTCACCGACGGCAATGTCGGCCGCATCATGGACATGCGCTGGCTGAAGACCGACGCCGCACGCTTCCGCCTCGTCGGCGTGGTCAACCGGCTCGACCGCGGCGATTTCGCCGCGCTGACGGGCGACACCAGTTGCGGCGAGGTGCGTTTCATCTATCGCCTCGCCTACAGCTTCAAGAAGAACGGCAAGGTTTTGGCCTCGCGCCTGCCGTTCAATTTCAGTGCCGTCTTCAATGTCGCGCCCGATGCCGATGGTGGCTGCGTCGGCGTTGCCGGACGCTGGGCGCCGCAACTCGACGAAAGCGTCGATGCCGGTTGGCTGACCGGCGGCCCGCTGGAAAGGGCGGCGCTCACCTTCAAGCAGCTCGAGCTCAATGCGCAAGTGGTGCGCTTCCCCTCCGGCCAGGAGACCGAATTCGGTGGCCAGGCGGCCTACGTCATGCGGATATTCGGCATCGATGGCTCGGCTGTCAGCGAGAAGCCGCTGGAGAATACGCCCGACACGGCACGCCTTGCTGAAGACGCCGGCTTAAAAGCAAAACTTGCGGAATACATCCGCACAGATGTTGCGGCGGTCGATCTCGGCGTCTACCAGATTCCGGACCAATTCCTGGCGAAGAAGGTCATCTCATGGTCGACCTTCGGCAGCGCAAGGCAGGCCAACCACCCGTTCACGCCGCTGTTCCAATCCGCGGATTTCGCCGGCCTCGATTTTTCTGCGCTGAAGTTGGTGCGAACGCCGGAGGCGCTGGTCGAGCGTCTGGACAACGGCGCCTGCCAGGGCTGCCATCAGGCGGGATCGACCGCCGGCTTCCATTTCATCGGTTTCGATGACAAGACGACCTCGCCGCTCAACCGCATCGAAGTTGGCATCTCACCGCATCTTCACGCCGACATCCCCCGCCGCGAAGCGTGGCTGCGCGCGACTGCCGAGGGCAAGGAGCCGAACCGTTTCCGCCCGCTGTCCTTCGCGCCGCCAGCCACATGGAACGATGCCGGCGAGGTCGACTACGCGCCGGCCGAGATGGCGATGCCGTGCCTGATGCCGGAGGATGCGGCCCGCTTCGGCGCAACCTGGCAATGCGGCGGCGGTACCGTCTGCACGCCACTGGCGATCGTGTCCGGCGTGCGCACCAAGCTGGCGCAATGCCTGCTGCCCAAGGACAGCCCCAAGGACAGCAAAGCCATGTTCTCCGGCCATCCGTGCCTGACCGGCTCGATCGCCAGCAACGCCGCGCAGCCTTTCAATGACCGCTACACCATCACCGGCCAGTTCGCGGCTTTCGCGCCGGGCATTTCACGCATCGCCTACACCTGCCGGCCGCCGAAGATCGGCGTGCCGGCGGGCATTGCCTATCGCGGCTGCGACGACCGGGATCACAGCTTTGCCGCCTTCAAACCGGGCAAGTCGATGCCGAACGAGATTTGCGGGCTGGTTGGCGGCAAAAAATTCGACACCTGCGTAGCGACCAATAATTTCGACCAGTGCCTGGGCGGCGCCGTCAATCGCGGCAACAGGCCTGCCTGCTCCGCCGACCATTTTTGCCGCGAGGATTACATGTGCCAATCGCTGCCGCCCGACACGCCGGGCATCGGCAAGGTGAGAGGCATCGGCTTCTGTTCGCCAACCTATTTTATCTTCCAGATGCGCATCGACAATCATGCGACGCCGTGGTCGGGCGCTGTCCGCGCGACGATGGGAGCGGGGTTCGGCGCGGCGGAAGCGGAATAGGCCGCCGGCTCACGCATTAGCAGCAGTGGATCCTGGTGGGCAGCTATCGATCGAGATGGTCGGCGATGTTCGATGTCCATTCGCCGTCGAAATGGCGGACATGTTCGGCGACGACCTCATCGCTCAGCAGGCTCGACAAGGCAGAAACCAGAACTGGTTCTATCTCTGGAGCCGAGTTAAATCCAAGAGCAGTCAAACGTTCGGACCAGGGCGGATGATCCGCGCTTTCGTTATCTGGCGCGTCCCAGGCCTTTTGCGCATATTCTTGCAGGATGGGAAGCCTCGACAGGTGACTGGCGGCCGCCAGAACTCTTTCGAGTGGTGGACGAGGCGGTACCATGGTGCCAAGCAGTTCACGTTTAAGCGGAATATACACTTGGTCATCGAAGAACGCACTGGCAGCACCGATCAGTAGCAGGGCGCGCGCCGTTTCATATGCATCGCCGGACGTCGCTGCATGGCGATCTGCGTCAATTTCCGCCCGTCGCGACAACCGTATTTCTTCGCGCTCCAGAGTGCGCGACAGCGGACCAAGCATCCAGTAGAACAGGCTGCCTGAAACGGTTTTCCCTGGAGGAGCGAAGTCGAAGATTAGATCGAAGCTTTTCTCGAGTTCGGCCAGGTTGAGACCGCCATTTGTATCTTTGTTTTTCAGATGGGCGTCCTCATGAGCCAAGATCGCCGCAAATGCCTTTTTGTCGGTCGCTGCGAGCAGCGGCAGGCCCACGGTGAGAATTGCCCTGCGACCAAGCAGGCCCAGAAACGGCCGCTCTTCACCGATGCTAGCGTTGAGATCGTCGCTCAGCACGATCGTCGTCCGGCTGGCGCGGTGTTTGCCAGCAATACTCTCCCAGACAGCCCACAATTTCGGGGCTGATTCCCAAGTAATCCCGTCCACCTTGCTGGGTCGAAAACCGGCGAACAATGTCCCAATCAACAGAACGATGGCCAGCATCGCGGCCGGGATTGCAACAACGCCAGTCGCGATGACAGCGAGCGGATAGCAATCGAGGAACCAGAACCACAGGAGTATTGGGCAAAACAGCGGCAGAGCGAAGAGCAGGATGGCAAACCTGCCGAAACGCGCTCCCACACAGAGGACCAGGCGCGACATCAACCCCTCTCACAGCGGAATATTATCGTGCTTCTTCCAGGGGTTTTGCATATCCTTGTTGCGCAGCATCCTGAGCGCGCGGGCGATGCGGCGGCGGGTCGAATGCGGCATGATAACCTCGTCGACATAGCCACGCTCGGCGGCAACGAAGGGTGACAGGAAGCGATCCTCGTAAGCTTTTGTGTGCGCTGCAATTTTCTCCGCGTCGCCGATATCCTTGCGATAGATGATCTCGACTGCGCCCCTGGCGCCCATCACCGCAATCTGCGCCGTTGGCCAAGCATAGTTCATGTCGCCGCGCAAATGCTTTGACGCCATAACGTCATAGGCGCCGCCATAGGCCTTTCTGGTGATGACGGTTATTTTCGGCACGGTCGCTTCGGCATAGGCGAACAGAAGCTTGGCGCCGTGCTTGATCAACCCGCCATATTCCTGCGCGGTGCCTGGCAGGAAGCCCGGCACGTCGACGAAGGTGACGATCGGGATCGAGAAGCAGTCGCAGAAGCGCACGAAACGCGCCGCCTTGCGGCTGGCATCCGAATCGAGCACGCCGGCCAGCACCATCGGCTGGTTGGCGACGAAGCCGACGGTGCGGCCCTCGATACGGCCGAAGCCGGTGACGATGTTTTTCGCAAAATTCTGCTGGATCTCGAAGAAGTCACCCTCGTCGGCAACTTTAAGGATCAACTCTTTGATGTCGTAGGGTTTGTTGGCATTGTCGGGGATCAGCCTGTCGAGCGACAGATCGTGATCGGTGACCGACTGGTAGCATTCGATCTCGGGAATTTCCGCCGTGTTGGAGGCGGGCAGCAGATCGACCAGCCGGCGCATCTGCAGCAACGCCTCGACGTCATTGTCGTAGGCTCCGTCGGCGATCGAGGACTTCGTCGTGTGGACGGAAGCGCCGCCGAGGCTTTCGGCGGTGACCGTCTCGTTGGTGACGGTCTTCACCACATCCGGCCCGGTGACGAACATGTAGGAGGTGTCGCGAACCATGAAGATGAAGTCGGTCATCGCCGGCGAATAGACGTCGCCGCCAGCACAAGGGCCCATGATCAGCGAAATCTGTGGGATGACGCCGGAGGCTAGAACATTGCGCTGGAAGATCTCGGCATAGCCGCCGAGCGCCGCCACGCCTTCCTGGATGCGGGCGCCGCCGGCGTCGTAAAGGCCGATGATCGGCGCGCGGTTGCGTAGCGCCATCTCCTGCACCTTGACCACCTTTTCGGCATGCGCCTCGGACAGCGAGCCGCCGAACACGGTAAAGTCCTTTGCAAAGAGGTACACTGGCCGGCCATTTACGGTGCCCCAGCCGGTGACGACGCCATCGCCGGCGATCTTGGTCTTCTCCATGCCGAAGTCGGTCGAGCGGTGCTCGACAAACATATCGAACTCCTCGAACGAGCCCTCGTCGAGAAAAACGTCTATGCGTTCGCGGGCGATCAGCTTGCCCTTCTTGTGCTGGGCGTCGATGCGGGCCTGGCCGCCGCCCATGCGGGCGATCTCGCGGCGGCGCTCGAGTTCCTTCAGCACGTCCTTCATGACCGGTCCCCGAAACGGAAAGCTGGATTGTGGTAATCATGCCCGCGAGAGAGCGCAAGCGCCGCTTCCTCTTGGCTTTGCTGCGCTGCAGCATCAGGCCCCTTGCATTTCGATGCGAACTGGGCCATATGCGGCGGCATAGGCGCTTGGGCCGGGATAAATCCGGCCTTCTCGACGAATGAGACTGGTTGCGTCTGTTTTCCCTCTTCCCGGCATATCGGCAAGGTGGCGAAAAAGCCCCGTGGCATGATGCCTGCGGGCACGACAGCGCAGCCGTGTGGACAATAGCGTCCGCCCGCCTTGTCGTTTCATGACAATTTTCGACGGCAGGTTGCGCCCTGCCGCCATTTATGTTTGCGGCCAGGAGCCGCATGAAAGAAGAATATTTTGACCAATGAAAACACTTTGACCGGTAAGGACACTGGGGAACTGAACGGTTTCGCCGCACTTGGAATTACCGGCGCACTGCTCAAGGCCACCAATGCCGCCGGCTTTACCGATCCGAAGCCGATCCAGGCCCAGGCGATCCCGCCGCAGCTCGAAGGCCGCGACATTTTCGGCATCGCCCAGACCGGCTCAGGCAAGACCGCGGCGTTCGCGCTGCCGATCCTGTCGAAGATCATCGCACTTGGCACCAAGCGCCGGCCGAAGACGGCCCGCGCGCTGATCTTGGCGCCGACGCGCGAACTCGCGGTGCAGATCGAGGAGATGATCAAGCTGCTCGCCAAGGGCGCGCATGTCTCGACCGCGCTGGTGCTTGGCGGCGTCTCGCGCTTCAGCCAGGTGAAGAAGGTTGCCCCTGGCGTCGACATCCTGATCGCAACCCCCGGCCGGTTGACAGACCTGGTGCGTGAAGGCGATCTCGTGCTTGCCGACACCAAATGGCTGGTGCTCGACGAAGGCGACCGCATGCTCGACATGGGCTTCATCAACGACGTCAAGCGCATCGCCAGGGCGACGGCGCCGGACCGTCAGACGGTGCTGTTCTCGGCAACCATGCCGGCCGAAATCGCCGAACTGGCGAAAGGCCTGCTGAAGAACCCAATTCGCGTCGAAGTCGCTCCTCACAGCACCGCGGCCGCCGAGATCGTACAGGGTGTCGTCTTTGCCCGCACCAAGCAGAAGCGCCAGGTGCTGGCCAACATGCTTGCCGATGAGGCGATGAAGTCGGTCATCATCTTCTCGCGCACCAAGCATGGCGCCGACAGGGTGACCAAGGATCTCGAGCGCGACGGCTTCAAGGCCGCCGTCATCCACGGCAACAAGTCGCAGAATGCCCGTCAGAAGGCGCTCAACGATTTCCGTGAGGGTTCGGTGCGCATTCTCGTGGCGACCGACATTGCGGCACGCGGCATCGACGTGCCCGGCATCAGCCATGTGGTGAATTTCGACCTGCCGGACGAGGCAGAGAGCTATGTCCACCGCATCGGCCGCACTGGCCGCAACGGCATGGACGGCATCGCCATCACGCTCTGCGACCCATCCGAAAACAGCAAGCTGCGCCAGGTCGAGCGCATCATCCGCACCAAGCTGCCGATCGTTGCCGACCATCTCGGCAGCCCCGATCCGCAGCGCAATCCCGCCGAGAAGAACGAGCGCAGCTTCGAACCGGCCAATGATCGCAACGACCACAATGGCCGCCGCGACGGCAGGCGGCCCGGCGGCGCAAACAACGGCTTCGGCAAGAAGCGGTTCGGCGACAAGCCGGCCTTTGCGGGCGAGCGCAAGCCGGAAGGCGCCAAGCCCTTCAAGGGCAACAACAAGCGCCGCTTCGGCGGCAAGCGGCCAGCAGCGCGGGCCGCATAATCTGACCGTGTTGCGGTCGGCCAAGCCTGGCTTGGTCATTCACGATTGAAAAGGGGGGGCCGCGGGGGGGGGACGGGGGGCCGGGGGTTGTGTGGGGTGGTTTTGGTTACAACCCCCCCCCCCCCCCCCCCCCAAACGCGCGGGGGGGC
>NZ_JAMYRY010000050.1:0-21222 GCF_040321655.1 Mesorhizobium sp. M0306 | reverse complement strand
TACGAGATCTTGGCAGCGACGTAGTTGAGGCCCCAGGAAAAGGTCAGCCCGACCATGATGGCGGCTGCCGCCAGATCGACCGCGTCACGGCGGTCGAGCGTTTCTGTGGCGATGCCCACCAGCGCTAGTCCTCCGCGCTTTGCTCGTCGAAACCGAGCAAGTTCCAGCTCTGACGCATGTGCGGCGGCATCGGTGCGGTGACGTCGACAAAACCCTTGTCGGGATGCGGGATGACGATGCGGCGCGCGTGCAGATGCAGGCGGTTCTGCATGCCGCCTGGAAAATCCCAATTGGTGTCGGCTTCGAAATATTTGGGGTCGCCGATGATCGGGCAACCGATATGGGCGGCATGAACACGAAGCTGATGGGTGCGCCCGGTATAGGGTTCCATCTCCAGCCAGGACAGGGTCTGCGCCGCCTGCTCGACGATGCGGTAATAGGACACGGCGTGATCAGCGCCCTTTTCGCCATGCTTGGCGATGCGCACACGATCGCCGTCGGGCGTCGGTTCCTTGATCAGCCAGGTCGAGATTTTGTCCTCGCGCTTCGGCGGTACGCCCTTGACCAGCGCCCAGTAGGTTTTCTTCGTCTCACGCGCCCGGAACGCTTCGGCGAGTTTCATGGCGGCGAGCCTTGTACGGGCGACAACCAGCACACCCGACGTGTCGCGGTCGAGCCGGTGCACCAGGCGCGGCTTCTCGCCCTTCTGGTTGCGCCAGGCTTCGAGCATGTCGTCGACGTTGCGGGTGACGCCAGAACCGCCCTGGACCGCCAGGCCGGCCGGCTTGTTGAAGACGAAAACCTTCGGGTCCTCATGGATCAGCATCTTGGCCAAAACGTCGGCGTCGCCCTGGTTGCGGATCGAATGACCGGTGAGCGGGCTTTCGCCTTTCTTGTCGACTTCGAGCGGCGGCACTCGGACCGTCTGGCCGGCTTCGACGCGTGTATCGGCCTTCACCCTGCCGCCGTCGACGCGGATCTGGCCGGAACGCAGCAGCTTCTGCAGATGACCGAAACCGAGACCGGGGAAATGGCTCTTGAACCAGCGGTCGAGCCGCATGCCCGCCTCGCCGGCATCCACTGTGATCTGTTCAACGCCTGTCATGATTCCAATCGCCGTTTTGCAGGCATGCAACGGCATTCGCCGGTACCCGCAATCTCGCTCGGTTATTCGTTGTCGGTTCCATATTGCAGAACCTGAACTTTCTCCAGCGTAATCAAACCACTTGTCATGATTGTTTCAAGCACGGGCAGGAAAGCGGCCAATTTTTTCTCGTCATCGACGATCTCGATGACGAGTGGCAGATCCTCAGATAGGCGGAGGATCTTCGTTGTGTGAAGCCGGCTGGAATGGCCGAACCCCATCGCGCCGCGCAGGACAGTCGCGCCGGCGATCTGCATTTCGCGCGCCCTCAGCACGATGACCTCATACAGCGGACGGCCATCTGCCTTGTCGTTTTCGCCGATAAATATGCGCAGCAATTGTGCCTGTGTTGGTATCTTCATTGCCTGGACCCTCTCAGCCGGTTGAGGCGAACTGCAAAGATGTGGCCAAGCCAGACGGCGGCAAGCCAGGCCACCACTGAGATCGCAATATTGAGTCCCGCCGCCACAAGCCTCCCGCCTTGCGCGAGGGTGAGTGTTTCGAGGCTGAAAGCGGAGAAGGTCGTCAGGCCGCCGCAGAAGCCGGCCATGAAGAACTGGCGCTGCAGCGGACCGGCGAAGACGCGTCCATCGGGTCCCGTCAATGTCGCGTAGAAGCCGATGAGGAATGAGCCGACAATGTTGACGAGGAGCGTGCCGAAAGGGAATCCGGTGCCCCACAGGGCAGTGCTCGTCGATGAGGCAAGCGCCCGCAGCACACCGCCGATCATGCTGCCTGCGGCCACGGTCGCATAGAGCCGAACCGTCTGGCTCCTTCTGCGCCAGCCAATGAGGTGCGCCGCACGCCCCGCCATCCCGTCGTAGCGAAGCTTCTGCGGGCCGCTCACGGCGCCCCGCTGCCAATCAGAAGACTCCCCGCGGCAAAGCCCAGCGTCACCCCGCCGAGGCTCAGGAAAACCGAAAGCAGCACATTTCCGCCGGCGCGCAGCCATTCGCCCTCGCGCGCCAGCGCCAGCGTCTGCAGGCTGAAGGAAGAAACCGTGGTGTAGCAGCCGAGGCCGCCGGTGACGGCAAAGGCCCAGATGGCGGGCATGCCGTCGCGCGCCACTGCATGCGCAACGACGCCGATTGCAAACGCTCCCGAGACGTTGACGGCCATCGTGCCCCAGGGAAAGGTCTCGCCGACCCGGCGGGCGACGAAGCCGGATAGGAAGAAGCGGGCCATTGCACCGATCGCGCCACCAAGGCAGACAAGCAACAGATGATACATCGTGCTTCCTCGCGCCGGTCACACCACAGTGTCAGGCGGCTCCGGCCTTCTTCGGCTTGCTGGAGCCGATCATCTTCCAGTTCTTGTAGAACATGGCATTGATGCGCTCGACGGTGACCGAAACGATGGCGAGAAGAGCGGCGATCAGGCCGGGGAATGGCGATGGCCGGATGATGTCCATGAACACGCAGTAGCGGCGTCCATCATATTCGTTGACCGAGCGGTGCAGCAGCGTGTCGTCGAAAATATAGAGCGGATTGTCATGCCAGTAGTTCCTGGCGTTGTTGCACTCGACGAAAACCTCGGCCTTCACCGGGAGAAGATTGTAGAGAATGCGCAGGCTGAGCCGCAGCGGTCCGAAATGCCAGGAGGTCGATTCCTTGCCCCTGAACACCGACACGGCGATGGTCTTGATATATTTGAAATCCTTGTTGAATTCGGCGACGTTGTCGATCTTGTGCTTGCCGTACCACTGGTAGACATACATGCCGCGCCGGCCGCTGCCGAAATTGGCGTCGATATCGGCGATGATCTCGTCCTTGCGCGCCTTGAAGACGTCGAGAACCTCGTTGACCTCACGCTGATAGTCCGGCGGAAACTGGTCCAGTTTCCAGACACCGCGGTTTCTGTAGCACAGCAGATCGACCAGCAGATTGAAGGGCGAAAGCAGCCAGGTGAAGATGCCGTTGCCGAGGAAATAACCACTGAACAGGGCCCAGTTCTTGTTGTCGTTGCGCAACACGTCGATCAGGCCGAGGACAATGAAAATTGTTGTCAGGATGGGAATGAAATAGAAGCCGAGCGCCAGCAGCGGGATCGCTATGGCGAACTTCCGAAGGGTCTTGCGAGATTTTTTTGTCATTTTTCCACGCGCCGGGCGCGATTCCGTTCTGAATATCGTCGGTACGTTTCTGGCCTGTCCGCCGGCCGAAGGCGCATCTTGATAGGGTTTTTTATCCCGCCAGACAACGGCGATCACACCAGAGTGCGGTCGGCAGCTACTTTTCCCGCTCGCTGCGCAGCTTCGCCCAATAATCCAGCCGCTTCCTGATATCGCGCTCGAAGCCGCGCTCTGGCGGGTCGTAGAATGTCTGCCTTCCCATCTTCTCCGGAAAATAGTCCTGGCCGGAAAAAGCGTCGGGCTCGTCGTGGTCGTAGCGATAGCCGGCGCCGTAATCTTCCTGTTTCATCAGCTTGGTCGGCGCATTGAGGATGTGCTTGGGCGGCAGCAGCGAACCGAATTCCTTCGCTGCCTGTGTGGCGGCCTTGAACGCGGTGTAGACTGCATTGGATTTCGGCGCGGTGGCGAGATAGACGGTCGCCTCGGCGAAGGCCAGTTCGCCCTCGGGCGAGCCCAGATAGTCATAGGCGTCCTTGGCGGCGTTGGCGACGACGAGTGCCTGCGGGTCGGCCAGCCCGATATCCTCCATCGCCATGCGCACCAACCGGCGCCCGAGATAAAGCGGATCCTCGCCGGCGTCGAACATGCGGGCGAGATAGTAGAGTGCCGCGTCGGGGTCGGAGCCGCGCACCGATTTGTGCAAGGCGGAAATCAAATTGTAGTGGCCGTCCTGTCCCTTGTCGTAGATCGGCGCGCGGCGCTGGACGATGCGCTGCAGGGCTTCGGCGCCGAACACCTCCTTTGATTTCGCTGCGCGCCAGACCTCTTCAGCGAGCGTCAGCGCCGCGCGGCCGTCGCCGTCGCTCATGCGGATGAGCATCGCCCGCGCGGCTTCATCGAGCGGCAGCGCCCTGCCCTCTGCCTGCTCGGCCCGCGCCAGCAGCTTGGCGATGCTGTCCTCGCCGAGCGAGTGAAAGACCAGCACACGCGCGCGCGACAACAGCGCGGCGTTAAGCTCGAAGGATGGGTTCTCCGTGGTGGCGCCAACCAGCACGACGGTGCCGTCTTCCATCACGGGCAAAAAACTGTCCTGCTGGGCGCGGTTGAAGCGATGGATCTCGTCAACGAACAGCAGCGTCTGGCGGCCGTTGGAGCGGCGCAGCTTCGCTGCCTCGAACACTTTCTTCAGGTCGGCAACGCCGGAAAAAACGGCCGAGATCTGTTCGAAGGCGAGGCTAGTCTCGCCGGCAAGCAGCCGTGCCACCGTGGTCTTGCCGGTGCCGGGCGGGCCCCAGAAGATCATCGAGCCGAGCGAGCCGGAGCCGATCAGCCGCGTCAGCGCGCCGTCGGGTCCGGTCAGATGCTCCTGACCGACGACCTCGCCGAGGTTCTTTGGGCGCAGACGGTCGGCCAGCGGCCTGCCGGGCGGCGTCTTTTCCGGTTCATCGACACTGAACAGATCGGCCATGCAATTCTTCTGCCTGGAGCCCGATCATGCTGACGGTCGGGCTCAGTAACGCAACACCTGGCGCAGTATCTGCCCGCCGCGCTCGACGGTAAAGCGCCACCAGCGCGTATCCTGCTGGGCTACCTGTTCCAGGGTCGCCGCCTTGTCGATCGTCAGGCCGTTGACCTCACGCACGATGTCGCCCGGCTGGAAGCCAAAATCCGCAGCGGGCGAGTCGCGGTTGATGTCGACCACGGTTACGCCTTTGACATCGGTGCGCAGACCGAGCCGTTGGGCAAGCCGTGGCGACAGTTCGGCAATCTTGGCACCGGAAAACGGGCTGCGGCCGCGCAATGTGAGTTCCGCTGCTTTGGCGCCCTCGGGCGGCCGTTCCAACGCGATGTCCATCGTCGCCTGCTGACCCTTGCTCAGAACGCCGAAGCTGGCATTCGTACCAATCGACAGCGTCGCCATCCGGTAGTCCAGCGCCCCGACGCTCTCGACCGGCTTGCCGTTGAGCGACAGCACTACGTCGCCAGGCTTGAGCCCTGCCTTGGCCGCGGGTCCCGCCTCTTCGACCGAAGAAACCAGCGCGCCGGTCGGTTTGTCCATGCCGAGCGATTCGGCAATCTGCGGCGTGACCGCCTCGAACTCGGCACCGGCATACGGCCGCTCGAAGAAGTCGAGCCCGGCCTTGGCCGCATCGGCGAAAGCGCGGACCATGTTCGAAGGAATGGCAAAGCCGATGCCGATCGAGCCGCCGCTACGGCTATAGATCGCCGTGTTGATGCCGATCAGCTGCCCTCCCATGTTGACCAGCGCGCCACCGGAATTGCCGGGATTGATGGCGGCGTCGGTCTGGATGAAGAAGCTGGAATCGGAGACGCCGATATGGCTGCGCGCCACCGCCGAAATGATGCCGCTGGTGGTGGTCTGGCCGACACCGAACGGATTGCCGATCGCCAGCACCAGATCGCCAACCTCGAGCGCGTCGGAATCGCCGATGGCGATCACCGGAAACGGCTTGTCAGAAGAAATCTTGAGCACGGCAAGATCGAGCGTCTCGTCCTTGAGCAGAACCTTGCTGTCGAATTCGCGCCCGTCGGCGGTCGCAACCTTGACCTGGTCAGCGTCCTTGACGACGTGGAAATTGGTGACCACGATACCGGTCGGGTCGACCAGCACCCCCGAACCGAGCGAAGACTGCGCGCGCGGCTGCGAGCGGCCGAAAAACTCCTCGACAAACGGATCGCCGTCGAAGGGTGACGCCACCTTGGCGGTCTGCGAGGCGTAGACATTGACCACGGCCGGCGCCGTCTGCTTGACCAGCGGCGCGAAGGACAGCTGCACCTCCTCGCGACCGAACGGCACGCGCTTGTCGGGGCCGGAAGTGGCGTTTTCGCCTTCGACACCATGCAGCAGATCGGTCAGCACGTCGGACAGACCGGGATCTGGCTTGGCGTCCTCCGCCAGCGCGTGCCTGGCCGCCGGCACGACGGCCAGCGCCATCAAGGCGCAGATCAGAACAAGAGACAGCCGTTTAACGCGCATTCCGAATCCTCCAAGTCGGGCGCCATTGTCCTGACGATTGTGCAAAATGAAAGGCTAAGCCGCTGAAATCCGATTATTTTGGGTAGTCGCCGCAAAAACCGGTGACAAAACCCCTACCAGCCCTGCCTGGCACCTTCGGAAACAGAAAAAGGGGCCCGCAGGCCCCTTTGAACTTCTCAGAACAACCGAAGCTTATGCAGCTGCGGCCTCCTCTTCGGTGCCTTCGGCCTCGATGCGGGCGCGGTCGCCGGCGCCCTTGGCCGAGGTGTCGCGGTCGACGAACTCGATGACCGCCATTGCCGCGTTGTCACCGTGGCGGAAGCCGGCCTTCATGATGCGCAGATAGCCGCCGTTGCGGGTGGCATAGCGCGGCGCGATGGTATCGAACAGGCGCTTGACAACGCCTTCATTGCCGATCTGGGCAATCACCTGGCGGCGGGCATGCAGGTCGCCGCGCTTGCCGAGCGTCACCAGCTTCTCGACGATCGGACGCAAATCCTTCGCCTTCGGCAGCGTGGTGAGGATCTGCTCGTGCTCGATAAGCGACACGGCAAGGTTGGCAAACATCGATTTGCGATGGCTTATGCTGCGGGCGAACCGGCGGCCTTTAAATCCGTGGCGCATGGCTCTTCTCCTGGTGTTGTGGGCGGTTGGCCCGGCTGTTTCGTTTTGTGAATGGTGAATAGTGAATGGTGAATGGAAGAGCTCTACCTCTCCGAAGTCGCCGACCGGCGACCATTCACCATTTCACCATTCTCAATTCACCGGTCAGTATTGGTCTTCGTAACGCTTGGCGAGGTCTTCGATGTTTTCCGGCGGCCAGTCCGGCACTTCCATGCCGAGATGCAGGCCCATCGCCGCCAGGACTTCCTTGATCTCGTTCAGCGACTTGCGGCCGAAGTTCGGGGTGCGCAGCATCTCGGCTTCGGTCTTCTGGATCAGGTCGCCGATATAGACGATGTTGTCGTTCTTCAGGCAGTTGGCCGAACGCACCGAAAGCTCGAGCTCGTCGACCTTCTTGAGCAGCGCCGGGTTGAAGGCAAGCTCGGTAACCTGTTCGGCGGCGACTTCCTTCTGCGGCTCGTCGAAATTGACGAACAGGCCGAGCTGGTCCTGCAGGATGCGAGCGGCGAAGGCCACCGCGTCCTCGCCCGAAATCGAACCGTCGGTCTCGATGGTCATGGTCAGCTTGTCATAGTCGAGAACCTGGCCCTCGCGGGTGTTCTCAACCTTGTAGGAGACCTTCTTGACCGGCGAATACAGGCTGTCGACGGGGATCAGCCCGATCGGCGCGTCCTCGGCGCGGTTGCGGTCGGCCGGCACATAGCCCTTGCCGGTGTCGACGGTGAATTCCATGCGGATTTCAGCGCCTTCGTCCAGCGTGCAGATGACGTGGTCGGGATTGAGGATCTCGACGTCGCCGACCGTCTGGATGTCGCCGGCGAGAACCGCGCCCGGTCCCTGCTTGCGAACGACCATGCGCTTGGGGCCGTCGCCTTCCATGCGGATGGCGATTTCCTTGATGTTCAAAACGATGTCGGTCACGTCCTCGCGGACGCCGGCGATGGACGAGAATTCATGCAGAACGCCATCGATCTGCACGGCGGTCACAGCCGCGCCACGCAGCGAAGACAGAAGCACGCGGCGCAGCGCGTTGCCGAGGGTGAGGCCGAAGCCGCGCTCGAGCGGCTCTGCGACCAGCGTGGTCAGCGTCTTCTTCTTCGACGAGAACTCGATCTTGTTCGGCTTGATCAGTTCTTGCCAATTTTTCTGGATCATAGTGCTTTCCTTCCGTTGTCCCGCCACCATCCAATCGTGGCGGGCGACCTGGAATGCCGTGGAGGAGCGCCTTGAGGCGCTCGCACGGCGTTCGGTAAATTCTTTAGACGCGGCGCTTCTTGCGCGGGCGGCAGCCATTGTGCGGGATCGGCGTCACATCACGGATCGAGGTGATGGTGAAGCCGGCTGCCTGCAGCGCGCGAAGCGCCGATTCACGACCGGAGCCTGGTCCACAGACCTCGACCTCGAGCATGCGCATGCCGTGTTCCTGGGCCTTCTTGGCAACATCTTCTGCGGCCATCTGGGCAGCGAAAGGCGTCGACTTGCGCGATCCCTTGAAGCCCTGGGCTCCGGCCGACGACCAGGCAATCGAGTTGCCCTGCGCGTCGGTGATAGTGATCATCGTGTTGTTGAAGGTCGAATTGACGTGGGCAACGCCCGACGAGATGTTCTTGCGTTCGCGACGGCGAACACGAGCGGCTTCCTTGGCCATGATAGTCCTTTCAGTTGATCTCTACACCGCCGTAATGCCAGCGGCTCCACCAGGGAGAAGGCAGTAGGGGAATATGGCAGTAGGGCAGTATGTCTGCCGTTCCTATTGCCTTACTGCCCTACTCCCTTACTGCCCTAAATTACTTCTTCTTTCCGGCAATCGACTTGGCCGGGCCCTTGCGGGTGCGCGCATTGGTATGCGTGCGCTGACCACGAACCGGCAGCGAGCGGCGGTGACGCAGGCCGCGGTAGCAGCCGAGGTCCATGAGCCGCTTGATGTTCATCGACACTTCACGGCGCAGGTCGCCCTCGACCTGGTAATCGCGGTCGATAGTCTCGCGGATCTGCAGCACTTCCGCGTCGGTCAGCTGGTTGACGCGGCGCTCGGCCGGGATGCCGACCTTGTCGACGATCTCCTGGGCGAACTTCTTGCCAATGCCGTGAATATATTGAAGCGCAATGACGACGCGCTTGTTGGTCGGAATGTTGACGCCGGCTATACGAGCCATGTTCTTCTCTTCTCCATATAGGCCGGACGAGCCGGCGCTTCAAGTTGCCCCGCGTCCGGTGGAGGCCGGCCCTTGCAGGAGTTTCCAGTTCAAAGCGGCCTGCCTTGCCCTTGCGGACAAGCAAGCCTCATGCCTGATAGGAAGACGGGCCGCCATACCCCAGCGGACCGCTCCAGTCAAGCGCAATCGTTCGATTCTCTAGCCGGCCGCCTGGCCAACTTTCCGGGTCGTCGCCCTGAGGACCGCCTCGATCTGCTGCGTCACCGCATCGATGTCGGCCATGCCATCGACGCCCCTGAGTTTGCCCTTGGCGTAGTAGTAGCCGATCAGCGGCGAGGTTTTCTTGTAATATTCCCTCAAGCGTTCTTCGAACACCGCTGGACTGTCGTCCTTGCGCACCGGCAGGCCTGCGGCCTTGGCTTCTTCGGCGCGCTTGACGATTCGGCCAACCAACGCCTTGTCGTCGACGACAAATTCGATGACCGCGTCGAGCTCCAGTCCGCGATCCGACAGCATTTCCTCAACGGCGTCCGCTTGCACCAGGGTTCGCGGGTATCCGTCAAGGATGAAGCCATTTGCGCAATCAGCTTGATCGATGCGCTCAGCCACGATGGCGTTGACGATAGCGTCGGACACCAGTTCGCCAGCGTCCATCACCGCCTTGGCGCGTTTGCCGACTTCGGTGCCGGCCTGAACAGCAGCACGCAGCATGTCCCCCGTGGAAAGCTGTGGGATGCCGTGTCGTTCTACCAGTCTCAGTGCTTGTGTCCCCTTGCCCGCCCCCGGCGGTCCAAGCAATATCAACCTCATCTGGCCTTTTTCCCCCCGCGCAGCTTCGACTTCTTGATCAGGCCCTCATACTGGTGCGCGATCAGGTGACCCTGAATCTGCGCCACCGTATCGAGCGTTACACTGACCACGATCAGGAGCGAAGTGCCACCAAGGTAGAACGGTACGCCAGTCGCTGAAATCAGGAACTCAGGCAGCAGACAGACCAGCACCAGATAAATGGCGCCGACGACGGTGATGCGGGTGAGCACATAGTCGATATAATCCGCAGTGCGCTCGCCCGGACGATAGCCCGGGATGAAGCCCGAATGCTTCTTGAGCTGGTCGGCGGTGTCCTTCGGATTGAAGACGATCGCCGTATAGAAGAAGGCGAAGAACACGATCATCGCCGCGTAGAAGGCCATATAGAGCGGCTGGCCGTGGCCGAGCGCCGCTAGGATGGTGCTGGCCCAGGCAGGCATGTTGGTCGTCTGTGAGAAGCCGGCAACCGTTGCCGGAAGCAGCAGCAGCGACGAGGCGAAGATCGGCGGAATGACGCCGGAGGTGTTGAGCTTAAGCGGCAGATGCGAGGTATCGCCCTGGAACATGCGATTGCCGACCTGGCGCTTGGGATACTGGATCAGCAGGCGGCGCTGCGCGCGCTCGAAGAAGACGATCAGCGCGATGACGATGATGGCCAGCACGATGATTGCCAGGATCAGGCCGGTCGACAGGGCGCCGGTGCGGCCAAGCTCCAGCGTGCCGGAGATGGCGCGCGGCAAGCCGGCGACAATGCCGGAGAAGATGATCAGCGAAATACCGTTGCCGATGCCGCGAGCGGTGATCTGCTCGCCAAGCCACATCAGGAACATGGTGCCGCCAACCAGCGTGACGACGGTAGAGATGCGGAAGAACATGCCGGGATCGTTGACGATGCCGTTGCCGCCCTCAAGCCCGACCGAAATGCCGTAGGCCTGAACCAGCGCCAGAAGCACGGTGCCGTAGCGCGTGTACTGGTTGATGATCTTGCGGCCCTGCTCGCCTTCCTTCTTCAGCGCTTCCAGCGATGGAATGACCGAGGTCATCAGCTGCATGATGATTGAAGCGGAGATATAGGGCATGATGCCAAGGGCAAAGATCGCCATGCGCTGCACGGCGCCGCCGGCGAACATGTTGAACATGCCGAGCACGCCCTTGCTCTGCGACGAGAAGGCCTGGGCGAAAGCGTCGGGATTGATGCCGGGCAGCGGGATATAGGTGCCAAGACGGTAGACGAGCAGCGCGCCGATGGTGAACCAGATGCGCTTCTTCAGATCCTCGGCTTTGGCGAAGGCCGAAAAATTCAGATTCGAGGCTAGTTGTTCAGCAGCCGAAGCCATGCCTGATTCTCCGCTTGGTCACGCTCGATGCCCGCAGCTCAGGCGGCGCGTGTCACCGAAGCTCACGAGATAAGCTCCGGACTGCAAACATGCAAGCGGCCGCGTTGATGCGGCCGCCACATCTGTCGGATCAAAGCACGACCGAAGGCAAAACCGAATTCCACCTTTGCCGACCGTGCTTCAAATTGCCGTTACTCGGCGGCTGCCTTCTCAGGCAGCTTCACCGAGCCGCCGGCCTTTTCGATCTTCTCGATCGCGGCCTTGGAGGCTCCGGCCACGTCGAAGGCAAGCTTGGCCTTGATGTCGCCGTCCGAAAGGATGCGCACGCCGTCCTTGACCCGACGGATGACGCCGGCCGCAACCAGCGCCTCGGCCGTCACAACAGTCTTAGCGTCGAGCTTCTTGGCATCGAGCGCCGCCTGGATGCGGGCCAGCGACACGACGGTGAAGCTCTTGGCGAAGATATTGTTGAAGCCGCGCTTCGGCAGGCGGCGGTAGAGCGGCATCTGGCCACCCTCGAAGCCGTTGACGGCGACGCCGGAGCGCGCCTTCTGGCCCTTGACGCCGCGACCCGCGGTCTTGCCCGAACCGGAACCGATGCCACGGCCAAGACGCTTCTTGGAATGCGTCGCGCCGTCGTTGTCACGCAGATCGTTAAGTTTCATCTGGGTTCTCCTGCGCTTTGGCTCAGCCCTCGTCCACGACGCGGACGAGATGCTGGACGGCAGCGATCATGCCGCGCACCGAGGGCGTATCCTCAAGCGTGCGCTGCTTGTGCATCTTGTTGAGGCCGAGGCCGACCAGCGTTGCGCGCTGCTCCTTCGGCCGGCGGATCGGCGAACCGATCTGCTCGACGGTGATGGTCTTGGTTGCTTTCTTGGCCATGGTCAGATCCCTGGTCAGCGTCGACTATTCTTCAGTCGCAACGGCGGTGCCGCGGCGGGCCTGAAGGGTCGAATACTTGATGCCGCGCGCGGCAGCCACATCCTTCGGATGCATCTGGCTCTTCAGCGCGTCGAAAGTGGCGCGAACCATGTTGTAGGGGTTCGAAGAACCCATCGACTTGGCGACCACGTCATGCATGCCGAGAGTCTCGAAAACGGCGCGCATCGGGCCGCCGGCGATGATGCCGGTACCTTGCTTGGCGGCGCGCAGCAGAACACGTCCCGCGCCCCAGCGTCCCTCGACGTCATGGTGCAGCGTGCGGCCCGAGCGCAGCGGCACGAAAATCATGTCGCGCTTGGCCGATTCGGTCGCCTTGCGGATCGCCTCCGGCACTTCGCGTGCCTTGCCGTGGCCGAAGCCGACACGGCCCTTCTGGTCGCCGACGACGACGAGTGCCGCAAAGCCGAAGCGCCGGCCGCCCTTGACGACCTTGGCGACACGGTTGATGTGGACGAGCTTGTCGACCATGCCGTCATCGCGCTCTTCGCGATCACGGCCGCGGCCGCCATCCCTACGTTCCTGTGCCATATCCTGTTCCTTGTTTTTTTCCGGAAGCACGGTTGATGATGATATCCGGCACCTCTGTGGGTCGCCGGGGGCGAATTTCGTTTTTAGAAGCTCAGACCACCTTCACGGGCAGCCTCGGCCAGCGCCTTGACGCGGCCGTGATAGATGTAGGCGCCGCGGTCGAAGACGACTTCCTTGACGCCGGCCTTCGAGGCACGCTCGGCGATCAGCTTTCCGATGGCAGCTGCGGCCGCGGTGTCGGCGCCGGTCTTGAGCGAACCCTTGAGCTCCTTCTCGAGCGTCGAGGCAGCAGCGATGGTGTGGCCCTTGGCGTCGTCGATCACCTGGACGTAGATGTTCTTCGACGTGCGATGGACCGACAGGCGCGGGCGATCGCCGGCAACCTTCTTGATTTGGCGGCGGACGCGCTGAGCGCGGCGTTGGGTGGATTCTTTCGAGCCCATGATGTCAGTTCCTTGCCTTCAAAAAACGGGGGCAACCATATGCGGTAGGACAAGCCTCCCGCGACCGCTCCCCGCGGCGTTAAAATTACTTCTTCTTGCCTTCCTTGCGGACGATCTTCTCGCCAGCATAGCGAACGCCCTTGCCCTTGTAGGGCTCGGGGCTGCGATACTCGCGGATTTCGGCGGCAACCTGGCCGACCTGCTGCTTGTCGATGCCGGTCACCGTGATTTCCGTCGGCTTCGGCACCGAAATCGTCACGCCCTGCGGCGTCTCGTAGACGACGTCGTGGCTGAAGCCTAGCGCCAGCTGCAGGTTCTTGCCCTGCATGGCGGCGCGATAGCCGACGCCGGTGATCTCGAGCTTCTTTTCGAAGCCGTCCTTGACGCCCTGCAGGATGTTGACGATCTGCGTGCGCGACATGCCCCATTTGGAGCGGGCGGTCTTGGTCTGGTCGCGCGGCTGGACAGCGATCTCGCTGCCTTCCATCTTGACCAGCACTTCGTCGTTCACCACGAACTTCAGCTCGCCCTTCGGACCCTTCGCCGTCACGGTCTGGCCGTTGACGGTCGCGGTCACGCCCTGCGGCAGCGAAACGGGTTTCTTTCCAATACGAGACATTTTGTTGTCCTCGTCACTTCTCTTGTTTCAGGTCTCAGCTTTCGGGACTTGATCCCGAAAACCTGTTTCCAACCGGGTCACATACCAGATCAGAAGATCTGGCAGAGGATTTCCCCGCCGACATTCTGTTCACGCGCTTCGTGGTCGGCCATCACGCCCTTCGGCGTCGAAAGGATGGCGATGCCGAGGCCGTTGGCGACGTGCGGTATCGACTTGGCCGAAACGTAGACGCGGCGGCCGGGCTTCGAGACCCGGGCGATTTCGCGCACCACCGGCGCACCGTCGAAATACTTCAGCTCGATCTCGATTTCGGACTTGCCGTTGTCGAAGTCGGTCTGGCTGTAGTCGCGGATATAGCCTTCGGCCTTCAGCACGTCGAGGACGCGGGTGCGCAGGCGCGAAGCCGGCGTCGAAACGCTCGACTTCTTACGGCCGTACGCGTTGCGGATGCGGGTCAGCATATCGCCGAGAGGATCGCTCAATGACATGTTATGTCCTCCTTACCAGCTCGACTTGACCAGGCCCGGGATCTGGCCGTTATTGCCGAGATCACGAAGCGCGATGCGCGATACTTTGAGCTTGCGATAATAGGCACGCGGGCGTCCGGTGACTTCGCAGCGGTTGCGGATGCGGGTCTTGGCCGAGTTGCGCGGCAGCGCCGAAAGCTTCAGCTGGGCGCGGAAGCGCTCTTCCATCGGCTTGGACTGATCCATGATGATCGCCTTGAGCACCTTGCGCTTGGCAGCGAACTGGTCCGCAAGCTTGCGGCGCCTGTTGTTCTTCTCGACTGAGCTGGTCTTTGCCATTTCAGATTTTTCCTTTTCTCGCTGCCGTTACTGGCGGAAGGGGAAGTTGAAGGCCTTGAGCAATGCCCTGGCTTCGTCGTCCGTCTTCGCAGTCGTACAAACGATGACGTCCATGCCCCAGATCTGATCAACCTTGTCGTAGTTGATCTCCGGAAACACGATGTGTTCCTTGATGCCCATGGCATAGTTGCCACGGCCATCGAAGCTCTTCGGGTTGAGCCCGCGGAAGTCGCGGACGCGCGGCAGTGCGATGTTCACGAGGCGGTCGAGGAACTCGTACATGCGTTCCTTGCGCAGCGTGACCTTGGCGCCGATCGGCATCTTCTCGCGGACCTTGAAGCCGGCGATCGAGTTGCGGGCGCGGGTGACAACGGCCTTCTGGCCGGCGATCATTGCAAGGTCTTCCGCCGCGATCGAAGGCTTCTTCGAATCGCCGGTTGCCTCGCCGACGCCCATGTTCAGGACGATCTTGTCGATGCGCGGAACCTGCATTTCGTTCTCGTAGCCGAACTGCTCCTGCAGCGCCTTGCGAATGGTCTCGTTGTAGACCTGCTTGAGGCGCGGCGTGTTCTGGGCAGTTGCCTGCTTGGTTTGAGCCTTAGCCATTGATGACTTCTCCCGAGCGCTTGGCGACGCGCACCTTCTTGCCGTCCTTCTGGAAGATGAAGCCGACGCGGGTCGGCTTGCCATCCTTGGGGTCGGCCAGCGCGATGTTCGACAGCTGGATCGGCGCTTCCTTGGTGATGATCCCGCCCTCTTGGGACTGGGACTGCTTCTGGTGACGACGGATCAGGTTGACGCCGCGCACCAGCGCGGTGTCATCCTTCGGCTGCACCGAAAGGACTTCGCCCGAACGGCCCTTGTCCTTGCCGGCCAGCACGACGACCTTGTCGCCTTTTCTAATCTTTTGCATTGGTCCGGCTCCTTACAGCACTTCAGGCGCGAGCGAGATGATCTTCATGTGGTTCTTGGCGCGGAGTTCGCGCGGAACCGGTCCGAAGATACGCGTGCCGATCGGCTCTTTCTTGTTGTCGACGAGAACGGCTGCGTTCTTGTCGAAACGGATCACGCTGCCGTCCGGGCGGCGGATGTCTTTGGCCGTGCGAACCACGACCGCCTTCATCACATCGCCCTTCTTGACGCGGCCGCGCGGGATGGCTTCCTTGATCGACACCACGATGATGTCGCCCACGGAAGCGTATTTCCGCTTCGAGCCGCCCAGCACCTTGATGCACATGACACGACGGGCGCCGGAATTATCCGCGACGTCGAGGTTTGTTTGCATCTGAATCATGACTGGCCGCCTTCTTCTTTTCTAACGGGACGGGTTTCTCACCCCTCCCCGGTCTGTCCAAAATTCGTTTCGTTCGCCCTGATCAGGCCTGGTCCGAAGACACCACGACCCAGCGCTTGTCCTTGGAAATCGGCTTCGATTCCTGGATGAACACCTGATCGCCGACCTTGTGGGCGTTGTTCTCGTCGTGCGCCTTGTACTTCTTGGTCATGCGCACGGTCTTCTTCATCACGGGATGCGTGAAGCGCCGTTCGACCTTGACGACAACCGTCTTCTCGTTCTTGTCGCTGACGACGGTGCCCTGCAGAATGCGCTTTGGCATGGTTTTCGTCCTTAAGCCTTCTTGGCCGCGGACTTTTCCGCAGCGATGGTCTTGATACGCGCAATGTCCTTGCGGACCTGCCTCACGCGCGCGGTCTTCTCAAGCTGGCCAGTGGCCTTCTGGAAGCGCAGGTTGAACTGCTCCTTCTTCAGGCTGGCCAGGTCGTCGGTCAGCTGGTCCTGGGTCTTGGTCCGGATGTCTTCGGCTTTCATGATCAGCCCGTCCTTATTCTGCGATGCGCTGTACGAAGCGCGTCCTGACCGAGAGCTTGGCCGCGCCGAGACGCAGCGCCTCACGGGCGGTTTCCTCGTTGACGCCGTCGATCTCGAACATGATGCGGCCCGGCTTGACGCGCGCCGCCCAGTAGTCGACCGCACCCTTGCCCTTGCCCATGCGGACTTCGGTCGGCTTCGACGTCACCGGCACGTCCGGGAAGATACGGATCCAGACGCGGCCGGCGCGCTTCATCTCACGGGTGATCGCGCGGCGGGCCGCCTCGATCTCACGCGCGGTGACGCGGTTCGGCTCAAGCGCCTTCAGCCCGAAACCACCGAAATCCAGGTTGGTGCCGCCCTTGGCGGTACCGTGGATGCGGCCCTTGAACTGCTTGCGGAACTTTGTGCGCTTTGGCTGCAGCATCGTTCTAACTCCAAATTCCTAAATGTCTTACGCGTTTTCGCGACGGCGACCGCGTTCGCGCTCACCACCACCGCCATGCGCATGATCGCCCTCGGTGGCGCGGCGCTCCGAAGCCATCGGGTCGTGTTCGAGGATCTCGCCCTTGAACACCCAGACCTTGACGCCGCAGATACCGTAGGCCGTATTCGCCTCGGCCGTGCCGTAGTCGACGTCGGCACGCAGCGTATGCAGCGGCACGCGGCCCTCGCGGTACCATTCCATGCGCGCGATCTCGGCGCCGCCGAGACGGCCGGCGCAGTTGATGCGGATGCCTTCGGCACCGAGGCGCATCGCTGACTGCACGGCGCGCTTCATGGCGCGGCGGAACGCGATGCGGCGCTCGAGCTGCTGGGCGATCGACTGGGCGACCAGGGTCGCGTCGATCTCCGGCTTGCGCACTTCGACGATGTTCAGATGCGTCTCGGACTTGGTCATCTCCATCAGCTTCTTGCGAAGCTTCTCGATGTCGGCGCCCTTCTTGCCGATGATCAAGCCCGGACGCGCCGCATGGATGGTGACGCGGCACTTCTTGTGCGGACGCTCGATCACGACCTTCGAGATCGCAGCCTGCTTGAGTTCCTTCTCAAGGTATTTGCGGATCTTGATGTCCTCGTGCAGCAGCTTGCCGTACTCGCCGGTGTTCGCGAACCAGCGCGAATCCCAGGTGCGGTTGATGCCGAGACGCAGACCGATCGGATTGACTTTCTGGCCCATTATGCGGCCTCCCCTTTTTCTTCGACTTCACGAACGACGATCGTGAGGTGCGAGAACGGCTTCTCGATACGGCTGGCGCGACCACGGCCACGGGCATGGAACCGCTTCATGACGATCGACTTGCCGACATAGGCTTCCGCCACAATCAGCGCATCGACGTCGAGGTCGTGGTTGTTTTCCGCGTTGGCGATCGCCGATTCCAGCGTCTTCTTGACCGTGCCGGAAATCCGCTTGGCCGAGAATTCGAGGTCGGAAAGCGCTGTCGCGACCTTCTTGCCGCGGATCAGCGCGGCAACCAGGTTCAGCTTCTGCGGGCTGATACGGATCGTGCGCAACACGGCGCGCGCTTCGTTGTCAGCAAGCCTGCGCGGAGCTTTGGCCTTGCCCATGATTATTTCCTCTTCGCCTTCTTATCCGCGCCGTGACCGTAATAGGTCCGGGTCGGAGCGAATTCACCGAACTTGTGACCGACCATGTCCTCGTTCACCGAGACGGGAACGTGCTTCTGGCCGTTGTAGACACCGAAGGTGAAGCCGACGAACTGCGGCAAGATGGTGGAGCGGCGGCTCCACATCTTGATCACCTCATTGCGACCACCTTCACGAACCTTGTCCACCTTCTTCAGAAGGTAGCCGTCGATGAAGGGGCCTTTCCAAATCGAACGAGTCACTTGGCGTTACCTCTTCTTAGCTCTTGCGCTGATGGCGCGAGCGCAGGATGAACTTGTCGGTCGCCTTGTTGGACCGCGTCTTCTTGCCCTTGGTCGGCTTGCCCCAGGGCGAAACCGGATGGCGGCCACCCGAGGTGCGGCCTTCGCCGCCGCCATGTGGATGGTCGACCGGGTTCATGGTCACGCCGCGATTGTGCGGACGTTTGCCACGCCACACGGTGCGGCCTGCCTTGCCGTCATTGATGTTGCCGTGGTCCGGGTTGGACACGGCACCGACAGTGGCCATGCAGGAGCCGTGGACGACACGCTGCTCGCCCGAGTTGAGGCGCAGGATCGCCATGCCCTGGTCGCGACCGACGAGCTGGCCATAACCACCGGCCGAACGGGCGACCTGAGCGCCCTTGCCGGGCTTCAGCTCGATATTATGGACGATCGTGCCGACCGGCATCGAGGCCAGCGGCATCGCATTGCCCGGCTTCACGTCGACCGATTCACCGGCCACGATCTTGTCGCCGGGAGCCAGACGCTGCGGGGCGATGATGTAGGACAGCTCGCCATCGTCATACTTGATCAGCGCGATGAAGGCGGTGCGGTTCGGATCGTACTCGATACGCTCTACCGTGCCGACGACGTCGAACTTGCGGCGCTTGAAGTCGATGATACGGTAGGTGCGCTTGTGACCGCCGCCGATGAAGCGGGCCGTGATGCGGCCGTAATTGTTGCGGCCGCCCGACTTGGTCAGGCCTTCGGTCAGGCCCTTGACGGGCTTGCCCTTGTAGAGGCCCGAGCGGTCGACGATGACCAGCTGACGGGTGCTCGGCGTTACCGGGTTGAATTTTTTCAGTGCCATTGTTCTGTCCTCGCGACCTTGCTCAGAGACCCGTCGCGACGTCGATCGACTGGCCGTCGGCCAGCGTCACAACCGCCTTCTTGACGTCGCTCTGGCGGCCGATCGTGCCGCGGAAGCGCTTGATCTTGCCCTTGCGGACAAGCGTGTTCACGGCCATCACCTTGACGCCGAACAGCGCTTCGACGGCGGCCTTGATTTCCGGCTTCGACGCCTTCTTGGCGACATTGAAGACGACCTGGTTCTGCTCGGAAGCCATGGTCGACTTTTCGGTGATCGCCGGCGAGACGATCACGTCGTAGTGACGAAGGTCGGTCATTTGAAGCGCTCCTCGAGAGCCTCGACGGCGGCCTTGGAAAGGACCAGCGTGCCGCGGCGCAGAATGTCGTAGACGTTGATGCCCTGGATGGGCAGCACGTCGATGTTCGGGATATTGGTCGCCGCCAGCTTGAAATTCTTGTCAAGCTCGGCGCCGCCGATCACCAGGGCGTTGCTCAGGCCCAGCGTCGCGAAATTCGCGATCAGTGCCTTGGTCTTGGCCTCGGTCAGCTTCAGCTCGTCGATGATGATGATCGACGCGCTCTTGGCCTTGGCCGAAAGCGCATGCTTGAGACCGAGCGCACGAACCTTCTTCGGCAGATCGTGCTCGTGGCTGCGCACAACCGGGCCGTGGGCCTTGCCGCCGCCGCGGAACTGCGGAGCGCGAGCCGAATGGTGACGGGCGCGGCCGGTACCCTTCTGCTTGTACATCTTGGCGCCGGTGCGCGCGATTTCCGCGCGACCCTTGGCCTTGTGCGTGCCCTGCTGCTTCTTGGCAAGCTGCCAGCGCACGACGCGCTGCAGGATGTCCTCGCGCGGATCAAGGCCGAAAATCTCTTCGGAGAGCTTCAGCTTGCCGGCGTCCTTGCCGCCAAGCGTTGTAATCTTGAGGTCCATTATTCCGCTCCCTCTGTGGCCGGGGCCTCGTTCGTGGCGGCACCATCGGTCGCAACGGCGCGGATCGCGGCGGGCTTCGGCGCATTGGCCGGAAGCGCCACCTTGGCCGCGTCGCGGACCAGGATCCATGCACCCTTCGAACCCGGGACCGCACCGCGGATCAGGATCAGGCCGCGATCGGCGTCGGTCGAGACGACCTCGACATTCTGCGTGGTGACGCGGGTATCGCCCATGTGGCCGGCCATATGCTTGCCCTTGAACACCTTGCCCGGATCCTGGCGCTGGCCGGTCGAGCCGTGTGTACGGTGCGACACCGAGTTGCCGTGCGTCGCGCGGCCGCCACCCATGTGGTGCCGCTTGATGACGCCCTGGAAGCCCTTGCCGATCGTGGTTCCCGTCACATCGACCTTCTGGCCGACGACGAAATGCTCGACGGTGATCTCGGCGCCGACATCGATCATGTTGTCGGCGGAGACGCGGAACTCGGCAACCTTGGCCTTGGGCTCGACGGAAGCGGTCGCGAAATGGCCGCGCATCGCCTTCGACGTGTTCTTCACCTTGGCAAGGCCAACGCCGAGCTGGACGGCGGTATAGCCGTTCTTCTCCTGCGTGCGCTGCGCCACGACCTGGCAGTTCTCCATCTGGAGAACAGTGACGGGAACATGTTCCCCGGCATCGTTGTAGATGCGGGTCATTCCCACCTTCTTTGCAATCACACCTGAACGCATCGGTTCAATTCCTTTAGAGTTCCCTGTCGGGGCTGTCGCCCCTCCACGCCTCTTGTTCCTTCAGAGTTCCGGGTCGCCCCGCTGACCTCTGGTTCCTTAGAGCTTGATCTCGACGTCGACACCGGCGGCCAGGTCGAGCTTCATCAAAGCATCGACCGTTTGCGGGGTCGGGTCGACGATGTCGAGCAGACGCTTGTGCGTGCGCATCTCGAACTGCTCGCGGCTCTTCTTGTCGACGTGAGGCGACCGGTTGACCGTGAACTTTTCGATCCGCGTCGGCAGCGGAATGGGGCCGCGGACGTTGGCGCCGGTGCGCTTGGCGGTCGACACGATTTCCCGTGTCGAGGCGTCGAGCACCCGGTGATCAAACGCCTTCAGGCGGATGCGGATATTCTGTCCGTTCATGCGTCACTTCCTTGTTCTGGCGCGGCGCGGGCAGCGCCCGCGACAGATCGGTTTAAGTCCAAATTACTCTTTGATGGTGACGACGATGCCGGCACCGACGGTGCGGCCGCCTTCACGGATGGCGAAGCGCAGCTTCTCTTCCATGGC
>NZ_JAMYRY010000049.1:0-21544 GCF_040321655.1 Mesorhizobium sp. M0306 | reverse complement strand
AGAGAAAATTTTTGGTCGTCACATAGGTGTAGGGCGCGCCGGGCTGCGGCGAACGCGGTCCCGAGGCGATCAGCTCCTGCGCGCGCAGCATGCCGATCAGGTCGCGCGATACCTCCTTGCCGAAAAAGCTGGAGAGCTCGGCACGGGTGATCGGCTGGAAGTAGGCAATGCACATCAGCACGAGCGCCTCCGTCTGCGACAGTTCTTTTGTCCCCTGCCCTGCCGTGCCAAATGCGACGTGGATGATATCTCCAAAGGCCCTTTTGGTCCGGTGCTGCCAGCCGCCGGCGACCGACACCAGCTCGTAGGGGCGGCCTGCAAGCTCGGCACGGATGTCGTCGATGACCAGGTCGAGATTGCAGCTTTTGCTGACGACGCGCGCCAGCACCTCGCGCGGCACCGGTTCATTTGCCGCAAAGATCACCGCTTCGACGCGGCCCATCCACTCGCGCCAGCGCAGTTCGGCCGGTAGATGTTCGAGCTCGGTGTTGAGCAAGGCCGGCTGTTCGTTCGGCTTGCGGCGGGCGGAGGCTTCGCCCATCGCTAGAGTCCAAACAGTCGGAACGAGGCGCAGCCGGTGAGCTCGCGCACCGCCTCCTTGAGGTAGCTTCCGCCACTGGCCTGTTCGTGTGTTTCGACGGCCGGGAGTAGCTGTCAGCCCCACGCCTCACCAATCCGCCTAACGTTCCCGCCCAGCATTCCAGGAATTTTGCTCATTGTGGCCCCGCGAGAGGGGGCGCGCCGTCCTGCTTGATCTTCGTAATTAGCAGGAACAAATCTTCTCGCCAGAAGGTTCTATCCTGTTCGCATCAGGATCGACCATGGTTGAGGTCGACAGAAGGAAACAGAAGGTTATTGCCGAAATTGTGCGGCGGTGGATCACCTCAGAGGTAATCCGCAATTACCTTCTCAATCTGCTAAATCTGCCTGTAGAACGGGAGCTGCCGGCTGAGCAAAGGTATTTGCTGGAGGAATTTGATAGAGCCGACAAAGAGTGACGTAGGGCTCTCCACTGGTTCAACCCTCCGGTCCCTGTCAGGACCGAGCGTCCCGGGATCATCCGCAACGTCAACAATGCCGAGACAGCCGGCGAGGAGTTGATGAAGTGGACCAAGCGTGGCCCTTGCTGGGACCTTGCGGTGCGCGTTTGCATGGCCGTGATATTCGACGAGATGGAAGCTGAGGAGGCCCGCAAGGCATTCTTGGCTGCCGCTAAGGAGGAGGGGGCGTTACTTCCGCCAACCGCGAATAGGTAATCGGATACCAGGAGGGCCCGCCGCCCGAAAGGATGAGGCGACGGACCCACAGCGGCTACATCCACGAAGAAATCGACCGCTGCGAGTTCTAAACCTACGAGGGCCTTCGTTGTTCCTTACCAGCAGACTGTTCCTGGATTGGTCAGCCGGCCGTTGTCGCTCTAAATCACGCCGACCGAATAACGATCGTGGACTACAATGATGTCCGCGACATTTGGTTAAAAACGTACGCGCCAAGACTCATCGCCCCGATCGGCTTAGAGTTACTTACGAAAGGAAGCGCTCTCATGCTGCCATTGCCCCACGCCGTCGATCCAAAAGTAGTTGCCGAGATCAACAATCTTCTAGACCATCACGCCGGGGCGGTACCGGTGCCCGTTCACAAGCTCGCCGCGGTTGTCCGGCTGCGCCTCAGAAGCCATCTTTCCATCGCGACTATTGAGGCGCTGATCGTGGACGAAGCCGAGTGTCGCCACCTGCCCATGCTGTTCGAACTGCCGGCAACACATGCGGCTGTAGTTTCATCTGCTCTGGGCCGTGCGATTTGAAGTTTAGGGGCTCGGGCATTCGGCTCTGGCAGGGGAGCCCACCGCGCGTCTGCCCAATGGTGACAGCCTATGACCAGCAGCAGCTCAACTAATAGTACTGCCTATCCTGGCGACCTGATTCTGCTGAAGCAGGTCTTTGATCGTGTATGCGCCGAGCAAGGCATTCCAGTAGGAAGCGAGCAAGCGGAGCGCCTGAGCGTGAGCGCAATGGCACTCTTCTCGGACGGCGAGTTCGACGAGGCCGTTCTCTATGAACACCTTCGGTTTGTTGCGCGCTCCCTGCCGAGAAGGGACCGAGCATGACCTATCATGATTCGGATGGTCGGCGGGTTCGTGCCGCCCCTACTTATCCCTCATGGCAACCCATTGGTTCGTCCCTCCGGTATTCGTGAAGACTGAAACCGGCGACAGGCATGGCTGCGACAATGCGAGGGTAGCCCTTGAGCAGCTCAAGAGGTGGACCCTGAGAGGACCTCGCTGGCAAAAGGCGGTGAACCTCTGCCTGTCAGACCTAGAGGGCGATCCGATTGACCCTCAGGTGGTAACGAAAGGCCTTTGAGGCTGCCGCTAAGGAAGCCAAGATGTATCTCTCCCCGTAGGAGGAGGTGTCATGGCACTCCATAGGTTCTCCCCTCCGGTGTACGTCAAAACCGACCGGCCTGGGGCCACCTACGGCTGCAACAATGTCGAGGGTGCTGCCGAGGAACTCCTGAAGTGGACTGAGAGGGGACCGAAGTGGGGGAAGGCCATTCAGGGGGCTCTCCTCCGGCGAGGAACGGGGGCAAATGCGCGCTGCTAAGTCGGGGCCTATGGCATGCAGGAACAACAGAGCATTCGAGGTTGATACGTAGCTCATAGCCATATCGGAAGGCTGAATCTGAACTGAATGTTCAGCGTGCAGCGCTATGTACCGAGCCTTTCCGCGCTAGCCCTGTCATTAGCGTCCGGATCGAAGTAGCGAAACCTCTATGTTCACGAACGTCTTCTGAATCCATCGCCGCCCACGTAACTTATGTCGCTGCGTCATGCCTCCGCCTTCGGGTCTCCTTGACGCTTCGATACCATGCCTTCTAGGCCGGCCTGATCGACGAGGTGATAGCTGGCGTTCGCCTCGCCCGGCAGCGCCTGGCTGAACTGGATGCGGATATCTAAGGGGATGATGCCCTCCAGGATCTCGCGGCGCTCCTCGACGGCCATGTCGCGCAGATCGTGGCCGTTGAGGTGCAGCAGATCGAAGGCGACGAAATAGAGATCGTGCTGGCGCCGGGTGATCGCTTTTCGCAACTCGGCAAAGTCGGACAGGCCCTTGTCGTTGAGAACGATGATTTCGCCGTCCATGATGGCGTTCTCAACGTCCAGCGTTCTAGGCCGTGAACTCATAAATGCGGAATGTCAGGGATGGGTGGAACGGGCCGTGCGCTTCACTCTCGATAGCGCCGGTAAAACTCGCGATCATCCCAGCTGTCCTCGTAGGCATCCGCAATCCAGCGCACGGGGTCACTGATGGCCAGCGCCCTATCTCCTCCAAGGACAGTCTGCAGACGCTCTTCTGCCAGCTCTCTGAACTCTGTCCAGCGTAACTCATGAACTACTAGCTGGGTTAACTCACTGGGAACGCTGTCCTCATCGAGACCCCATCGGTCGTGCCGCTTCATGAGGGTTCGGCGCACAAGCGCGAGGAAGACGGGCCTCAACTCCGGTTCCGCACGCAGGAGGTCGATGATCTGGAAGAAGGTTGGCTCAGCGCGATCAACACCATACTGAGCAACAAGAATGCGACGGGCATTCTCAATCAGGACGAGGAGGAGCGGCTCCAAAACGTTCATGGCTTGGACAAAGATCCGATGTTCCGAGCTATTGCGCAATCTCCGCAACAGGTCGTTTTCCGACTGACACTTTCATATTTCGGCGGAATCTGATTCAGGCTCGGCATGAGCCAATATGACCTTACCGACTTCGAATGGCACGCGATCGAGCCGCTTCTCCCCAACAAACCGCGTGGTGTGCCGCGTGTAGACGACCGCCGCGTGCTCAACGGCATCTTCTGGGTGCTGCGATCCGGTGCGCCGTGGCGAGACCTGCCAGAGCGATATGGCCCACGAACCACCTGCTACAATCGCTTTGTCCGATGGGGGAAAGCAGGTGTGTGGGACCGCCTCATGGACTCCATCACCAAAGCCCACGACGGTAGGGTGCAAATGATCGACACATCTATTGTTCGCGTCCATCAGCAGGGTGCGACGGCAAAAAGGGGGATCGAGATCATTGTCTCGGTCGCTCCCGAGGTGGATTGACCACCAAGATCCACGCTCTTGTCGATGCGAAAGGCAGGCCGATCAAGCTGGCGCTGACTGCAGGCCAAAAGAGCGACATCGCCTCGGTAGCGGACCTGATCGCCGATTTTCCAGAGGGCGCCATGCTCTTGGCCGACAAGGGCTACGATGCCAACGCGTTGCGCAAGGCAGTCACGGAGCGCAAGGCATGGGCCAACATCCCGCCCAAGGCCAACCGCAAGGAGCCGATCTGCTTCAGCCCCTTCCTCTACAAGGCACGCAATCTCGTCGAGCGCTTCTTCAACAAGGCTAAGCAGTTTCGCCGCATCGCAACTCGATACGACAAGCTGGCTGAGAACTATCTTGCCGCCCTCAAACTCGTCGCAATCCGCATATGGCTACGCGGTAATGAGTCTACGCCGTAGCTGTTGCGGCGAGGTCGCGGTATTGCGACGAGCCATTCCTGAAGAGCTGTTTTCCCGAATACGATTTTATTGCACGGCGACATTTGGCCGTTCGACGGCGACTACCAGGTGTTGCCGATCTGCGGCGGCGACGAGCCGGGCACACTGCGGGTGCTCGAGTTGCGCCCTTCGGCCTATGCGTGGTTCACCGTTTTTTCACTTTATTAGCGCACGTTCATAAACGGACATGTTGGTGTAGCTTGTACGTGTCCAAAGCCCCGGCGCAACGACCCAGCGCCGGGGCTTTTTTGTCCGCCTGGTAATCCGCGTGTTCAATCCGAGGTCCCTCTCAATTCGAACGCGAGCGAATTACCCCGCAAAGTCCCTTAGGCAAGACGCTGTGGGCGGCACCGCGGTGCGAAGCGCGAGTGCGGAGGAACTTTCTCGCACTCCGCCAATTATTCTGCATGTCCCAAACAGCACACGTCGAACCGCCCCTTCTCCCAGGACAGCCCCGACAGGAGCGTGAACTGCGCAGTCGCCCTCGAAGGCGCGCACGCCGCTCTGGTGTCCTCTTGCGTCGAGCAAGGCTGGACGGCTGAAGAAACTGCCGCCGCACTTTTCAACCTCGCCAAGGAACATCTCAAACAGCTCAAGGCGACGCCATCGACTTGAGCATAGCTGTGCATGTTTTGACATTTCGACGTCGCGGTGTCGGATTATTTGCATGCAAACCAGTTTTACGACGCTATCCTGCCATCCTCAACGGAAGGTTCTGGGAGGAATGCATGGCTGCGCATGAGCAACATGCCGTTGAAATCATTAGGGACAAAGAGTGGTCGGTTCGCGTGACGGTCAGCGGCACCACCACCACGGTCCCTTTTACATCAGAGAGCTACGCGCGTTCGTTTGCAGATGGTCAGGCGTTCCGACTGGGCGTTCAGGTCGCAGAGATCAAGAAGGCGGCCTAGCTGCGCGCTTGGCCCCCCAGGCCGAATGGCGATTGAAGCCCGAGTCACAATGTGGCGGAACAAACTCATTTCTCATTGTGGTGATCATCAAGGGAGATTGAGCATGGTCGACCGGCACAACCCAAAAATCGAGGCATCGGCAAATGTCGAAAAGGACCCGGAAGATTGGGTCAGCGGAGATGACCCAATGACCCCCGCACAAGCCTCCTATTTGAAAACTCTGGCCGAACAGGCCGACGACCCTGACGCCTATGCTGATGGCCTCAGCAAGGCGGAAGCTTCTAAACGCATTGATGCACTCCGGGAGAAGTTGGGCCTGTAGCGTCCGCTCGTGGCTTTTCGTCTCCAGCGAAGGACAGCCGATCGGGTCGGATCGGGACAGTTTTGCTGTAGGTTGTGACCCGCGCAATTAATTTCTGAATTCAATTCAGCGCGTTGCTGCTCGACGCGCGATCGAGAAGACAAACGGCAGATGGGAGCGGGTTATAGGGTGCACCAGCCCGGCATCCGCCCCTAAGCTCACAAGACCTCGCGCCCGCCGGTCCAATCCTGCTGTCTAAACAGATTAGGACGTCCCGACGAGGGCGAGGGTCAGCAGAGACACAAAAAGGACAAGAGCGATCGCAGCGCCCCAGAAGAGAACTTGTTCGGTGCCGCGTTGCTCTTCCTCGCGAGATATGTCTTTCGCCATTGGATACATCCTTTGCGATGGTCAACGACTTAGCAACGTGCCGCGCCAAGGCTGAGTTCCTGCAACTATCTTGCCCCTTCGGCACTGAGAGAAAGCTCTCGGAATCAAGCCTCGTGTTGTCCAACCGTCGGTTGGTGGACGTATTGCAGCTGATGCATCTAAAATCCCTGTGATCCGCGCGCACCGGGCATGCCCGACCCCGAGCCCCCGCCGGGTGCAACAGCGCTTGATCGGCCCCGCCGCATCAAACTGTGCGGCGGGCTTTTTCACTCACGCGATGGAACACCGGCGCGCAGGGAAAGTTCTGCCCACGCAGCAAACTCTTTCCCTCATATTTTTGCTGCCAGATCGGATAGCTCCGATCGGTCCACGTCGTTCTTTTCCTCCGGCGACGCGGGCTCGCCGTCCTCGCTATCGGTTGAGTAGCCACAGAACAAACGAAAGCACGATGCTGATCAGAATCCCAGTGCCGATCGGAGTATAAAACGTGAAGTTCTCACGTTGGATCACGATGTCACCGGGCAACCTGCCCGGACCGACCCGCGACAACCAGGGCCACAATATCTGCTCTTCCAGGCCACTAATGCGAGGTTTGTCACGTATGCATTCACATGTGTTAAAGGACCAAAACAAACGCGCCTGGAACGCACCCAATGTCAGGACGTGCGAGTTGCTGGCGTGTCCTGCCCCAAAGCGTCACGCACTGAATGATCCTTTGCTAAGCTGTTCGCGCAGACCTCCACATCTACCGGCTTTCATTCCACCTACCGCAACCTCTGCGACCACCACTAGGCAACAGACGCCCTTGCTGCGCAACAGGCAGTGGTGCATTCCGGCTTCCACGTAGACACCATTTTTGTCCGGCGTTGACCTGCCAGGCGGGACGATGGTTTTCAGCTTGCCGAGTCGTTCCGGCAGAATGGAGAAGGCATTGAGGTGGTGCTCTCATCGGCCGTGGAGCGAACTGCCAAAGCAGCCGGTGACCTCTGCGAGGATCGCCCTCGCATCGCCAAGCCGTATGACATGGCAATTCTCATAGCCCGGATCATGAGATTGAAGGGCTGGTCTTGTAGAGATCTCGAAGAAGTTCCTAAGCTTGTCAGCTTTCGACACCATGACAGCAACCCTTCAGGCAGACGATCCTCATCCCGGAACTTCCGCAATGGAGCGCGCAGCCGAGATGCTCAGCGGTTGCTGTGACGCGGCGGACTGAAGTCAGTCGGTCAACCTGACCGTCGGTCGACTTATTGGCTGCCGCAGAGCCGTGGTGAAGGAACAACAAGAGACTGGTCCAGTTAGAGCTATGCATGCGTCGATACAAATGAACAGGAGATGACAATGGCGACGAAGAAAGGCTCTCAAGGCAGCTCCAAGGGTTTGGAAGACCTTTTCTATGATGGTCTGAAAGACATCTACTACGCCGAACGCAAGATTCTGACGGCGCTCCGGAAAATGGCGAAAAGCGCAGAGTCCGAAGAGCTGAAGGCGGCGTTCGAAAAACATCGTGACGAGACGGAAGGTCAGATCGAGCGCCTGCAGCAAGTTTTCGACGCCTTTGGCAAGAGAGCCCAAGGGAAAACGTGCCCGGCTATCGACGGCATCATCGAAGAAGGACAGGAGATTTTGGAGGAGTTCGAGGAGGCTCCGGCATTGGATGCGGGTCTCGTGGCTGCAGCCCAGTCCGTCGAACATTATGAAATAGCGCGCTACGGGACTCTTGTCACATGGGCCGGGTTACTTGGCTTGAAAGAGGCCGTCCCGCTACTCGAACAGACGCTCAAGGAAGAAAAAGCAACCGATGAGGCGCTCACCCGACTAGGCGAAACAGGCGTCAACGAACGGGCGATGCAACAGGCCGCATAAGTTCGGATCGAATCGACGCGACCGCGGCCCCCGGGCAGAGGGATAGGAGCTTGGTTGAATTCACCAATCCAGGCGCGCATCTACACCGCAGCGCCGAGCCGTCGACGTGGTGGTGGCCGACCGATTTCGACTAGGCGACCGGAACTGACAATGGGCGACTGCCGAATGCGATTACTCGCGCACGCCTTGGGCGACGGGATGTTAGTATGAACGAGAGTCCCGCCCGTCGGCCCCCGGCAGACCCTTCGTGGTTCGACAGCTTTTTCATGGCCGGTTTCGAGTGTTCCTCCCATCGGCGCGCCGACGGGGCTCGTCTTGATCTGATCCGCGCGACCTCACATGATATTCATGCACACAGCGACTATCGTCGGTGTGCGGAGCTTGGGCTTCGCACGATCCGCGACGGCTTGCGCTGGCACCTGATTGAAACAGCGCCCGGAGTCTTTGACTGGTCGAGTTGGACGTCGGCGATTGAGGCAGCCCAAGCGGCAGGGGTGCAGATCATCTGGGATATCTTCCACTATGGCTCGCCTGACCACGTCGACCAAGGTGGCCCTGGCTTTATCGAGGCCTATGCTCGTTTTGCCGCAGATGCTGTTCGGGTTCATCGGACCGTCACCGGCGTGAGCCCGCTGGTATGCCCGATCAACGAGATTTCGTTTTTTGCATGGGCGGTGGAGGTCGGTTATTTCCCGCGCGTCGGGCCGAACAAGCGTGGATGGTTCAAACGACATCTTGTCAGGGCAGCGGTCGCCGGGGTGAGGGCGATGCGGGAGGCCGAACCCGGCTGCAGGTTCATCTGGGCTGAACCGCTGATCCATATTGCTCCTCGTGACCGTAGTCGCCCCGAACGGAGGCGCGCCGAAAATGCTCGTCAGGGGCAGTTCGAGGCGTATGACATGCTGATGGGGCGCGTGGAGCCGGAGTTGGGCGGCAGCGAGGACGTTGTGGACGTCATCGGCCTCAACTTCTATCCGCACAACCAGTGGTACTTGAATGGCCCAACGATACCGATGGGGCATCACGAATACCGTGCACTTTCGGAAATGCTGGTCGAGGTCGCCGAGCGATACAAGAAGCCGATGTTCATCGCTGAGACGGGCGCCGAAGGTTCAGGCCGGCCAGCCTGGCTTCACTACGTTTGCGACGAGGTGCGCGATGCGACGAGCCTAGGTGCACCTGCTCAGGGTATATGCCTGTACCCGGTGACGGCCTACCCAGGTTGGGACAATTCGCGCCACGCCGAAGTCGGCTTGTTCTCCACCGTTCATGCGGACGGCTCGCGCACTGTTCGCAAGCCACTTGCGGACGAGTTGGAGCGCCAGCGCCGATTATTCGAGGTCTTTGAAAAGGAACCACCAAGCGCGGCATAGTCCCGCCGATCGGAACAGTGCGCCGCGCTTCAGCTGCATTAACAACACGACATAACTAAAACTGTCGCCGAAAGATCCTGGCTTGCTTGGCCGCGGTGATGAGAGCCCGGGCGGTGACCTTGGCGGCTTTCGCCGAGCATGACGGCTAGGCACGACTCGATTGCTGCGAGCCGCGACTTGCATGCCGAGTTCGGCCAATCGGCCGCGTCCGTGGCCGACACAACAACCCAACGTAGGGTCGCTCGAATGCCGCTCAACTGTGTGATGTTCACTCGGCCGCCTCGCGCTGCACCGTCGGGGGCACAATCACGGTTGCCGGCAGGCTCCTCTGAATGCGCGCGAACGTTGCCAATGCCTGGCCGACGACCTGATCCATATTGTAATAACGATATGTCGCCAGACGTCCGACGAACCAGACCTCCGGGCACGCCGCGGCCAAGGCTTCGTATCGTTTGTACAAGGCCTCATTTTCGGCCCGCGGCACCGGGTAATAAGGATCTCCGACGTCCGTGGGGTATTCGTAGGTGATGCTGGTCTTCGGACTCCGCTGACCGGTCAGATGCTTGTACTCGGTGATCCGTGTGTATTTTTCCGTCTGCGGATAGTTGACGACGGCGACCGGTTGGAACTGCTCGCAATCAAGCGTCGTGTGCTCAAAGCGCAGCGAACGGTAGGGCAAGCGACCAAGCTTCCAGTCAAAATACTCGTCGATCGGACCAGTATAGATCATCCGCTGGAAGGGGATCTTGTCGCGAATTTCGCGATAGTCCGTCTGCAGCATGATCTTGATCTTGGGCTTTTCCAGCATGCGCTGGAACATGCGCGTATACCCGCCTGCCGGCATGTTCTGGAAGCTGTCGCCAAAATAGCGATCGTCCCGATCGGTCCGGGTTGGGACTCGCGCTGTCACCGACTTGCTCAACTGGGAAGGGTCGACGCCCCACTGCTTCCTCGTGTAGCCGCGGAAGAATTTCTCGTAGAGCTCTCTGCCGACAGTGCTGACCACGACGTCCTCGGCGGTGCGGACTTCTTTGACCGTTTCGCGTCGGGAAGCGAAGAAGTCCTGCAGCTGCTCGGATGTCAACTCAAGGCCGTAAAGGCGGTTTATTGTGTCGAGATTGATCGGTATTGGCAGCAGCTTTCCATCGACCAGCGACAGCACGCGATGTTCGTAAGGCCGCCATTCGGTGAATTGCGACAGATAGTCGACGATCGATTGGGCGTTGGTGTGAAAGATGTGAGGCCCGTAACGGTGAATAAGGATTCCCGCGTCGTCGTAGCAGTCGTAGGCATTGCCGCCGACGTGATTTCGTCGGTCTATGAGCAGGACGCTTTCCTGCCGTTGCGATGCGATACGCTCGGCCAGCACACTGCCGGCGAAACCGGCCCCTACGATCAACCAGTCGAACACGCTCACGCCCTCCTCAGGAATGGGACGACGCTCTTCATCGCACGGGCGCGCTCGATGTGGGCAGCCATCGCGCTCCAGGTCTTCTCCCAGGACATGTCGGCGAGATAGGCGTCGGCCCTCTTCACCAGGAAATCGCGGGGGCCGGCAAGGATGCACCGAAGCTTGGCCTCGACATCCTCCGCATCGACAATCTCGACAAGGCCTTCGGCGCCGTAGGTACGTACAACGTCGACGATCGCCGTGGAAATTACCGGCAGTCCTGCCGCGAGGAACTCGGGAGTCTTGGTCGGGCTGATGTAGCGGGTCGCTTCGTTGAGCGCGAACGGCATCCAGCCGGCACTCCAATGCCGGAGATAGTTCGGCAGGTCTGTATAGGACTTGGCCCCCAGCCAATGCAGGTTGCCTGCCCAGGGAAGACTCGCCGGATCGATCTTGACGACAGGGCCAAGCATGACGAAATGCACGTCTGGCATTGCCGCAGCCGCCTGCGCGATAAGTTCAAGGTCGAGCCGTTCGTCGATGACCCCGAAGTACCCCACCCTCGGGTGAGGTATGTCGGCCTGATCGAACGGGTCCTCACCTGGCGCCCTAGCCTGATGGAAATGGGCAACGTCGATGCTGCTCGGGAAGGGAAAGATCGCCGGATGCAAGCTGCGCTTGGCCTCGTAGAGGCTCTGCCCGCCCGTGAAGACGACATCGGCACGTTGCAACAGCGCGTTTTCCAACTGCGTCAACTCTGCGGGAGCGTCTTTGAACGCGGAGAGTTCATCCATGCAGTCGTAGACGCAGACGTCACAGGCGAGATGATCGCTGAAACGTAGCGCCATGGGCGTATAATACCAGGCCGTCAATCGGTCATGCGGCGTAGAGGCGATGATCTGATCGATGAACCTGCGCTGAATCGCGTCTGCCCTGGCCGCGGAAGTGCCAACTGGGATAAGCGGCGTCACAATTCTGATCGTAGGTGAAATATCGTTCACCCGCATCGAAGGGTGGCGCCTCTCTTCAAAGATCGGCTCTTCAAAGTAAATTAGCTGCTGCTGTTTTGATGCGAGGGTTAGAATGTGTTGTGGTCTTTGATATACGAAGTTCCATCGGAGGTGGGAAAAGCAGAGTAAAATAGACGATTGTACAGGGATTTTTGGTGTTTTGCGCCGGCCCGCCGCCATTTCCATATAAATTATCCTTAGTTATAGCTGGAAATCGCCTCGATTAACAAAAGTTAATCAAGGTAGCTTCGACATCAACGTTCGCAGCCGTGCATATAACTTCCATCCCAGTAAGTTGTTCCACAGCCGCAAACTGTTTAGGCGAGACCAGCTGTTCTGCTCCATTTGCGATGGCTCGATAGAAGAACGGGCGAGGCGACCCCCATTCGACTCAGATCATGAGGCCCATCGCGTTAGGTCGGGCTCCCAAAATGTGGCCCTTTGCCACAGAACGGTTGAAATCCTTCAATCGTTCAACAACCGTTCATCGGCGGAGCTATAAATACGCCTGCGAATCGATTCATGTGAGTCGCGCAGGTGGTTCATTTGAATGGAGCCCGGGAGGAATCGAGGAATGGTTGGCGAATGAAGATCGACTTTGAAACCAACGTCTTTCCGTTGTTTCACCCGCAGGTCGTGGATGACCTGAAGGACCCCTGTCCCGTCTTCGACGGCACGCTCTGGCACGTCTTCGGCTCAAGCGGCACGGTCACGACCGAAAGCTGGGAAATACTCCATGCCACGGCACCGGATCTCTATGGACCCTGGATAGAGCACGAGCCGATCGTCTTGGCGATAACCGGATCGGGCGTTGCGGCACCCGGCGTCATTCATGAGTGCGGCGTCTTCCATATGTTCATCCAGACCGAATTCATGAAGTCCGGCGGACGTTGCGAGCACGCGGTCTCCAATGACGGCTTTCATTGGGTGGTGCTCAATCCGGCGATATTGTCGCTGCCCGACACCGATGAGGACGGCATCTACGATCCCCATCCGGCAATCGTCGACGGCAAGCGCTACATCGTCTATTCAGGCATGCCCAAATTCACCAGGGTGCCCCAGCCTGATGTCTATCTGGCGCGCAGCCAATCCGATTCCTGGTTCGGGCCGTGGAAACGTCTCGGCAAGATACTCGATCATCTCGACGTGCCGCATCACAATGCGCGCGAGCATCCGGATTACGAATGGGGGATCGAAGGCGCCCAGCTCGTCGAGCTGCCAGACGGTCGTGTGCTTCTCAACGCCACCTGCTTCCTCCCCGAAGGTCCGCGCGGCAGCCGGCAGCGCGTTTTCTTCGCCATCGCCGATGACGTCAAGGGCCCCTACGTTTCCGTCGGCCCCGTTCTCGACCCTGGTGAGCCCGGCGAGAACGGCCATTCGACCGTGATGATCGACGGCCGGCAACTGACCCTGTTCTATCAGAGCAGGCGTGAGGCGACGAACCACCGCTGGCGGTTCGGGTTGGCAAGGTGCGACCTGGATCGGCACATACTTTCGAGAGTTGCCTAGATGTTTAAGTTCCGGCATTTGCCGGAACGGAGGATGAAACGCTCTGGCGTTGGTGGACGGATCGCTTTGTACCGGTGATTTGAGGGTAGCAGGCGAAAGCCAGCCAGTGGGCGAACCTTGCAACGGGGTATCTATACACGTCAGGCAAGCTGGTGGCCTCACAGACGACGTTGCTAGCTGCAAATCTGGCAACGGTTTAATTGCGCGCAGCAACACCGCGAGTCGCCTCAGGCGGTTTTGATCCTGAGCAGGATGTCCTGATCGTAATTTCCAAAGCCCTTGCCGAAAATGTTGATCCCGCCGGGGCGCTTGGCGTCGTCCTTGACGCCGATACGGACGCGGATTGAATGATGGCTCTTCAGATCGAGTGCGGCGAGGCCGGTTTCGGAAATCCTGAGGCCGTCGACATAGGTGCCGTCATTGGCAATTCGCCAATTCTTCAGCTTGCCGTACTGCGAGCCCTTGAGCTTCCACCAGGAGGGCGTGAAGACGCCACGCTTGTCGCCGAAATCCCCCGGCGACGTCCAGGTGCCGACATCGACGCCATTGATCGTCAGCGTGATGTCCGAGGGCCAATCGGCGCTGGTGCCCGGCACTTCCGAAGACAGCTCTATCGCCACTTCGAGCTCGGTGATCTCGGCATTGGCGAGCTTGGCATTGTTGGGGAACTGGTATTCGACAAAACCGCGCGTGAACCACAGCAGACCGGCTTTCATGCGGTCCGGATCGAGGAAAGTGTTGGGAACATCGAGCAGACCGATGATGCCGTCCGGCGAGCAAAGGCCGCAGGGCGCGGTAACCTCGAAGCTGGTGTAAAGCCCGACCGGCATCGACACTTCGATCGCATCGTTCTTGACCTTACGATAATCACCCTTGAACACGACGAGCACTTTTTCGGCGGTCGGATAGCAGATTTTCTGGTTGCCTTTCTTCGCTTTCTGGTTCTCGGTATGGATCAGGCCCGCATCCTCCAGCACCTGGATGTTGGTCGAGACGGTCGACTGCGGCAGCGACAGCACGGCGGCGATTTCGTTGACATTCATGGGCCCCTTCTCATGAAGCAGTTTCAGCATCGAGATACGCGCCAACGAGGCAAGCCCCCTGAGCACGGCAATGCCTTCCTCAGGTTCAATCACCAAAAAATTGCGACCCATGAAATTGCCAGTCTATGCTCGTGACAAAGGTTATGGCTTCGCTCATTGCAATGGCACTGAACGAAACGCTGAGCCGGTAATTTGGTTACATCAGGCGCTCGACCGATATGCACCGCAAGCCGCACCAACAAGGATGGTGCGACATGTCTAGATTTGTTTTCTGATCGTCAGCTCCTTGTAGTGCGGGGTGCTTGTCAGCCTGCGGCCTCGATTTGCAGATGACTAGATCCTTGCGGCCATAAGAGACACAGAAGCGAGACACGGAATTGGGGCCGTTCCCCTGGCCAAATTCCCAATCCGCCAGACCCCGACGTCGATGTTAGCTGGACCCGCGTGGATGGATGCACAGGATGCGGTTCGCTGAATGCCTGCTCGCCGGGAGGTATATCATCGGATTCGCCACGCGATAGGGTCGGGACAGGGTTCTATCATTCGCTTTGCGCATGATCTTTTCTGAAAACCGGATTCCACTTTACCGGGATCATGTGCCAGTGCCGGCCTCCCTCATGCTGGCCGCTGCAGCGACCCTGTCCACCATGGCGAGAACGGCTAGCGGTGCGGTGTGGTGGACCATGTGGCCGGCCTGCGGGATGATATCGACAAAGGAACCAGGAATCTCCAATTGTAGTCCAAGAGCCTCGGCTTTCGCATCGAACAACCGGTCGCCGGCCCCGGCGATAATGCCGACAGGCAGCGACAGATCATCCTAGCGGGTGAAGCGGCCGCCGGCCAGTGCGGCGGCCAGCATCAATCCCGATTCGGCCCCGATCGACCGCAGTTGTGAGGGCCGGCTGGCGGTCTCCTTTGCCGACGAAGCAAACGCCGCAGAGATGATGCCGGGGTGAAATATTGTGCCCATGGCGAGCGGCCAGGTGAGCCGCACAAGCAGCGGCAGCAAGGTGTGGCGGAAAACACCACCGGCGATAGGCAAGGCCGGTAGCGCCGCCAGTGCAAGGCCCAGGCGCGGCGGCGGATGGTAATAACCTGAGACAAGCACGATTCCGGCAACTGATGCTGGGTGCCTGCTCGCGAGTTGGAGAGCCACCGACGCGCCCCAGGAATGGCCCAGAACGAGATATCTGCTGATCCCAAGCTGCGCGACGGCGGCATGAATGAGATCGGCTTGCGCGGCCGCCGTCCACCATTTGCCGCGCGGCCGCGTGCTCCTGCCGAAGCCGGGCCGGTCAAAGGCGAGCACCCGGTATTTCCCGGCCGCTTCGTCGAACATGGCGCTGGTCTTGAAATCCTCGGCTGACGAGCCGTTTCCGTGTAGCAGGATCAACGGCATCCCGCTGCCCCGCTCAAGGAGGTGCAGGCGCACCCCCGCCACCCTGATAAAGCGCCCCGATGCGTGCGGGAAAGCGCGCGTCTCGCGCGAGCGCTGTTGTACAGCGCCAGGCTGGCCAACCCGGCGCCAAGCAGGACGGCTGTTGCTGTTGTCTTGTGCGTGCGGCGGGTCACTAGCGGCCGCCGCGCGCAAAGTGGACAGGCGTGACCGCTCTCGAAATGCCTTGATGCTGTTGCCGAACTGCCGCGCATGTCGGCGCGTGGCTTACCGAGTCCATCTTTGCTCTCCCTGTTTGGCTGCCCCCAACCAGCCTGATCGCCGGTTGTTCCTGGAAGAAGGCTGCTGGTTTCCGCTCGCCGGGCTTTGCAATGGGAACGCAGGTTAGAGCGCTTGAGCTGCTGGGCCGGCTCGGACGACTCCATCTCCATTGGCGGAGCCCCAATTTTCCTCGGCTCCCAATCGTGCTCGAACTGCTCGGCCCATTCCAGGTACAACAGCCATGGCTCCCGCCGCCCGATCCACAGCTCATAGTCTGGAATAAGATCGCTCGGAGCTCGGTCCAGACTGCCGATCATCACCTCGGCCTCGTCGTCCCGGAGGCTTACGAGGCGCGAACCACAGGTTGGGCAGAAGCTTCGCCCGGCATAGGTGTGGAGGTTACCAGTGCCTTCGTAGCTCGATCTGGGCCAGACCGCGAAGCAGACGAAGGCGCTCCCGCTCGTTCGCCTGCAGTCAAGGCAATGGCACACACCAACCCTCGTCGGCTGGCCTTTGAGCCGGATGCGAGCAGCTCCGCAAAGGCAGCCACCGGTGCGAACTTGCTCGACCGTCGACACCGCGCGCTTAGATAGGTCGCGGCTCTCGTCTGGATTCGGAACAGAAGACTCTCTGTCTGATTCCGGACAATAGGCGGTGCCGACCACAGATTGCCCCGAGAAGAGCCTGTTCAGTCTCAATTGCATGGTGTAGCGGGGCTTGAAATCGCGAAGATGCGCGTTCATGCAACCTCCGCCCTCTCTTCGCGTTTAGCCGCGTTCAATCCTGGCGAGCGAGAAAATGCCGGCATTCATTCCGATTACAATTTACCTGAATTGCAAGCCGATGGTGGTTGCATCAATATCCGATGCTGCGAAAGCGCTTGAACAACCATGGCCATACGTGGCCAAGCCGCGGCGGCTCGAAGCCGTCCGAATGATCAAGGAATGCTTGGCCGGTCATTGCAACCAACAAGCTGCGACGATGCCTTCAAGGCGGCCGCAATCGAACAGGGACTTTTTACGCAAAGGCCTCCGAGCGTAGGCCTCACAAAATTCGACGCGGTTGTTAGAGAGGTGGTGTGAGCTCATACCGCACTCGCCACCTGGACCGCTGGCAGGCTTCGCTGGCCATCGCTATGCCGACGGCTTCCGCGGTGCTTGGCCGCCGCTGGCGGGACCTTGAGCGACCGCCTCGTGCCGGACTCAGCTTGCCCATGATGGCTTTTGAGTAGCGCTCACGCGCCAGAGAATCCCCCGTGCTTGGTTTCTCGATCAGCCGCCGCCGCTTCCATTTCGAGCCGCGCCAAATTGGCCTTGATTTCCTCAGGCTCGGCGCGCTCCAGCCTCACGACATTGTTCCTCGTTTCCTTCAATGCAACGATAATCTCATCGAGCTTGGCATGGAGTGGCAGCAGTATCGCGATAACCCTGGATCAGAACAACGCCGCTAATCACAATTGCAGCTACTAAAGCGCATAGGTGATTACGCTTGTTAGACCGAAAGGGACTATCGCAGTGCAGGCTATCATGGCCATGATGATCAGATAGCGGAATGAGGCTCCTGGACTGCGCATGAACGGTTGCTGTGCAGTCGTCCTTACTTTTTCCGCTCATGCGGGAACGTGGCGTCCCCGTCATCCTCTCCGGATAGGACGCGAGGGTTGGCGCTAGAGACGCCGTCGTTCGTTCCCCCTTTATGGTTCTTCTCGGACTGGCCCCTGGCGTCCGCCTCTGGTTGCGGCTTGCCGGCCAGCTCTTTTTCAAAACGGGTGTTTTTTTTCGACATGGCTCTCTCTCCATTGAGAAACGCCAACTCGATACGAGGAGCAAAGTTCCGCGGCCGGAACCAACCTCGTGCAGGTTGCTTAGTCACCTGCTTCCGCTTTTGTACTTCGTGCCCAGAGGAGGTGATTACCCAGCAATCGAGTCGCAGGCAGGTCACGCTGCGATCACGCGCAGTCAAAGCACTCGCGGAAAATTCCCGGCCCATGCAGAGCGAATACTCCGCCGGAACGGGCCTATGACCCTGGCGTAACGGTGATGACATTCTCTATCCGCAGATGTCTACCGCGCCGCCGGCTTTGCTGTTCCGAAAGAAATGCCCCTCTACCTGTAAGTCGCACCGGAGTCCGGTCGCCGATGTCATTCTAACGGCGCTCATTGCCATGGGCACAAGGCTCCCCTTCAGGCTGGTTAGGCGGTGGCATCGATGAAATGCAGCGATCCCTGATCAACATGGTCTCGATGGAAGATGTCCCAGATAACCTGGACACCTGCCGATCGGGTCGCCTCGACCATTGGCGCCCAACTTGACCAGTCATAGGTCCCGGGAGCCGTTACGATCAGGTGCCACCGCAGTCCGTCGCGGCTGGTGCGACGGCCGAGTTCGGCGCAGCCGCGGTAGTCGCCCAGGGCATGCAAATTATGCGAGGTCGCACGAATAAAATCGAGGCGAACCCCGTCCTTGCGCCGGTGCGAGGAGCACTCAAAGCCTGCCATGACTGGCAAAGCGCGAAGCTTGCGGAACCGGAGCCTCCACCTGGTGCTAGTCCCTGCGCCCCACTTCGTTCATTCGAAGTCTCCTTTCAGCAGTCGGCTTCGAACTCGGCCGCCTTGTTAGGACCGGGAACCGCGTTGGCGAAATACCGCATCCAATCGGGCGCGCGCCATCTTCGTTGCTCAGTCCAGCTCGTCCTTGCGTGACCCGGTAATGCCGATTGGTCGAGCCTTTGTTCCTGTAGCTGGGTGTCGAATGAGGAACAAGGAGGGGCGTGCCAAGTTCGGGGCGATATACCACCGCCGCCGATCAACTCGAGCGGCTGCTCAGCAACAAGAGAGGCACGGGATCAACATGACCGTTCAGATTCGACTTTCCGAGATCGACCACGCCAGGCGCGAGGATCGTGGCGACGGCGCTTGGAGCATCGCACCGGACTTGGGCTATTTGCGGCTAGCAATCGTCAACGTCGTGTTCTTCGGCGCACCGGGCAGCGGAGATCGGAACTGGGTGCTGATCGATACGGGGTTGCCAACGTCCCGCAGCAGCATTCTTGCGGTCGCGGAAAAGCGGTTTGGCACGAACGCACGGCCGGCCGCGATCATCCTGACCCACGGCCATTTCGACCATGTGGGAACGGTTCTAGACCTCGCGAATAAGTGGGACGTGCCTGTCTTCGCGCATCCACTCGAGCGCCCCTATTTGGCCGGAACCGCATCTTATCCGTCACCGGATCCCTGGGTCGGGGGTGGACTGATGGCGCTGCTTTCGCCGCTTTTTCCACGGGGGCCAATTGATCTTGGCAACCGTTTGGAACTCTTACCTGCCGACGGATCGATCCCCGGAATGCCCGGATGGCGATGGCTACACACACCCGGGCACGCTCCTGGGCATATCTCGCTATGGCGCGAGGAGGACCGCTCGCTGATCGTAGGGGACGCTTTCATCACCACCGGTCAGGAGTCAGTCTATGAGGTCGCCGTTCAGGATCTCGAGATGCACGGTCCGCCGCGCTACTTCACGCCGGACTGGGATGCGGCGGAAAGATCCGTGAAGCACCTGGCTGCCCTGAACCCGCAGATGGTCATCAGTGGACACGGTGCGGCTGCTGAGGGAATGGGCATGCGTCAAGCTCTTGACAGCCTGGCTGAGCGGTTCAGGGTGTTCGCCGTCCCGCCGAAATTGAAATTCGTGCGCGAGCCGGCGGCAGTCCAAGGTAGCTGAGGCTAACCGAGCCGCCGTCGTTCTGAAAGATGGTCAAGTTGGGCAGACTCTATCTCTCGGGCCGGTAGAGTTACCCGTCGGGTCGCGCCCCCATAGTCGCCGACAAACTCTGACAAGCGGAACAAACCGGGAAGGCGCCGGGTTAGGGCGTTCGATCGGCGCAGGGCGACGGCGGCCAAGCGCCCCGAAGTTCTGCGTCAGGAGAAGACGTCAAATGGAAAACGAGTACCCCGAAGGACGCGTCCTCTCCGCCGGCGAGCCGACCGGCAAGAAGTTGTTCGAGCCCACACGCGTCGGCATCCGCCAAGACTTGGCTTCGATTCGCTCATGGGCCAAACCCGTGGAGGAGACCAAATGGCAAATCTGGGAAGATTGGCGATCGCGATGCTTGGCGTTCTGGCATACCAAAATCGCGACAAGCTCTGTGAATTGATTCCGGGAGCAGGGTATCTTAACCCAAACGACCCGCAACGCAGAATTCTGGCTCAGATGACGACTGGCGTGTCGAGGGCTGACCTTGGTGAGATCCTCGAACGGTTCAGGGAGGTGGGGGCAGGATCGAAGGTCGATTCGTGGGTTGGCAGCGGGCCAAACCAACCGATCGAGCCAAGGGACGTCGAAGCGGCAATAGACGAAGGTACACTCAGGTCCATTTCGATGCAGACGGGTCTTTCGCGCGAGGAGCTAATCAGAAGGATTGCGCGGGATCTACCCGAGACAGTCAACGAGATGACGCCGAATGGTGAATGGCCGTCTGAGCCGACACAAGGCTTGGATAAGTCGACCCTGCTCGACAATGTATCCTAGGGGACACAGCTAGGAATGCAGCCGGCCAAGGCGAGATCCAGGGTGGCAACTCTACACCGGGGGGACGCTCCTACGGGATCGCCTTCATCCGCTCGCGAAGCTCGCGGTCGTCCGGCCTGCTGGTCTCGTAGCCAACCGTCATGCGGCAACAGCCGATGGCTTTACACGCCCGACGTTCGCTTGACCGAGGGTCCCATCAAAGGTGTAATGCTCGAAATCGGCACGGAGGACCCAGGTCTGATCGCAGAGCCGGACGGGTATATCAACGTGATGTGGCCGAAGGCCGAGGCGCTTCAAATGCCCGAGGGGCAGGGGCGGATGCGACAGATCATCGGCTGGATCGCAATCGTCGGTTTCGTTGTTCTCTTCGGGGGCTTGGCGATTCTTGACCGGAACGACGTCTCACGCGCACGGGCCAAAAAGCTCTGAGAGGTTGCCAAAGGCGTTCGGCATCATCGACGGCGAAGCGCCAGCATCGCCGCCGCTGCCAGTCTTGCCACCGGTGAGCCAAACTGAACTGACTTTGCCTTTCATGCACGTTACTTTGCCGGACAAGGTGCGCCCGCCGCCAGCTAGTTCTCGATCGCCCCGTATGTTTCGTCCGCCGAGCTTGGCGCCGGCTCGCGAGCCGCTCCGGGCGGGCCAGCCGCAGGCAACCAATTTGTCGTCGCGCACATGCAGCGCCACATACCGCAGGCTGCGCCCGCCAGGCGCAACCGCTACCTCCAGCGTGGTCTTCGAGGGCCGGATGCGCGAGAGGGTGAAAGTGATCTCGGCGGCAACGGAACTCACCGGCGACGTCGACAAGGCGATCTACTGGTATCGCAATGACCCGATCGCCGACATGGCCATCGGGCCGGCCAGGTCGAGGCGGTTCTGGCCTTTATCCGGGATCTCGAGAATGGGGCGCGCGGGTGAAGATCACCCGCGTCGGGCCGAACGAGATCTTCCATCGCTATCTGACACCCAAATGGGCTTTCCTGCCCACCAGCGGTGCAGGCGCGGCGATTGACGGCGGTCGTTTTAACA
>NZ_JAMYRY010000048.1:0-26663 GCF_040321655.1 Mesorhizobium sp. M0306 | reverse complement strand
CTCTGGCCTTTAAGCGGGTGGAATGGGTGAGTAATGCGGACCGTGAGGCCGGTCGTCCCCACACGGGCTGCAGTTGACGGCTTTATCCAAGGCAAAAGTCGAGGTTGCCGTGCAAATTGCCCAGCGCTGGGTCCTGGCGCGGCTGCGCAATCATCGCTTCTTTTGTCTGGCGGAGCTGAACGCCGCCATCCGCCTGCTCGTCGCCGAACTCAACGCCCGCCAGATGCGTGGCTTCGGCTCCAGCCACGCCGAACTCTTCGCCGAGATCGACAGGCCGAAGCTGGGCGCACTGCCGGATCAGCCATATGTGTTCGCCCGCTGGAAGCGTTGCCGCGTCGCCCCCGATTATCATGTCGAGGTCGACGGGCACTGGTATTCCACGCCCTACCGCCTGATCCGGGAACTCGTCGATGTGCGCATCGCCGACAACACCGTCGAGGTCTTCCACAAGGGGCAGCGGATCGCCAGCCACGCCCGTGCGCCCAACCGGCGCGGCCATACGACCGTTGCCGATCACATGCCGAGCGCGCATCGCCGCTACGGCAAGTGGACGCCGGGGGGACTGATCGCGGCCGGCGAGAAGATTGGCCCTTCCACCGCTGCCTTCTTCCAGGCTGTCATCGCTGATCGGCCGCATCCCGAACAGGGTTTTCGCACCTGCCTCGGCATTTTGGCGCTGACCAAGAGCTACGGCAACGCGCGCGTCGATGCAGCCTGCCAGCGCGGCATCCTCATCAAGGCACGCTCCGTCGCCTCGATCCGTTCGATCCTCAAGAACGGCCTTGATCGCGCTTTCCTCGACGAGACACCCGACCACCAACCCCTGCGCCACGGCAACATCCGCGGTCAGGGCTATTTCCACTGAACCATGGAGTTCCCAATGCTCACCCATCCCACCCATGAACGGCTCATCGCACTCGGCTTGACCGGAATGGCCAAGGTCTTCGAGGAGCAGCGACGAACACCGGATCTCGATGCCCTGTCGTTCGAGGAGCGCATCGGGCTTCTTGTCGATCGCGAAGCCGCCGAGCGCGACACCAAACGGCTCACGACGCGGCTCAAATTCGCTGCGCTGCGCCAGAGCGCATGCGTGGAAGATGTCGATTTGCGCACTCCGCGCGGCATCGACCGCGCCGTCTTCGCCAGGCTCGTCGCCGGCGACTGGATCGACCGCCACGAGAATCTCTTGGTCACGGGCGCAACCGGCCTGGGCAAGAGTTGGCTCGCCTGCGCCCTCGGCCACAAAGCCTGCCGCGACAATCGATCGGTGCTCTATCATCGCGTCCCGCGTCTCTTCGAGGCGCTCGCGCTGGCGCGCGGCGACGGGCGCTATGGCCGCTTGCTCAAGACGCTCGGCCGCGTTCAGCTCCTCATCCTCGACGACTGGGGCCTGTCGGTTCTCAATGCGGCCGAGCGCCGCGATGTTCTGGAAATCCTCGATGATCGCCATGGCCGCGCTTCGACCATCGTCACCAGCCAAATCCCCGTGCAACACTGGCACGACGTCATCGGCGATCCCACCCTCGGCGACGCGATTCTGGATCGCCTCGTTCACAACGCTCACCGCCTTCAACTCACCGGAGAAAGCATGCGAAAACACAACGCCCGCGTCCACGCTCTTGACGCAGCTGCAAACACCTGAATCAATGAACAGGGACGGTCGAAGCGGCCGCTCATGATCGCGTGAAATACCTGCTCACAATCAGCGAAATGCGCAACTTGGGTCAGCGAGCAGAAATGGCGCACCACGATCGTCTCAAGATAGATGCGGGCGTCCAGCTACTTCTGCGATCCGCAAAGCCCGTGGCAGCGGGGCACCAACGAGAACACCAATGGGCTGCTATCTCCGGTTAGCCCGGATTTCTCATACTGTCTGTCGGTAAAGAGCTGATGGCGGGGTCGGCTTGGGGCTTGAGGTTGGTGCAAACGGCATTGACCGCAGGGCGGTTGTTGCTTTTCGGCGATGTTCCTTGCTGTTGACGGGAGGGTGGACCGGGGCGCTCAAGCGGCTGCCGCGAGCCTGGCGTAGGTCAGGGCCCATTCGCGCTGGAAGGGGCAGGCTGAGTTCATGGCCAGCTTGATGCGGCGCACTGAGATGCTGACCAGGGCGCCGATCTTGAACAGCTTGAGGCGGATGGTGGCGCAACTCGCCCTGGCGAGCCGAGTGTTGGCCAGGCCGATGCGGCGTAATGCGCAGATCAGCACATAGGCCATGGAAGCGAACCAGAGCCTGAGCTGGTTGGCGCGCATGGTGGCGGCCGAGGTGCGGTCGGCAAACAGGTCGAGCTGGCATTCCTTGATGCGGTTCTCCATCTCGCCGCGGGCGCAGTAAAAATCCTCGTAAAGGCTTCGGGCCGGCCAGGCCTCGGCAGCGAGGTGACGACGAAGCGCGGGTTGGCCGCACCTTGTGTCCACTCGGCCTTGGCCACGACCCAGCGCCGGCAGCTCCAGTTCTTGCGGATGGTCCACAGGAAGTCCTTGAAGCGGCGGGCCGGACGGCCGGTGAGGCTGCTCTCTGCTTTGGCCTGCTCCAGTTCGGCCCCGATGTGTCGGGCCAGCCGCACATTGCGGGCCAGGCCAAACAGGTAGTCGACGGCGTTGTTCTCGCACCAGGCCATCAGTTCCTCGCGGGCGAAGCCGGAATCGGCCCGCAGCACGATCCGCACCTTGGGCCAGCGCTGGCGTAGCTGGCTCGACCTCCTCGATCGCGCCGGCGGCCGCCTCGATGTTGGCGGGCCGCAGCTTGGCGCACAGCAAGTGATCGCCGCAGAAGATGTAGAGCGGCAGGTAGCAGTAGTTGCCGTAGTAGCCGTGGAAGAAACGCCCCTCCTGGTTGCCGTGCAAGGGATCGTCCGTGGCATCCAGGTCCAGCAGGATCTCGTCGGGCGGGGCGGCGTGTGCACCCAGGAACAGAGCGACGAACAACGCTTCGATCGCCGCCGGATCGTGGCTGATCTTGTGATAGCGCGTCGGTGTCGGGCGGCTCAGTTCCAGCCGGTTGAGCGTGCTCTTGCCGGCCACGGCCGCACATTTCTTGTGACGACGCGCCTCGAGCTTGCCGGCCAGCACCGCGATCACCGGATCATGGCGCAGCTCGTCGTGGTCGTTGAGATCCTCATAGCCCAAGGGCGAGCGCGAAAGATGCGCTGGCCCACGAGCGTTCTCACCTCATGCTCGATCAATGCGGCATTGCGGGCATCCATGAAGCAACGGGCAAAGCGGCCAACCAGCCCGATCGCCCGGTCCGTCAGCCCCAACAACAGCGCACCGGCATCGGAGGTGATTGTTCCGCCGTCAAAACCAGCCACAACTGCGTGCTTTTCAACAGGTGCAAAATCGAACCGATCCGTTATACACTCTGTTTGCATCGGGGTGTTCCTAGATAAAAGCTAAGCTGTTGTCGCAAAACAACTTTCTCTGATTCGCAACCCCGATGCACTTCAACAATGTGAGATATTGGGGTTAGGGGCCTTGTCGCGCAAAAGGACGCGACTAATGACATGCTTAGGCGGGACTTCAGCAGGTAGTGGGCAGTCACTTCGCCAACATCCGCAGGCGAGGGAAGGTCGTTTCGTTGACCTTTCTTGCCTCGCACATGGAGCTGTCCGGCTATCTAATTGATATCGTCGAGTTCGCGCGAAAATCTCACTCTATCGCAATCCAACCTCGCCAATGCGGGGACCATCACATAGTCCCGGCACCCGACGGGCCATATCGCAATCAATGCTGGCGAGCAAGCGAGTTATCTGATCTCGTCCCAGCCGATCGCACGCGGAATAGAGCCGATCGCACGCGGAATAGACAAGAGCGACCAGTTGGCGATCGGGATCGCGTCAGCTAAGAGTCCGACGTCATGTCCCCACGACAACGCGCATAGGAAAACGACTACGGTGCTGTGGTCAGCATTTGGGCGCGCCGTATGACGTCGACCGCACGCTATTGCCCAGTTCGACACTCCCTCACTGAAGCGGAAATCTCGGTCGGTCCGGCTGGCGCCGATGTCGGCCAAGATCATTTGGCCACGATCATTCGCGGGTCCGCGCGGCATGATCCCGGCCAGCGCGGAGGTGCTGTGGCCGTTAGGACCTTCCTAAAATGGACCGGATCGCTGGCGACCACATAGCTCAAACAGATCTCCACCGTTGAAGATGCCGCTTGGGTGACCTCGACAAAGTCAGGCCGATTCGAATCCCCCTGCGCAACCCAGTTCGAAGTCAAGCATCAAAGTTCCGCAAAGCCCCGATTCAGTGCAGAACTTCGACTGCCAACGTCCTAATTTTCGAGACATTCAGCCTGAAAGCTGCGGTAAGGTCTGTGCAAGCAAATAAAAAATGCAAGGAGGGAGCGGTGAGTTCTTGGATGAAGCGCAGACGGTTCATGCAGAAAATTTAGCCCATTGTCGCTGTGTTTGCGCCTTCGTTTTCGGTAGACGAGCTTCGACCTAATCTCGGTCGTGCTGCGCTTACATCTCGTCTGCGGCGATAGCACGAAAGCTTATGTGAAGCTGGGTCCATACCATGGTCGGCCCGAGATTTGGGGGCCAGAGAGTAGTTGGATGTCTGCCAAAAATGCCGCTAGTAAAATTGTATCCTTGGACGCGGTGGGGCAAGCCGAAGCAGTTCGCCGAGGCGATATTTCGCCGCGTGATCTAGTTGAAGCGGCCATTTGGCGCATCGAAGAATATGAGGGTTTAATCGGCGCCCTGGTCCATCAACGCTTCGATTCCGCCCGCGCTGAGGCGGCCAGCGTACAGAACGATCGGCCTTTCGCGGGGGTGCCAGTTCTGCTCAAAGACAGCAGTGCCGGAGCTCAAGTCGGCATTCCGCGCTTCGCGGGTAACCGCATTCTGAAAGATAAACCCCTCGTCGCGGCCGTTGATGCTCCCGTTGGCAAATGCCTGCGCGACGCCGGGTTCATTACGCTTGGTGTGAGCAAGATTCCTGAGGTTGGCTGGTATACAGATACGCAACCGGTTGCCTGCGGGCCGACCCGTAACCCGTGGGCGCTCGAACGATCGGTCGGCGGTTCGTCAGGCGGGGCAGCAGCAGCCGTTGCTAGCGGCATGGTGCCGGTGGCGCATGGTACCGAGGACGGCGGCTCAATCAGAATTCCGGCCTCCTTCTGCGGTGTGGTCGGCTTCAAACCCACCCGAGGACTCGTGCCCCTCCCCGAACCGAATACGTCGCACGCAAACCATAATTTTGTGCTCTGCAGGACAATTCGAGACGCCGCCGCACTCTTGGATCTCCTAGCCGGCGGAAGTCCCCGAGCGCTGTATTGGTCGCCGTCAACCGGTCGCTATGCCCGTGCGGTTGCGGAGGCCGCAGATTTGCCGCGTCTGCGGGTGGCTGTAGCGCGTAGCATGGGTGGGCTGGAGGCGCACATCGACTGTCAACGCGCCGTTGATGCAACCATTCCATTGCTTGAAGAGCTCGGTTGCGAAGTGATCGAGGGGAGTTTTCCTCCTCTCGATCAGGAAGACGCCACGACATACGCGCTGTTGCTCAAGGTCGGGGGCGAGGGGGCTTTCCGCGGACTGGAGAAGATGGTGGGTAGGGCATTGAGTACAGATGATGTCGAGCCATTCATCTGGTACATGGGGCATCCGCAGGGGCCGGCTGTCACGGCGCTGGAATATCTCGATGCGATCGGGCGTAGGAGAACCTGGGCCGTCGAGGTCATGAACTGGTGGAACACCTTCGATCTGTTGCTGTCGCCCACTGTTTGCGAGCCGCCGCGTACCTTGCAATCCCACGCCGAAGAAGCGCCGGAAGAGACGCTGATAACAGTGACCAGGCAAATGGCATTTGCGGGTGCGTTCAACGAGACGGGCCAGCCAGCAATCTCGCTTCCTCTCCACTGGAGGGCTGATGGCCTACCGATAGGTGTGCAACTGGTCGCCGACATCGGCAGGGATGATATTCTCCTTGCCGTCGCCGCCCGACTCGAGGCGCTCAAGCCTTGGAAGCACAGGTGGCCGGCAATTTGTACCGACTGAAGCGCTTGAGAATTGCCGATGGGCCTGGCTGATCTGGGGCACGGCGAAACACAACGGGAGGTAAAATGAGCGAACTACAAATCAGTCGACGTGCCATCATGAAAGCAATGCTGGCGGGATCGGCAACGCCATGGATTATGAGTTCAAGGGCGCTAGCCTCGTCGTGCGACGACCATATTGTGCGCGTCGGTGTGATCGGCGCGCCTGATTCTGTGAACCCTTTTGCCACCTGGAGTTCGTTCTGGCCCCTAGTTTTCAGTTATGATTTCCTGGTCGGCGTAGACGCCCAGCGGCACCCCGACCGTAAGGGCTTTGCGAAGTCGTGGTCGGTTGCCGGCGACAACCTCACCTGGACGTTCAAAATCTGGCCCGGCATGAGATGGTCGGATGGCCAACCGGCCACAGCCAGGGATGCCGCATTCACGTACAATTACATGCGTGACTCCATTGGTAAGCCCGACGAATTGAACGTCGGTTGGAACAACACCAGCGGCCTTGAGAACGTCAAGTCTATCACCGCACTCGATGATGAGACTCTACAAATCGTGACCAAGAAGCCGAACCGGTGGCCAATCGACAACACCACGATGCTTGTTCCAGAACACGTCTGGAGGGATATCAGCTACGCCGATGCGCGCAGCAGCTTCCGCAACGACCCGCCGTTGGTGGGAACTGGGCCTATGATCGCTGCGGAGTTTCAGCAAGCTCAGTTTGTGCGCTTCACGCCAAATCCGCATTTCCGCACAGGGCAGCCAAAAACGGCCGGCCTAATTATCCAATTGTTCACTACGATCGATCCGATTTCGCAAGGTTTGAAGAGCGGCAGCCTCGATTATGGCTCCGGCTTAACGGCTGCCCAAGTGGCGGATCTCTCGAAGGATCCCAACATCGTAGTTGGTGAAGCGAGCGTCGAGCAACGGAATTATTTGGCCTTCAACACCCTTTCCGGAAAGGAGGCAGGCAGCACCAAGGCGTTGCAGGATCCGGCGTTTCGCGATGCGATCGGCTACGCGATCGACCAGCAGGCCATAGTGGATCGCGCCCTGCGCGGGCACGCCGACCCCGGCGTTGGATTGGTGATGCCGGTGGCGAAAGATTATTACTCCGATCTCAGTGACATCAGACGTCACTTCGACCTCGCCGAGGCGGGTCGTCGGCTCGACGCCGCCGGCTATCGGGACACCAACGGCGACGGCGTCCGGGAGGACAAGGAGGGAAACAGCTTCCAGCTCGAGCTGATTACCGGACAAGTCTCAGGCAACATAGAAATGCCAATCGCGGCTGTGCAGCTTATCGCTGGCTGGCTGGGACAAATCGGCATCCCCGTATCAGTGACCCAGCTCGACTCCGGGGCGCTGAACGCGCGTACGGCGGGGCCGGCGAACGGCGGCGGCCGCTGGGATCTGGTCGTTGCTAGCAGTTGGTTATCGCCCTCACCTCACGACCTGCTCGTCTTGGGCAAAAGTGCTGACCAGGCCAACAGGTCATACTGGAGCAACGAGAAGTTCGATCAGATCCTGTCCCAAACCGACGTTACCGTCGACGTCAAAAAGAGCCAAGAGCTGGTCGATCAGGCGGTGCGGCTAATTTACACCGAAGCGCCGTATATCATGTTGTGCTACCCGTCTGCGATGGACGCTCATCGGAAGGATTGCTTCCAAGACTGGGGGTTGGACACGGCTTCGTCGTGGAGCTATTTCCCCCTTGATCGCGTGAGACCAGTCTAAATGGCTGGTGGTCGTTTTGGCGCCTCGACGAGCCGGCGTATCGGAAGTATCCTGATCAGGGCGGTAGTAACGCTACTGATGGTGGGAGTCCTGAACTTCATCTTGTTCAGGGTCATTCCAGGCGATCCTGCATCGCTTCTGCTCGGCGGGGCGCGCACCAGCGTGACCGCTGAGCAGATCGAGGCGCAGCGCCAGAACTGGGGGCTGGACCGGCCGCTGTTCCCGGACCAGATGGTGGACTACCTTTCGGCAACTCTCCGCGGCGACTTGGGCTACAGCTTCAAGTTCAGGGGCAGACATGTCACTGACCTTATTTTGGAGCGCTTGCCAGCAACGATTGCCCTAGTCGGCCTAGCCCAATTCATCGCCATCCTATGCGGTGTCATGCTTGGCCTATATGCGGGTTGGCGTAGAGGAGGAGCCGTCGACCGTATCGCCACGGGAGCCTCTTTGGCGCTCTATTCTACGCCCTCGTTCTGGCTCGGCATGCTCTTGGTGGTAATCTTCAGCACGGCATTGGGTTGGTTTCCGGGCTACGGTGCATACTCGCCCGGCGCGATTACAGGCTCCCTTGGTTCGTTCCTCGACTACCTGCGGCATCTCACGCTTCCGGTCGCCGCGGTGGCGCTTGGGCTAATCGGCCAATACGTCGTGGTCGCTCGTGCCGCGATGAGCGACGTAGTCACCGAGGATTACATGGTGACCGCACGGGCTAAAGGGCTCACCAACGGTCAAATGCTGATGCGTCATGCATTTCGCAATGCAATGCTACCGGTCGTAACCTTGATTACCCTCAATCTTGGCTACGTGGTCGCCGGTGCCATCACCGTCGAAGCCGTATTCGCCTGGCCGGGGATTGGCGGTCTGACGGTGGAGGCTCTCAATGCTCGGGACTATCCAGTCCTTCAAGGCATATTCCTGTTGCTTGGTGCCTCGATTGTTTTCGCAAACCTCGTAGCCGATCTTGCCTACGGCATTCTAGATCCGAGAGTTCGGCAATGAGCGATGGTATTGTTCGATATTCCCCGCGGGGCCGGGCGCGCGCGATCAAGGGCTTTCTGCGTCAATTTCTCAGCTACGGCGGCGCTCAGGTGGGCCTCGTATGTCTGCTATTCTTTCTTGTTGTAGCTGCGATGCCCAATATTCTGGTGGGACCGCTCCAGACTGCGATCAATGCAACCGGCGATTTCCTCGCGCCCCCTTCAAGCCAGCATCTGCTGGGGACCGATGAGGTGGGGCGGGACGTGCTCAATCTGGTCGTCCACGGTGCTCGTATATCGCTCACGATTGCGCTGCTGGCGACCGTGATCAGCCTCGTCGTCGGGACTACGATCGGTATGACAGCTGGCTACTATGGTGGCAGGGTTGACGTCTGGCTGATGCGCTTGACGGACTTCTTTTTCGTCATGCCGTCCTTCGTGCTCGCGCTGGTCATCACACCCGTGGTTCTCGAGGTAATGGGGCGCGGCGGAGACATCCTCGGCTTTCGTCCTTCTCTTTTCGTGATCCTTGTCGTTATCGGCATGACAAGCTGGGCGTTCGTCGCACGTATTGTCCGCAGCCAGACACTGTCGCTCAAGGAGCGAACATTCGTTGACCGCGCGCGCGTAGCGGGCAGCAGCAATCTCAGCATCATGGTGCGGCACATCCTCCCCAATCTCGTGCCGCAAATCGCCGCCAACGGGGCTCTGGTCGTCGCCGGTGCAATTTATGTCGAGACGTCGCTTTCGTTCCTCGGGCTTGGCGATCCGTTGCAGCCTTCATGGGGCACTTTGCTCTCTCTCGCTCAGCGTGCCGGTGCTGCCAGTACCGGAGCTTGGTGGTACCTCGGCGCCCCCGGGCTGTGCGCGCTTTTGGTTTCGCTTAGCTTCGTCTTGATTGGCAATGCCCTCGACGACACGTTCAATCCACGGCGGCGGGTGATCCCATGACAAGCTCCTCCCAAGAAAAGGCACCGCTTCTGGAAATCGCCGGGCTCTCTGTCAACTATGGGCTCAAGGGCGTTTCATTGCGAGCAATCGACGACGTAAGCTTCACGCTCCGGGCCGGAGAGGCCGTTGGCCTCGTCGGAGAATCGGGCAGCGGGAAGACCACGACTGCAATGGCGATCGCGGGTCTACTGTCACCGAACGCACGGGTCAGCAGCGGCGAGGTGCGCTATCGCGGTAACCGACTGCCGATCGACGATGATGCGGCGATGCGGGCGCATCGCTGGAGCGAGACGTCCGTCGTCTTCCAGGGCGCGATGAATGCGCTTAATCCCGTTCACCGCATCATCAAGCAGATCGCCGAGCCGTGTATGCTGAAGCTCGGCATATCGCGTGGCGAGGCGACCGCGCGGGCAAAGGAGCTGCTCGAACTCGTCGGCATTCCGGCGGATCGTGGCGCCGCCTTTCCCCATGAATTGTCCGGTGGCATGCGTCAAAGAGTGATGATCGCCATGGCGCTCGCGTGTCGCCCCTCGATCGTCATCGGCGATGAGCCCACAACGGCGCTCGACGTGATTACCCAGGCTCAGATCCTGAAGCTGCTGGGTGAGTTGCGATCGAGGCTCAGCCTTGCCCTCATTTTGATCACCCACGACCTGTCTGTCGTGGCTAAGTGTTGTGATCGCGTGATGATAATGTACGCGGGCCGGATCGTCGAGGATGGCACTGTCGCCGAGATCTTCGCCCAGCCCAAACATCCCTACACCAGACTGCTGATAGACTCGATCCCGAACCCAGCGAGCGGCAAGCGGATCATTCGGCCAATACCCGGTGATCCCCCCAACCTGGTGAATCGACCGTCAGGCTGCGCCTTCCACCCGCGTTGCCCGTCGGTGATGGCGGTTTGCGCCACCGAAGTCCCGAGCCTCGACACGTTCGGGCGGGGACGCGTCGCCTGTCACCTTCACCGGTCGTCGCAAGAAGACAAGGTCGCAGCCCATGCCTGACATCCTGCGTCTTGAGAGCCTGCAGGTCCATTTTCCTATCCAGGGCGGGCTGTTCGACCGTGTCCTGGGCCGACCTGCCGGCGCCGTGCGCGCGGTGGATGGGATCGACCTCAGCGTCGGGCGCGGCGAGATCGTCGCCCTGGTCGGGGAATCGGGAAGCGGCAAGACGACGGTGGGCCGCGTGATCACCAAGCTTGCCCAACCGACAGCCGGCAAGCTGTTGTTCGAAGGCCGCGACATGACCGCGGAGCGAGGGGCCTCGGCCCTGCGTCCTTACCGGCATCGCGTGCAGATGATCTTCCAGGACGCTTATCAGGCGCTCAACCCGCGACACACCGTGTTCGATATTGTGGCCGAACCGCTGCGTTCACTGCGATTGGTCGAGAACGCCACCCAACTCGCCGAGCGGGTAGCCGAAGCTCTGGCGTCAGCCGGGCTAAATCCTCCCGGCGATTTCTTCGCCCGCTTCCCGCACGAACTGTCTGGCGGGCAGCGCCAGCGGGTTGTTATTGCCGGAGCGCTTGCGGTGAAGCCGGAACTCATCGTTGCAGACGAACCTGTCTCAATGCTCGATGTCTCTATACGCGCACAGATTCTTCAGGTCCTGGTTGACTTGCGCAACAAACACAACATGGCGCTGCTGTTCATCACCCACGACCTGCCGCTTGCCTGGCTGATCGCCGACAGGATTGCGGTCTTGTATCTTGGAAAATTGGTCGAGACCGGTAGCGCCGACGAGATCACGTTCAACCCCCGCCATCCGTATACCGTCGCCCTGCGAAATGCCACGCCGCAGAGCGGGGGTAACGCAGATCGCGCCGAGCTGCCGGCCCTGCAGGGCGAGGTTCCAAGCGCCGCGCGCGTGCCAAAGGGGTGTCGTTTCCATCCTCGCTGCCCGCTTGCCTTCGACCGCTGCAAGGAGGAGGAGCCGCCCGCCATAGAGGTTGGAGCACAGCACAGGTCAGCGTGCTGGCGAAGTGAAGGCTGACAGCAAGCAGTCCGCGCCCCAAACGCGATCCTGCCGAATATCGGAAGGACAAAGATGCTGGCATCTCATGCGCCATGGACGATGACCGGTTTGCACACTATCTGGGAGGAAAATCAATGCACAAACCACAAACTATGTTGTTCGCGGACTGCTGCGGCAATCCTTGCTCTTGGTTCCACGTGAGGGCCGTCTGATGGGAGACAAGCGCCTAGAGCCACCGCTTCCCCGTGCCGAGCCACGGATCAGGGTGCTTCATGACGACATCACGACGGATCGGTATCGCTGGCTTCGCGACCGGGACAATCCCGATGTCCGCGCGTATCTGGAAGCCGAGAACTGCTACGCGGAGCAAGCAACAGAACATCTGACAGAACTTAAGGCGCAGCTTGTTGCTGAGATCCAAGGGCGCCAACCATCTGAGGGAGCGGCGCCAGCGTTCCAGGTCGGCCCCTTTGAATATTTCCAACTCCCGCAACGGGGGGGCACTCATTCCGCTTGGTGGCGGCGGCCAACAACCGGGGGCCCAGCCGAGCTGGTTCTGGACCCTAATGAGATTCCTGGGGCCGGGGCCTATTACGCCCTCGGGGTTTTCGAGCCGAGCGACGACGGACGTTACGTGGCATTCAGCGTCGATCTCATCGGCAACGAGGGCTATGAACTGACAGTTCGGGACATGGCTGATGGCCGCGACATCTGGCGCGACTCGGGCCGCGCGGGAAAGGTTGTCTGGGCCGCCGACAATCACACACTTTTTTTTACCCGGGAACTGGCTGACCAGCGCCGACATGATCGCGTTGTCCGCTTGGATGTTGAGAGGGCGGATTCCGAGGTCGTGTTTGAGGAGACCGCTGACCGATTGGAGGTGCAGATTCGCCGTTCCGATAGCGGAGCGTGGCTATTTCTCGACCTAAGTCCGGTGGCCGGAGGAGGAGGCATCGAGGTGTGGTGCCTTGCTGCCGATGAGCCGGGCGCGGAGTGGCGGCGGATCGTGACGCGCGAATTCGGACACGAGGTCTTTGCCGAGCACTGGAAGGACGCGTTCCTATTCCGCGTCAATGACGCTGGACCCTACTGGCGGCTCGTGCGTGCACCCATAGACGACCCGGCACCGTCGCGGTGGGAGGAGTTCGTGCCGCATAACGAGGGGACGTTGCTGGAGGAGGTCCACGTACTCGAAGACCACCTCGTTGTGATAGCTCGAGAAGGCCTTCGGCCTCGCTTGGTCTGCTACGACCGAAGGGGACGGGTCGGGGCCACGATCGTACCCGACGAGCCGAGTTGCAGCCTTACGGTCGGGCTATCGGCAGGCGGTGATTATTCGGTCGCACGGCATGCTTATCGTGGATCAAGACTGACGTATTGCCTCAGCTCGTTTGTCACACCAAGTACGGTGTTCGAACACGATCTCGACCACGACCAATCGGTAGTTCTGTACAAGACTCACATCCCAGGTTATGACCCAGCTAATTACACCGCCACGGTCGTCCTCGTCGAGACGGAAGACGGAGTACAGATCCCGATCTCTCTCGTCGTGCGCCGCGGGCGGAAGGGCGCCGGACCAGTACTGTTGGGTGTATACGGCTGTCACGCAGCGCCGAGATGGCCCTCGTTCTTCATGACACCTTCGTTCATGAACGCGCGCTTGAGCCTGCTCGACCGCGGGGTCGCTTTCGGTATCGTGCACGTGCGCGGGGGCGGCGAGTTCGGCCGCCCGTGGTGGCAAGCGGCTGTCAAGGATCGGAAGCGTATCACCCACACTGATCTGATCGCAGCTGCTGAAGGCCTGATCGAACAAGGGCTTGCTACCCGTGAAGAAATCGTAATTTTAGGACGGAGCGCCGGCGGCGGCACCGTACTTGCCACCGCCGCCCTCCGTCCCGACCTTTTCCGCGCCGTCGTCGCCGAGGTCCCAGTCGCCGACATACTCGATACCGTAATCGATTATCCGATGCCGTACGCGGCAGTGGAAGCAGCAGAGTACGGTGATCCCCGTGTTGCCCGCGAATATCGGTATATTCGCACGTACGATCCATACTACAATCTCCATCCGGATCGCCCGCTTCCACCAACATATGTCGACACCGCGTTGGACGACAGCCAAGTACTCTTCTTCCAGCCTGCTCGCTACGTAGCGCAACGCCGCTCTTGCGCCGCCGATCGCGATCCCAAGCTGGTATTTCGCGTCATGAGAATCGGCGGCCACTCCGGCCCCTCGCATGGGGTCGCCAGAGCTGAGGACCATGCATTTCGGCTGGCTTGGATTCTCGACCAGCTCAATTACTCGCGAACTGATCCACTTGACTAGGTACGCCCTGCACCTGACTGGGCCACCTTTTGGTCGGCATGGCAGAAGCGATGTTCAGCGTGAACGCCTTCCTCATATTTGCGCACCCAGACACGGATCAGGTTTCGGGTGACGTCGTGCCGTTTCGCCAAACCGTGAAGCGTCTCGCCTGACAGATATTCCTGCGCGACCTGCCGCTTAAACTCGATGCTGTGAGTGCGATATCTTGCCATGGGTTCCCTTTTCGAAAACCCGACAAGCCTGGTCAATTCCTCAAGCCGATCTGTCCACCCTCAGGGGCGCACTCCACTGCGGGGTCAAAAGGGGTTTATGTGGATCTGTTTGAGAACGACAGCCTTGCAAATCCTGGGCCTCGCTGCAACCGTCGTTTAGGTTTTCTTCGCTGAAGCTTGTTGCGTGGGGCAATCTCTTCTCAAGGGCATTGTCAAGCAATGGGTGGAGCCACCCTCGAGGACGAACTGCTCGATATCCGGATCGTAAATCTTGAAGCCCAGCGCTCTGAGCCGAGTGTTCATCTCAACATGCTGCCGGGTGGACAGCACGCGGTCATTGCCAAGAGCGGTGACATTGCAACCCATCTTCATGACATCGCGATAGCTAACAGGAATGAGCTCGAAACGCTCAGCCAGCCAGTCGACATCCGCCGGCTCCAGAATATCGGTCGCACAAAGCGCCACTTTGTCGTTGAGCACGCTGAAGAGCACATCAAGATGCAGGAAGTGCGCAGGTACGCTGACTTTCCGGACATTCCAGCCGCTCTCCTTGAACCAGGTTTCAAGCTGCTCTGCAGCGGCGGCAAAGGTGCGAACCTCGTTGACGCCGATCAGCGCCTCCCCATCGCGTAGAACCTGTATGTCCCCGCCTTCGAGCGCGGCAGCCGTGATGCGCTTCCAGATTGGAAAGCCGTATTCGGACGCCATCCTATCAACTGCCACCCATTCCCCTCTGCGTTCGGGGCGGGCCATCTGGTTGATCAGAAGCCCCCATGGCGTCATGACGGCACTGTCACGGGCGAACGTTTGCATAGGAAGATAAGGGTCGGCTTCGATAAATCGACAAACGGCACCTGCCTGCTGGAGAGCATCGACAAGTTCGCGATGCTGAGCGGCCGCGGCACTGGGATCAACGTATAATCCGTTTAGCTTCGCTTGGGCGACGATTGCGTTCTCAGCAGCCCATTCGAAGTAGGTGGGATTGCACACTGCAACCTCACGCAATACCCCATACTCATTCGCCACAAAGGCCGACCGGCACTGCAAACCTTGGCGAACTCCCGATGCACCACTCATCTTATCCTCCTGTCAAGCTGTACACGTGATCTTGGTCTAGAGTTCAATAGCCCCGCGGCAGCAGGGAAGCGCTCTAGCTCGCGTCCAGGCGATGGCTGCCGCCTCGGACCGGCCAGTCGAGTTTGGGCTATTTCGCTTTCTGTTCCCGCTCAAAAGCGGCTCTGCCCGCCATGAACTCGCACATCAGCGCCCCCGCAAACTGCCGTGCTTCGGCTGGCGTCAATCAACGGCGCATACTCCATGATCTCAAAGGCGCCGACACCGCGAGGGCAAGTCCGCGTACGATCTTCATTGCTTCGAAGGCCGTGAAGCGACCGGGTCCCCTGATACTGCGTGGAGTAAGCGCTGGGTAGCCCAACCGCTAGTTCCGCGGCATCAAGAAATTTCGCGCGGAGTCACAGAGGACGACAGCTCCTATCGAGAGCGCCTGTTCATCGACCCGAAATCGCGGATGGTGAAGTGGATAGACCGCGCCAAGGTCCTCATTGCGGATGTCCAGCCGGAAATAGACCGAAGGACACTTCTCGCTGTAGAAGGCGAAATCGTCGGCGGCCGTCCAGCCCGGCGCGCTCAGCATGTTGTCCTGCCCCAAAAGGCCGGTACCGATTCGGCGGATGATCTCTACCATGTCCGGGTCGTTGATGACCGGTGGTTCGCCACGCCTCAGGTCCACCTCGGCACTAGCGTTGTGGCTTGAAGCCACGCCTTCTACAATCTGACGCAGCCTCTTCCAAGCATGCTGGCGGGTCGCTTCATGCCCGCTGCGGATCGTGCCCTTCAGCCTGGCCTCGGCGGCGATCACATTGTAGGCGCCGCCGCCTTCGATGCCAGTGATGGAGACGACCAGCGGGTCATACGGATCGATCTCGCGCGACACAATTTTCTGCAGCTCCGTCACTATCGAGCAGGCGATGGCGATGGCGTCGACGCCTTCGGACGGTTTTGCGGCGTGCGCGGAATTGCCGGTGACGGTGATGTCGAAAATATCGCACGCAAGCGTATACGGCCCCGCGCCAACCGCGATCATTCCGGTCGCGGTATAAGGATCGACATGGATGCCGATTGCCGCGTCGACGTCGTCCAGCAACCCTTCTTCGACGACCCGGCGGCCGCCGAGCGGCTCCGCCTCCTCGGCAGGCTGGAAGATAATGCGAACGGTGCCGCTGAACGATTGCTTCTGGCGCTCTAGGAGAACGCTGGCGGCGTAGCCCATTGCGGCGTGAGCGTCATGGCCGCAGGCATGCATGACGCCCTTGCGCTCGGAGCTGAACGGCACGCCCGACGTTTCCATGATCGGCAGCGCGTCGATATTGGCGCGGATGACGACCTTGCGGTTCGAGGGACCGGCCGTGCCGACGACATCGACGGCGAGACCGAAGCCGGCCGCGGGTCTGATGCCGCTCAATCCGGCTTCTTCCAGCACCTCTCTCAGATAGACCTGCGTCTCGCGCTCTTCGTTCGAGAGCTCGGGATTGCGGTGGAGGTGACGGCGGATCTCGATCATCCGGCGTTCTAGCGCGGCATCCATCAATCCATTGCCGGTTTCATCGTTTGACATGGATCTCTCGCGGGAAGCTGGTCAGCGTTTCGCAGCCGTCGGCGGTGACGAGGATCGTTTCGCTCACTTCGATCCCCCAGCCGTCCATCCACATGCCGAGGATGGAATGAAGGACGTTGCCCGGCTTCAGGATTGTCTTGTCGCCCTGGCGCAGGCTGATCGTGTGTTCGCCCCAGTCCGGCGGATAGGCGGCGCCGATCGAATAGCCGATGCGGGACTCCTTCTTCAGGCCGTAGCGCTGGATAACCTTCCGCCAGCTCGCCTCGACGTCTTCCGCCACGACGCCAGGCCCAATCGTCTCAAGCACAGCCTCCATGCCTTCGAGCACGGCCTTGCCGGTGTCGCTAACCTTGGCGGGCATGACGCCCAGCTGAAGCGTCCTCGCCAGACCGGCGGCGTAGCGGCGGACGACACCGGCGAGTTCGAGCGCGATAGTTTCGTTGTCGCCAAAGCGGCGGTCGCTCCACATAATATGCGGCGCCGAGGCATTGTCGCCACCCAGTATGGTCGGCGGCAGGGCGGTGATGTCGCCAGCGAAATCCGGCGAGCCGGCTATTTGGGCGGCCTGAATTTTCGCGATGGCGTCGCACTCGCGCACGCCTGGGGCAATAACCTCATAGGCCGCGGTGACCGCCGCCTCGGCAAGGCGCGAGGCCTTGCGGAGGTAGTCGATCTCGGCGTCCGATTTGACGCTGCGGATCCAGTTCACCAGAAGGTCGGCGTCGTGGAAGATCGCATTGGGCAGGCCCCTGGTCAGCCGCGCATGCGCCTTGGGGGAATAGTAGTAGGCCTCGAGCTCGATACCGATATTGCCGCGCCCCCAGCCCTTCCTCGTGATCCAATCGGCAATCCAGTCCATTGGATGGCGGTCGGCGCGCTGGACATGATCTTCCGGGAAGCCGATGACGTTCTCGGGCTTCATCCACACCGTCAGCAGCCCTCCCGCGGCATCCATGGCGCGGCCGATCCAGACCGGCTCCTCGTCGGCGAGCGGCACCAGCACCATTTGCGGCGTGTAGAACGACCAGCCGTCATAGCCGGTGATGTAGTGCTGGTTGGCGACGTCGTTGACGATCAGCAGATCGAGGTTGCGGCGCGCCATTTCCGCGCGAATGGCGGAAAGCCTGTTCCGGTATTCGTGCGGGTGGAAAGGCAATGGGATCATATCGAGATCATCTTCCCTATCGTCGGAGTGTTTATCTAGCGCCAGTGTTGGCAAACAGGCGGGCTGAGCCAATTTGCGGTTGAAATCCACAAGAGCTCGCCGAACCTCTTCGAATGCCCTTCGCTCTTAGGCATTCATCAAAAGTGCGCCGTAGCAGACCTCACACGGCTCGCGGCTAGTGGCAATTGGGCACCTTTCGCTACTGTCCCCATGATCGACTTGCGTGGCTCTATTTTCATGCGGACGGTTCAACCGCATTTTTTTTCGTTGGTAGACTGGTAATCGTGATTGATGCGGCGCGCATCCGTAGGCCTCGCGGTACGCTTTCGAGAAGTGCGACGCAGAGACAAAGCCGCAAGCCATCGCAATTTCAACAACCGGCAGACGCGAGCTGATGAGAAGCAGGTGCGCGCGTTCCAGACGAAGATCCAAGTAATAGCGGCTCGGAGAACATCCCAGTTCCCGCCTAAACATCCGCTCGATTTGACGCCGCGATAGGCCGGCTGACCCCGCAATTTCGTCCAGTAGCAATGGCTCCGTGAGGTTTGATTCCATCTGATCGATTACCTTGATGACCCCTTGGTGATTGAGTTGCACTCGAGAGTGAAGAGGTAGACGTTGGCGGTCGCCCGCTGCACGGGTCCTGCACGCGATAGCTTTTTCGCAAATACGGTTGACGGCTGTCGTCCCATAATGCTGATCAACCATGCCGAGAAACATGTCGAAGGGGGCGTCGCCCCCGGCGCAAGTGTGTAAGTGCCCGTCCTGCTCGAACGCGGTTTGAGCGGCTAGCACACTTGGGAACCGCTCAGAGAACATAGGAAATTGCTCCCAGTGAACCGCGCAACGCCGCCCTTCTGCAAGTCCCGCCCGAGCAAGCACGATCGTACCGCTACCTATCCCTACGAGGCTGCCGCGGCGGTTCCGACACTCTCGTAGCCAGGCATCAAGCTGTTTGTGCGGACTAGGAGCATTGCGGTCGCCGACAACCACAACAGCCGGTGCTGAGATCGATCGACGAGTTCTTTCACGTTCGAATAATAACGAAGAATCGGCGCAAACCAACAACCCGCAACTCGAGGCCGCAGGTTGCCCGTCATCCGAAATGACCTGCCAGCTATACACGTCCCGCCCCAACACCTCATTGGCGAGCCTCAGCGCTTCTACTGCCGACGAGAAGGCCTGGAGCGAAAAGGCCGGCAGGAGGTAAAAGCAAAAATTTCGGCATGTGGACTGTAAATCTAGCATCCCGGCTGGTTCCTTTCCCGTATTCGACAGCATTCTAGCGAAGCTTACCGGGCCCGAGGCGATCGCCTCGGGTTCCGAGCTAGGCTCTTCTCTCATGCCTGGGCGCTTTCGGCGCTGCCCCGTTGCGGTCGGGGCCGATGGTTCTTCGATAAGCGTCACTTGATCTGCCCAATCAGGTTGTCACGGGTGAAGCGCTCCGTACAGGGCCCCAAGCTGCGCCTGTTGAATGATTGGGCAGACCTTCAGGGCATCTCGCGACTGCAAATTCGGCTGCCGTCCGTCTAGATGTTAAGCCCGTCTCGCGTAAGCTCATCCATGACGAAGCGCACTGCGCTTTCGGCGATTGCAACAATCTCTTCCGCCTCAGCCTTGGTGGTAACGAGCGGCGGGGCCAAACCTAGAATGTCGCCGTGGGGCATAGCCCGAGCGATAAGACCGCGTTCACGCGCTGCCTTGGAAATTCGCGCGCCAACCTTGAGTGTCGGATCAAAACGCTTCCTGTTGTCTCGATCGGCCACAAACTCGATTGCGCCCATAAGGCCAACGCCGCGCACTTCGCCGACGATCGGCAGCTGCGCGAATTTCTCCTTCAGCTGCGCTTGGAAGAATGCCCCAACGTCGCGAGCGTTCCCCGGAAGGTCTTCTTTCTCGACGATGTCCAGAACCGCGTTGGCCGCGGCAGCCCCGATCGGATGACCTGAATAGGTGTAGCCGTGGGAGAATGCGCCGACCTTGTCCGCCCCGTCTTCGAGAACCTTGTAGACTTTCTCACCGACAATTGCCGCGGAAAGTGGGAAATAGGCCGAGGTCAGACCCTTTGCAATCGTGATGAGGTCTGGCTCGATGCCATAGTGCTGCGAGCCGAACATCGATCCCGTGCGGCCGAAGCCGGTTATAACTTCATCTGCAATAAGCAGCACATCGTGCTTTTCGAGCACGGCCTGGATTGCTTCCCAGTAGCCTTCCGGCGGAGGCGTTATGCCCCCGGTGCCGAGCACCGGCTCGCCGATGAAGGCGCCAACATTGTCCGGGCCCAGGCGTTCGATCAGCTGATCAAGTTCCTCGGCGCGCCGCGCTGAAAATTCGCGTTCGGACTCGCCTGGGTTCGCGCCCCAGTAATGATGTGGAACACCGGTGTGAACGATCTGCGGTAGCGGAAGGTCCATGTGGTCGTGATAGAAGCTCATGCCCGTCATCGAGCCGGACACGACGCTGCACCCGTGATAGCCGCGTTCGCGCGAGATGATCTTCTTCTTGTTCGGCTTGCCACGCAGATTGTTGTAGTACCAAACAAGTTTGGCCTGGGTCTCGTTGGCATCCGAGCCGGACATGCCGTAGAAGACCTTGCTCATCTTGCCCGGCGCCATCTTCACGAGGCGATCGGAGAGGATCGCGAGCTCGTCCGTCGTGTGCGCCGCATAGGAGTGATAATAAGCTAGGCGATAGGCCTGACGCGAGATCGCTTCTGCCACTTCGGTGCGGCCATAGCCGACATTGACGCAATAGAGGCCGGCAAAACCATCGATAAATTTGTTGCCGTGCGCGTCCTGAATGCGGATTCCCTTCCCGGTCTCGACGATAGTTGGCTCGCCAAGCTTGCCAGTGGCAAAATCCTTGAGCTGCGTGAAAGGATGCAGGACGGCGTTTCTATCCTTTTCGCTGATATCCTTGATGTTGATAGTCATAGGGCTTTCCTTTCAGGCTGCGATGTTGCCGATGCACACGTATTTGGGTTCGAGATATTCGGCGAGACCATGTCTTGAGCCCTCGCGGCCGAGTCCGGATTGCTTCCATCCGCCGAAGGGTATGGGAGCGCCGGTAAATTTCGGGGTGTTGACGGCCACCATGCCGTACTCCAGTTGATCGGTCAGCCGCAGGGCGCGGTTTAGGTCCCGCGTATAGACATACGCCGCGAGACCCATTTCCGAGTTGTTGGCACGGGCGAGCATTTCCGCCTCGTCGTCGAAAACCAAGATTGCCGCCACCGGACCGAAAGTTTCTTCTTTGGCTATCAGCATGTCGTCCGTGACGTCGGCGAGAACAGTCGGGGTGACGAAATTGCCCCCCAGCGAACTGTCCTGTCCGCCAACAACGATGCGGGCTCCGGCACAAAGAGCTTCTGAAACCTGTCGCCTGCACTTTTCGGCGACAGATGGTTTGGTCATTGGGCCAATGTCGACACCAGGCTCGAATCCGTGCCCGACTTTCAGTTTACCGGTGGCCTTCGCGAATTCTTCCACAAAGCGCTGATAGCTTCCCCGCTGGACATAGATCCGATTGGCTGCCAGGCAGTCCTGACCGGATGTGGCGAATTTGGCTGCCATGCATCCAGCCACGGCAGTCTCCAACGGCGCGTCATCGAAAATGATAAAAGGAGCATTGCCGCCAAGTTCAAGTGAAGCCTTCTTGAGGGTTTTTGCCGATTGCTCGAGCAGCATACGACCAACCTCGGTCGAGCCCGTGAAAGAGAATGCCCGCACATCGCTATGATCCAACAGCTGTTTTGAAAGCGGGGGAGCCTCTCCCGTGATCACTTGAAACACGCCGGCTGGCACTCCTGCCTCCTCGGCAAGACGGGCCAGCGCCAGAGCTGACAAGGGCGTTTCCGGGGCGGGCTTGACGATCATGGTGCAGCCTGCAGCCAGCGCCGCCCCTGCTTTTCTGGTGATCATTGCCGACGGGAAATTCCATGGCGTGATTGCGACGGTCACTCCAATCGGCTGCATCCGCACGGCCAACTGACTTCCGGCAAGATGGCTCGGAATGGTCTCGCCGTATGCCCGCTCGCCTTCCGCTGCAAACCAGTCAAGAAAGCTAGCGGCATATGAAATTTCACCTTGCGCTTCGGCCAAGGGTTTGCCTTGCTCGGCGGTCATGATTGCGGCAAGGTCTTCCGCATTCTCACGCATCCCGGCGGCCCATTTCCGCAGGTGTGTGCCCCGTTCCGCAGGAAGTACATCGCGCCATCGCAGAAATGCGGTTCTCGCGAATTTGACTGCGTTGCCCACGTCAGACGTATCACAAGCTGCCACTTGTGCGAGTTCCTCGTCAGTAGCGGGATCCAGCACCGAGAGTGTTTCAGCTCTGGAGACCCAAGCGCCCCCTACATAGGCGCATTTTTGCAGAAGGTCCTGCCGTTTGAGCTCCTTTAATGCGGCGGCTGCGGAACCTTTCATGTGTATCTCCGTCAAATTTGGATTTACATCAAACTAACCGCGCCAGCGGTTCGGTTGGCGGCGCAATTCCTGGCCATCATGGAGTTGTCCTGCGAACAGCGGGCATTTTCCTGCGGATTTCTCCATCTTCTATGCCATGCAATGACAAGTTGGTCTCACGCGCCACGGGACGTGACGTTAGTGCCAGCTCTTTCAGCCCTTGGGGCGGCGCTGTCCGGTTGCAGGGATGTCTCGGCGTTTGTTTGCGCAGCACACAGCGGACGCGGATGTGCCTCCCGCTTATTTCGGGCATATTGAAGTGCGAACGGTAGGCGGCGTCACGCCGGTATCTCCGCGAGCTCAGGAACTCACGAAGATAGCCCGATATGTCGGGCAGGTCTTCAAAACGTCGGCGTCGGCTTTAGGTCTCCGTCGGTGCCTGAGAACAACACTGAAGATGCTGCGAAGGAGTGCAGAAGCAGAACGAAGCGGCTGACAACACCGTCGCGCGTACCTTGGATGCGTTCGCTAATTGCCGGAGGCAGCATAACAGCGGCGAAGAAGCCGACAAATATGCAGAATAACTGCGTCGCCGTCTCACAACGAGCACCATCTCGACGAGCCTCCTCATTTAACGTGGCACAAATGAATGTTGTTGCCGGTGCGGCAGCGTCGGACAGGGATCAATCTGCCCGAACGATCGGAATACCTTCGCGCCGCCACTGCCAAAATCGAACAAGGACGCATATGATTACCAACTCGCCCCTTCGCCCTCGTGAACTACCTAATCGCAGTCACGAGATTCTCATCGTAGGGGGAGGAATCGCGGGCGTTAGTGTCGCATATCACCTTGCAAAAAACGGTAAAAAAGATGTCGCACTTTTGGAGCGAAACACGCTCACATCTGGCACCACGTGGCATGCTGCTGGTTTGATCATGCAAACGCGCGGTACTCACGCCCTCACGGAGGTTGCAAAGTACAACGCCGAACTCTACTCCGCACTGGAGTCCGAAACCGGACAAGCGACGGGGTTCAAGCACAATGGCACGCTTGGGGTCGCTAGAACCAAAGAGCGCCTCCACGAAACTGCACGCAATGCATCAATTGCAAAGAGTTTTGGGCTTGAGGCCCACATGATTTCGCCGAGCGAGGCTAAGAGGCTATATCCGGCCCTCAATCCGTCTATCATCGAAGGTGCAGTCTTTATCCCTGGAGACGGCCAAACCAATCCTGTCGACACATGCATGGCTTTAGCAATTGGCGCCAAACAAAACGGCGTGAAGATCTTCGAAAATTCTGACGTTAAGGACATTTGGCAGACTTCAGAAGGCTGCTATCAAGTCCGAACTAATGAAGGTGTCGTTGAAGCTGAAGTTCTCGTACTCGCGTGTGGGCTTTGGACCCGAGATCTTGCATCCAAGCTAGGTGCGCGGGTCCCCTTGTACGCCGCAGAGCACTTCTATGTAGTGACCGAGCCTATGGATTTTGTGACGCCGACCTTGCCTGTGCTGCGCGACACGGACGGCCACGTGTATTTGAAAGAAGACACAAGAAAGCTGCTTGTGGGCGCGTTCGAGCCGCGGGGGAAGCCGCTTCCGATGGAAAAGCTTCCGAAAGGAACAGCCTTCATCGAGCTCCGCGAAGATTGGGACCATTTTGAATTGCCGATGACCAAGGCAATAGAGATTGTTCCTGAGCTCGCGAACGCAGGCATTGCCAAGTTTTTCAACGGTCCTGAAAGTTTCACTCCAGATCTTCTGTTTATGATAGGTGAAGTGCCCGGACTAAAAAATCTCTACGTTTCAGCTGGGTACAACTCGGAAGGTATTGAGTACGGTGCTGGAGCAGGGCGAGCTCTGGCGGAATGGATCATTGCTGGCGAGCCCCAGATGGATACCAGCTTCATCGATGTCGCCCGGTTTCACCCCTTCCAGATCAATAAAAGATATTTGCACGATCGTACAGCCGAAGTGGTGGGTCTTCACTATAAGATGCACTGGCCGGCTTACCAGCCGGAGACCTCCCGCGGCGTCAGGAAAAGTGCGCTTCATGATCGATGGGCTAAGCTTGGAGCCAGCTTTGGTGAAGGTATGGGTTGGGAGCGTCCGTTGTGGTTCGCGGGGGAGGGGGAATCGACGAAAAACCTCTACTCCTACGATGAGCCGAACTGGTTCAAGTATACGAGTCAAGAGTGTAAGGCCGCTCGTAACGAGGCCATCCTGTTAGACCAGAGCTCATTCGGCAAGCATCTAGTGCAAGGTGGTGATGCGTGCCGTTTCCTTCAGTGGCTTTGCGCGGGCAATGTGGATGTGCCTGTTGGAAAGCTTCTCTACACACATATGCTCAATAAAAACGGTGGAATCGAGACAGACATTACAGTAAATCGGTTGTCACAGACAGAGTTTCTGATTATCTCCTCCGCGACCGTTCATCCTCGGGATAAGGCTTGGATTACAAAACACGTTAGTGATGACTGGAATGTTACGGTCACTGACGTCACGTCTGCTTATGCAGTCCTATCATTGCAAGGACCTAAATCCCGGGAGATTCTGTGCCAAGTTACCGATACAGATTTGGCAAATTCAGCGTTCCCATTCGCTACAAGTCAGGAAATCGATGTCGGGTATGCTCGCGTAATAGCCAACAGGCTGACTTATGTTGGGGAGCTTGGTTGGGAGCTGCACATTCCGACCGAGATGGCTCAGCACGTCTTTGATGTTGTTTGGGAGGCCGGCCAAACCTATGGCCTAAAGGCTGCAGGATACCACGCGCTTGAACATCTACGATCCGAGCGCGCCTACCGAGAATACCAGCTGGATCTTACACCCGTCGACACGTTGCTGGAGGCTGGTTTAGGATTTACAATTGATTGGAACAAGGAAGGTGGATTTATTGGGAAGGATGCGTTAACCTCTCAAAAGAATTCAGGCACGCTAAGGAAGAGGCTAGTGTCGTTCAAGGTTCGCGACCCAAAACCAATTCTGTTTCATGAAGAACTTATCCGTTGCGACGGGAAGATCGTCGGCTATATTTCTTCCGGTGTGAAGAGCTTCACAATTGGAACATCAATCGGAATGGGATATGTAAACCATCCCGCCGGTGTCACGAAGGATTTAATTGAAAACAGTCGATGGGAAATCGAGATCGCCGGCAAACTCTACGAAGCTGACGCGTCGCTCCGCGCGTTTTTCGACCCAAATGGAGATCGAGCTAAGCAATAATCTTGCGCCGCTGCGGAGGCAGGGGGCAGCTGATAGGCCCAAGCTTCGAGCGTCGATCTATGCTGGCAGCGCGCCCGCAGCCTCCGTCCAACGTCGCCTCCCAAGGCAATCCGGCTGCCGTCGGGTTCGTCTCGACGGCAGCCGACCCAGGCTTTCTATTGCGTTGCAAACAAGCTCATCTACGCCGGCCGCAAAGTTATCATCTCGGGCAACAGCGCTTGGGCAGAATCCCCGGCGTGCCCCCCCGTCGGCCCGGGCAAGCGAGATCGTCCCACTCGATCGGGCGGTGCGCCAAAATGTGTTAGAGGAGTATTCGACGGGGTCGGCGAAGGATAGCCCGCCCTGCGATTTTCTTGCCACATGTTTTCAGGCCAAGACGTTCGCCCAGCTCGCGTGCTTGGCCGAGCAGCTGCCGAAAGTTCGCCGTGTTTCGGGCTTGTGGCACCTCCCTCCATCTCTAGACACGGCAGACTATTCCGAAGACCAATGGTTTCAGCTCTGGTTTCTTGATGGTACGGAACGGCCTGGCCATCGTCTCAATTGGGATGGTCGAAGATACCGGGGAAGACACCGCATCGCTTTGTGCGAAGCCGTCGGCGCGTTGTTGGCAGGTCTGCGACCGGGACTTTCTGAAGCAATTACATCTCGCTCTATCCGGGACGTACGCTGTAGGCGCGTGTCGGCATCTGCCAAGTGCTAAACAAATCCTGCCGTACCAACGCCTCGAGCACCCCACTGATAGCATTGCGCGCAAGTGGCCGCACCCCGGAGATAACGCTTCCTTTCTGCGTGTGAGCCCCTAAATCGCCGCAAATCGTCGCGGATTAACTGTAGCATCATGGTTCGTCCGGCGAGGCGGCTAGCAGGGTGTCCATCGCCGAGGGTCGAAACTTCCGGGGTCGCCCATACTGTTCATAGTCGCCCGTGTATGCATAGGGATGTCATGGATACGCACGCTTCCACCATCGTTTTTGAGCCACGGACCACTCCTGCTGCAGTGCAAGCGCGGATTGGCTTCATTCTCCTGAATTCGGACGAAGTCGGGGAGGGGGCTTTCCAGCTGCTAATGCCCT
>NZ_JAMYRY010000047.1:0-28799 GCF_040321655.1 Mesorhizobium sp. M0306 | reverse complement strand
TCGACAATATGCGCGATCTGTCAAACGACGCAACGATCGCTTTTCACCCATCTCCCTCATTCCCATTTATGGGTTCACGACCTAATTGAACACCAAATCGACCAAGAAGAAAAGAAAGGCGATCCCCGGATTCACACTGGCTGAACTCGACCAGAGGGATGGGGTCGAGCGGTTTGACCATCTGGAGGACTCGCTCAGCAGATATCTTGCCGGCGAGAAACGCAAGGCTTCAGGGGCAATGCCTCTCCATGTTGGCAATGACAATGAACACCGCCCAGATCGATGAAAACAGGAAGTGTGGCAACTGCCGGCATTTGGCTTGGTTGGTGGCGATGGGATTGGGCGCTCGATGTGCGCATCCTGAAAATCGTGGTCGATCTCTCATACCGGGCGGATACGATCCGGATGGCAAGGCGCTTGACCTTCCGGTCTCTCCGTCGAGGGATTTTCTATGCGAACACCACCAGCGTAAGCGCATCTAAACCCGCTCGCCCTCGCCGAAAGTTGCCCGATTCCGAAGCGCCTCGTAAAGTTGCGCTGGTCCGAGGAGCACATCCTTCAAACCATCCCTGACTTTCTTTGACTCGAGCGCCTGCTTGCTCATGGTCGTATGTGCAGCAAGAGCGTCCATGATTGCGTTCATAATTTCGTCCGAAAGGGTCGGCGAATTGGCGAACTGCGCTTTCGTGTTGTTGGTGGCCTGCAAAACCAATTCCTTGGATTCCAGCAGTTTCCCTTTGATCACGTTGTTCACGTAAACAAGCTGGTCATCGTCGGACAGATCGCCCTCGAAAAGGTCATTCACCTTGGCGATGATTTCAGCAAGCAGCGCCTTTTCCTTATCTTGAACGCTGCCCGAACCGGCCTCGGAAAGCGGTGCAAGTTTCCCCTTCTCGCCCTCGTTGACCGCCAGCGGCAGCCGGCCCTGAGATTTCAGATTATGGTGGGTCAGGACCACCTTCGACAAGTCGATGCCTTCCCTTTCCCGGCCAAATTCCAGCAGCGGAACCAGCCGTCTGTAGAAGATGAACCGTTTCTCGATGGCGGTGTTGCCGTAGTCGAATATCTGCGACAGGAAGCTGTATAGCCGCTGATAGGCTCCCATGTCGCCCTTGAACAGGATCAGCGAATTGATTTCGTCACGAGCGCCGGCAGTGGCCTTTTCATCGCCCTTGTCCAAGGCGATTTGCAGGCCCTCCTGAGCGTTTTTGAATTTCTTGAGCAATCGGTCAGCGACCGGCTCCAAAGCCGCCACAAGGTCGCCCTGCTGGCTTTTTGGGTCCATTTCCAGCCTAACAACTCGATCAACCTCATAATCGTCATAGTGGCCGCTGGCATCGAGCTTGGCCCGTAGGTTGAACACAAGGTTCGGATCGGTGACAGCCTCCAGTGCCGCCGTGTCGTAGTAGGTTCGAAAGGCCGCAAGGATGTCGTCCGAACTGTTCACGAAATCGAGGATGTAGGTTGTATCTTTGCCGGGATGAGAGCGATTCAGCCGGGAAAGGGTTTGCACCGCCTGAATCCCGGCAAGCCGCCGGTCGATATACATGCCGCACAAAAGCGGCTGATCGAAACCAGTCTGGAATTTATTGGCCACCAGCAGCAACTGATATTCCTCGCCGGCAAAAGCTTCCCGGATATCCCGTCCCTTCAGGTTCGGATTTAGCTCCTTGCTGTTTTCCGTGAATGGGTCGGGACCGCTTTCCTTGTCATCAACCTCGCCGGAAAACGCAACCAACGCTCCGATCCTGTAGCCCTTGGATTTGATGTATTTCTCGGTGGCGATCTGCCAGCGGACTGCCTCTTTTCGGCTCGCCAAGACCACCATCGCCTTGGCTTTGCCATCGAGCAGAGGAGCAACGTTTTCCCGGAAATGTTCAACGACAATCTGAACCTTCTGGCTGATGTTGTAGGGGTGAAGCCGAACCCATTGCATGATGCCCTTCAGAGCCGCATCACGTTCGACTACCCTGTCATCCCATTCCTTGCCGCCATTCGCCAATTTGAAGGCCAGCCGATACGGCGTGTAGTTCTTCAGGATGTCGAGAATGAATCCTTCCTCGATGGCCTGCCGCATCGAGTAGACATGAAAAGGTGCAGGCAGATTGTCGGGACCAACAGGCTCATTCGGTTTCGGAAGCCGCCCGAACAGTTGCATCGTTTTTGATTTCGGAGTGGCGGTAAAGGCAACATAGGTGATCCCTTTTTCATTCGCCCGTGCCGCCATTTGGGCAGCCAGCAAATCTTCCGTGCTGATCTCGCCACCATCACCCAGTTCGGCAATTTCCTCGGGCGAAAGAACCTGCTTCAGCATCGAGGCGGCTTGGCCGGTCTGCGACGAATGCGCCTCGTCGGCAATCACGGCAAATTTCTTGCCTTGCGTTGCTGCCAATTCCCGAACCGCTTCCAGCGCAAAAGGAAAAGTCTGGATGGTGCAAACAATGATCTTCTTGCCTTCGTTCAGCGCCTTGGCCAGTTGCCCGCTCTTGCTCTCTCCTTCGCTCTTGATGGTGACCACCACGCCGGTGGTCCGCTGAAAATCGAACAGGGCTTCCTGCAACTGTGAATCAATGACGTTGCGGTCGGAGACCACGATGACGGTGGAAAAAAGCTTCTCATTCTTCTCGTCATGCAGATCGGCAAGGAAATGAGCGGACCACGAAATCGAGTTCGTTTTGCCCGAACCTGCCGAATGCTGAATCAGGAATTTTCCACCGGCTCCTTCGGCCAAAACGGCTTGCTGTAGTTTTCGGGTTGCGTCCAATTGATGGTAGCGGGGGAATATCACGCCGACGATCTGCTTCTTCGTATCCCGCTTCGTGACCAGATACCGGCCAATGATTTCGAGCCAGCTTTCCCGCTGCCAAACCTGTTCCCACAGATAGCTGGTGCGATGGCCATGCGGGTTGACCGGATTGCCCCTGGCACCATTGTCACCCAAATTAAAGGGCAGGAAGCGGGTCGCCGGCCCTGCCAGCTGCGTGGTCATGTGAACTTCGCTGTTGCTGACAGCAAAGTGCACCAATGCCCCGCTCGGAAAATTCAAAAGGGGTTCCGGCGACTGGCCTTTTGGTCTCGGATTACGGTCAAACCGGTATTGGTCGATGGCGTCGTCAATGGTCTGTGTGAAGTCGGTTTTCAGTTCGGCCGTGGCGACCGGGATGCCATTGAGGAACAGCACCAGATCGAGGCAATTCTCATTGGATTTGGAATATCGGACCTGTCGAACGACACGAAGTCTATTGGCCTGATATCTGGCGACAATCTCAGGATTCATCGCCATCGCCGGCTTGAATTGCGCCAGTGACAAAGGCTGTTTCAGGCCGATCAGTTCAACGCCGTGGCGCAGCACATCCAATGTGCCACGATCATCAAGCTGTTTACGAATGCGATCAAACAGGACGGACTCGGCAGAAGCGCCATGGTTCTTGACGAGAGCTTCCCATGCTTTTGGCTGCGTTCCCTGAATCCAAGCTATGAGATCGGGCGGAAACAGGGCACGGCTTCGATCATACAAACTGGCACTGGCGCTGTCATAAAGCCATCCATGGGCGGCAAGATGCCCGCAGATTTCGTCTTCGAAACTGACTTCTTTATGGATGGTCATTCAGCTGCTACCTGCTGCGGCACCCAATCACGCACGTCGATCTTGCCAGTGACGGCGGCGGAAATCAGGGCGCTGCGGCGCTCCTGAAGAACCGCAACGGCATGCCCAGCCTCTTTGGCAAGCTGATCAATGTAGCCGGTGACCTCTTTAACCCGCTGTAAAATTGACCGTTGTTCCGGTAATGCCGGCAAGCAAATTGGAAGATTCTCAAATCCCTGCTGATTGACATACGCCAGTGTAGCAGCCGTGCCGACCATCTCGAAATACGGGCGAGCCAACTCGACGCAGAGCCGCAAGAACTCAGGCAGAATGGCATTCCCCGGAACGAAAGCCTGAAGTTGTTGATTGATGATGACGTCCACTTCATTTATCGACGCAACGCCAAATGTTCCGACACAACTGGCAATAACAGCGTTGGCGGCGAGTGGTCGTGACCCTGCCGCACTTGCGGCGCCCCGAGACACATAGAGCTGAGCGGACCTCACAACTTGAGAGCCCATCAATTCCATCGTGACCCAAGGGAATCCGTCGCCTTCAGCATTAAGGTCGGGCTTGTTCCGCTGCGGCACGAACACACTGGCGATTCGCTTAGCCGCAACCACTTCCCAGTGCGCCGGCACCTCCCCTAACCATTCCACGCCGGATGGTCTCATCGCAGCACGAGAGTCGAGGCCCTTAGTAATGGCATGGGCAATGACTGCTTGCCGCTTTTCCTTCAGCAGGTCGATCAGCCGTTTTTGTTCATCTACCAGCGCATCGATTTTGGCAGTTTCCCGGTCGAGGAAGGCGGCGATGGCAATTTGTTCGGAAAGGGGCGGCTTTGCACAAAAGAGCGAGCGAAACACATCGGGATAAAGTCTGAGTCGAGAATCAATTACCCCGGCAGAGAACATCTTAAAATACAATGTGCATTCGTTTGACCGGACCAAATAATCAAGAAATTTGGGACTGCTGTCGTCAATTATTCGAAAAACGCAGTAGGCCGGACTAACAATGCCCTGAAATTGAGAAAAACCCAAACCCCTGCTCCACGCCAGCATGATGTTCATCACCAAGTCATCTGGGTAGCAGACCTTATAGCCTTCGAGGCTCTCCGCTCGGGTTAAGGGATCGCCTTCGGCAATGATTTCAGATCGAGGAGATACGCCGGTATAAGCGGATACGGACAGCAGCTGTTCCGCAGCATCTCCGGAGCGTTCATTCCGCTCCTCAAAGATACGCTTGAACCGTCCGATGCTCCAGTGACTAGGCACCTTCCCGAGCCACTTAAGATCGGAATCTTTGTAACTGTTGTATGAAGGAAAGCTCACGCCGCCAGCCCTTCGATCATGAACTTTATCCGGTCGGTGACCAGCTTGAGATCGGCGTCGATTTCGGCCAATGAACGGGGCGGCTCGAAAACATAGAAATGCCGATTAAACGGGATTTCATATCCGACCTTGGTCTTCTCATGATCAATCCACGCATCCGCTGCGTGTGGCAGAACTTCCCGCCTAAAGTAGCTTTCAATTCCCTCTTCTAGAGGCACGTTCTCGGTGTCACGCAACGATGAATCCGGCTGTGGCTTACCCTTCAGCTTGCCTCTTTCGCCAAGAACTAACCTGCCATCCTCATCTCTTTGTGGGCGCTCGACGGTGATCGTGCGATAGCCAAAGGCTTCGTTGAGGAAAATGCGGGAGACAGGGGCAAGCTTCACCTTTCCGCCTTCAGGAGCAATGGGGCTAGGCTCCCCATCCCGGATCACCCCACGGCTCAATTCTCTTCCTTCGCCATCGACCACGATTGCGGCCTGCGCTTCGGTAAAATCCCCGAACAAATTGGTGACCGTGGCAATCTGATCGCCACTCATTTCCCGGCGCTTCGATCCAAGGCTTTTCCGCATTTTTCGCCACATCGATGATGCGTCGATCAACTGAACCTTGCCCCTACGATGGTCAGGCTTTCGGTTCGACACAATCCAGACATAGGTGGAGATACCGGTGTTGTAGAACATGTCGGTAGGCAGCCCAATAATGGCTTCGACCAGATCATTTTCCAGCAGATGGCGGCGGATTTCGCTTTCGCCGCTACCAGCTCCGCCCGTGAACAGCGGTGAACCGTTCAGGACGATGCCGAACCTGCAACCGCCTTCCGATGCAGGTCGCATCTTCGAAAGTAGGTGCATTAGGAACAGAAGCGAGCCGTCCGACACCCTCGGAAGTCCGGGACCAAACCGGCCATTATGGCCTTGGCTTTCATGTTCCCGACGAACTTCCTTTTCGACCTTTTTCCATTCAACGCCAAAAGGCGGATTGGACAGCATGTAGTCGAATTTCTTGCCATGGTGACCGTCATCGGAGAGCGTGTTACCGGCGACGATGTTGGCCACATTTTGCCCCTTGATCAGCATATCGGCTTTGCAGATCGCATAGGACTCGTCATTGAGTTCCTGTCCGAACATGGTCAGTCGAGCTTGCGGATTCATATCTTCAAGATGTTCGCCGGCAACCGACAACATGCCGCCGGTGCCAGCTGTGGGGTCATAGATCGTGCGAACGACGCCCGGCTTCGACAATACGTCGTCATCCTCGACGAAGATCAGGTTGACCATCAGCCGGATCACTTCACGGGGTGTAAAATGCTCACCAGCCGTCTCGTTTGAGATTTCCGCAAACTTCCGGATCAGTTCTTCGAAAACATGCCCCATCTGACTGTTGCTGACCCGCTCCGGATGCAGGTCGATGCCGGCGAATTTCTCGGCCACCAGATAAAGCAATCCGTTCTTCGCCAGACGCTCGACCTGAGTGGCGAAGTCGAACCGTTCAAAGATGTCTCGAACTTCCGGTGAAAAGGCTTGGATGTAAGCGAATAGATTTTCACGGATGTGGTCCTGATCGCCCAGCAGCCGCTTCATGTCCATTTCGGAAGTGTTGTAAAAACTCTGCCCCGACTTTCGGAGCAGGAATGGTTCTGGATTCAATCCGGCCTTGGTCTTTTCCGCAAACTCGGCCAGAACCGCCGCCTTGCTTGACTCTAGAACGCAATCCAATCGCCTGAGAACCGTGAATGGGAGGATCACCTTGCCATAATCTGACTGTCGATAGTCCCCCCGGAGAAGATCTGCCACGGACCAGATGAAGGACGAAAGGACTTGTTGATTCATGGTGGCCCCGGGTCAGTTCGGCAGAACGGCTATTGAACCAGCAGCAAGACATTGCAGCAAGTCGGTCCAGCATGAATGATAGTGCTTGAAACTGACCCGGAGGTTACGACTATGCTGCCTTCCGGGTTTTCTGGTCCATCGTATAAATTTTCAGAGAGCTTATGATGGATGGAATTTGCCGGTGACGCTCCATTGGGTTCCGTGCAAAGATCGCTTCTTGGCGAAGGTGAACTTCAATTTCTGCCCACGACAAGCCGGCCAATTGTAGCTTCAAACCCAGCTTGAAAAAATTACCGTTTCCGCTTCCGGGCGTTTTGGGCGAATTACGCCATGCCACTTTCGTAGCCTCCACTTTTGCCCAATCAACTGATGGGTCCACCTGATCGCCAAGCACTTTTTCGGTCAGGATTTCTGGTCCTCGATGATATTTTCTAATCCAGTCTTTCGGTTCCAACGGCTTCCTGTGACCGTCATCGAATTCGAGGAATATATTCCCATACGGGTCTGCGGCCTGTGATGGCAGATAAAACAAGCTCGCCGCAGGCTTTTTGCTTCGATCAAATCCGTGAAACCGACGACCATCCTCGCACTGATCTAACGTGTCCGCCTCGTATCCGGCCCTATGAAATCGTGACCAAATCTCATTGATAACCGTGTCGTGGGTTTGCGGACCGAAAACCGTGGTCGTCGGGATGAACACCCGGTAGCGAGGGTTCGCCTTCGTGCTGTTGTACGAATTGAAGATCGCCATTTGGAGTTCTGGGAACAAATTAGAAACTGCTTCGGGGGGAATTCCGCCCCCGTCATTGTCCAACCAAATTCCTCGAAGGAATTCGATGTTCTGTTTCCCTTTTTGTGTCTCAACCCCCTCTCTCGGATTGAAATAGGCCGGACTGATCAGGTAACGGTCCTCCTTTCCGCCCACTTTCTCCAATGACATTTCCTTCAACTGGGCAACAAAGTCGTTGACGGAATCACAAAGGAATAAATGAGTGGCGATTTTTGCCGTTCTGGATTGGAATTGCGAACCCCAGAACACGTTTGTTACGTTTTCTATATTAGTATTGATATAGTTTTCGTAACGGCTGCTGCAATATCCGGAATCGTCCAGGATTATCTTATTGGAATCAGCAACAAACGACTCATGATCCGACAATGCATTTTTTCGAGAACGATAAGCAGCTTGTTTCTCTGCATTGCTGCTATGTTTCTGTGGGCGACCGGGTTTTTTTTGTGTAGATTGTTCGTCATTAAGCCAACCAAGCTTGTTTATTGACGATCCCGGCAACAATTGATGCAAATGATCGGCTGTTGCTCGATCCACGACAATGATCTGAACAGGCCGAGTGTCATTCTGTGAGCGAAGTGAGCACCGCATAACCGACTGATACGCAGATTCATAAAATCGACCGGTCTTCACCTGTTCCTCGGTGAGGCCCAATTTCTTGAAATAGGCGAGTTCCACGGGACTCGGATTCAACGCCGGCAAGAAAACGACATTGGTAAAGTCCTGAAAATGGTTCAGACCGTGGGAAACATTCGGCAGCCGCTGGGCGTTCGGATTGCTGGGAAACAGATTGTTCTTGTGCACGGCATTGGCCACCCACAGAAATGGCATATTCCCGAAATGCTCGGACACTTTCCGGACGATGGCATCATGGACCGTTAACTCGTCATTGTCCGTGAATAGGCGCCCCTGCTTGGCCGAGGACCACGGACGATCCATGACATAGAGTATTGTCGCCCTACTGCCGTCATGTTCACGAAACCGCAAGCATGAAGCCAATTCCGTGTCTTCGACGAATTTGACGCCAATGATCGACCAGAGGTTGTGGATCAGCGAGTTTTCGAAATTGGCGCTCAGGATCAGAACGCTCTTGAATGGCTCTACCAATTTCGGTCGAACCATGGAGAAGGCAATGAATTTCCTGTTCCCCGGATCACTCGAATGCAGCGCCGCAATGCTACTATCGGGCACATATACGTTCGTGTGCTTGGCACTCAGCGTCCACGCCAGCTTATGCACCTGTGTCCGTTCAGAAACCTTTTCCGGAAACTCAATTGTTTGCCTTGGGTCTTTGCTGAGAGTGAATTCAGTCAGACCGCTCCACGGACAGGAAGTCCTTGAACAGGCGTTCGCCAGCGTCATGACATCTTCGTCAATGATCGGGTCAAAGGAAGCGTGAACTTGCAGAGCCTCGTCGATGATGAGGTGCCAATCCAATTGGCCGCTGTATTGGAGCATTTTCAGGCCCTCATGCGTGATGAGGACGATTTGGCCAGAACTATCTGGCTGCCTGAGCGTTCTGACCAGACGACTGACGACGCTCCTTTCGCCCGCCGCAGTCTCAGCATTAGCTACAATCTGTTCTGCCTGAACGCCGTAGCCGCCTAGATCGGCCATAGCCTGCCCAATCAGCTCTTTCGTAGGCATAGCGACAAGCACCCGCTCGCCATCAAGAGCCATACGGACGGCATGTGTCGAAATTGCTTGAAAGGATTTGCCCGACCCGGCAGGCGCATTCAAATAGCGAACTTTCACAATCTCTCTCTCTTCAAATCGATAGGGCTTCGCCAGAAATGACGGCGTCCTTTACAAACAACTTTTTGCTAATATAAATATGGTATGTAATTACGTGGCTAATACAAAATCCAACAATATGGACGGTTAAGGCACGCCTCAACGACAACAATGACGTACAGATGCGCCCATTCTGGTGGAATTTCAAGCCCAACATGAGTTAAGCAAGGCTGACCTTGGCCCATGTCATCCTAATTTGCGCCATATTCCTAGATTTTTATCCTATTATCACCCAATAAATTTGCGATTTGGAACCGAATCCTCCAATATTTGCGAAATGTATAAAACGACAGAATAAAATTCTTTTTTCGTGGACATCGATTTTTTTATACTTGAATGATGGAGGCTAAACGCTACATACCTGCCATTGAAACTTGGCAAGGGAAGCGCCGCATGCAGAACAACCAAATGAACGTGCAGAAACAAATCGGCATAGCCGGCCATATCCAAACGATCATTCAGGCGGGATTTGACCATGGCTAAGGAGACACCTTTTGGACAGAAGCGCCTGCTTTCGACGAAAGAAGCCGCCCGGTATTGCGGTATTGGCGTTAGAACTCTGAGAAAGGAGTTTTGGTCAGCGGAATATCACTTCACGACCGTCAACATACGAAAGTATGACGTTTTCCGGCTGGACGAGATTATCGACAAATCAACCGACAGCCCAATAACTCCGGCTGTATCTCGATGGTTGGAACGTCAAAGTCCGGCCCAGAAGGACCATCTTCGTTGGCACGAATTTGGCACAAGCCAGCGCTGAAACCGTCTTTAGACAGAACTTTCTCAACGGACTTGTGTTGACGTGTCCGAGCGTGCCATAACACCTAAGGTGTTGTTTTACGGGTGTTTTTGGGCAGGGGTTTGGCGGAAGGAGTTGGTCGGAGTGGTCGAATGCACCGCACTCGAAATGCGGCATGGGTGCAAGCCCATCGGGGGTTCGAATCCCTCCCTCTCCGCCAGTGATCCTAATTTCATTCTCTTGATTTTTGCCTGCCTAACTCAGCCATAAATGCTCGTGAAGCCGCGGAGCTCAATTGCAGCCGGCGTTAACCCTTGGCCCGCTAGATCGTTGACGAAGCAGCCGAGCGGTGTTGCGGAAGGTTGTCAGTTCGCAGTGTGGGTCAAGCGAGTGTCAGCCGGATCGTGTATTTGGTGATCGACCCGTCGCGAACCTACCCACGACCTCATCGATCACATGGAACGGAGCAAGAAACCACCTCCGTGGTCGCACTGGATGGCGGCTGGGTTCTGTTGCGAGCAGTTGCTGATCAAAACGCGGTGACTTCGGTCTGGGGCGGCAAGTCCACCAAAATCAGCGAGCGATGCACTAACTGCTGGAGTGCGCCCCGCCTTCGACGTATAAATGGCGCTACATTCCGGGAGGAAGAGCCATGAATGCAGTGCCTCAATGGCGGCTCGCAGGCGACTGGTTCGACATCTGCAGCTGCGATATCCCTTGCCCTTGCGAGTTCGCCCAGCGGCCGACCGGCAATCACTGCCAGGGCGTGCTCGCCTGGCATGTACGCGAGGGTCAGTATGGCGACGTGAAGCTCGACGGCCTGTCGCTGGTGGCGCTCGGCGAGTTCGAAGGCAATCTATGGGCCGGCGAGGCAAAGGCCGTGATGGGCATGTACCTCGACGAGAAGGCGAACGAGCGGCAACGTGAAGCCCTGCAGGCGATCTTCGGCGGGCAGGCTGGCGGCTGGCCGGCGGGTTTTGCCGCCAACATCGGCGAGATGCGTGGCATGGAGTTCGTGCCGATCACTTTCGAGGTGGCGGGCGACCTTGCCACCTGGCGGGTCGAGATTCCTGGCCTCGTCGTCGGGCATGCGGAAGCGCTTTCAGGTCCCACGACACCACCCGGCAAGCGGGTGCAGACGATCAACCCGCCGGGCTCGGAGGTCGGCCCGGGCCAGGTTGCCACCTGGGGGCGTTCGGTCGAGGTGAGCACCAAAGGCTTCGGGCTCGACTGGACGGGCACGGCCCGCTCGAGCAAACACATTCCGTTCGACTGGACCGGCCCGAACTAGGGACGTGCCGATGCCTGACGCGTTCCCCGGGAAATCGTGGCGGCTCCGGAATTTGCGTGGCATGCCGCTCGGCCTTCTCGCATCGCTCGTCGTGCTAACAGCGGCGGCGTGGGCGCTGACCCTCAGCATGGATATGCCTATGGGCATTGCGGTGCGCGGCGGGATGGAGGGTATGGAAGGCATGGCCGGCATGGCGACGGCCGGAATTGCCGCCGACGGTTGGTCACTCGCCGGCGCCGCCGCCTTTCTTGCTGTATGGACGGTGATGATGGCTGCTATGATGCTGCCGGCGGCCGCGCCCATGATCTTTATGTTCGCGGCGGCGCAGGCTAGGCGCGAACAGCACGTCGCCATCCCGGCGTGGATATTCGTCGCCGGCTACATGCTCGTCTGGGCGGCGGCGGGCCTTCTTGTGTATGTCCTGGTCCAGCTAGGAAGCGAGTTTGCGTCGAGCCTCGATCCGCCTCAGCGTTCGAAATGGGCGCCGCTCGCGCTCGGTATGACGCTTGGCGTGGCCGGACTCTACCAATTCACGACCCTCAAGCACATTTGCCTCAGCCATTGCCGTTCGCCGCTCGCTTTCGTTGCGCAGCATTGGCGCGACGGGCGGGTTGGCGCACTCGAGATGGGGCTGCGGCACGGACTCTATTGCTTTGGTTGCTGCTGGGCTCTGTTTGCCGTGCTGGTCGCGGTGGGCGTCTTGAGCGTCGCCTGGATGCTGCTGTTGACGCTGGTCGTCTTCGTCGAGAAGCTGCTGCAGCGCGGCCGCCGCTTCGAAGTTGCTTTGGGCATTGCGCTGATGGCCCTCGGGATCGCTGTATCGTTCGGCGCGATCGAGATGCCTTGGATGAGCGGCTAGCCCCAGCCGGGTGGTGAAATTCCAAACACATCGGTCTCATTTTCAGTCCTTAGGGGTAAGGGTGGGTCGTTCTGTTTGGCGAACCGATGCTAGCAGCTGACAGACCTCTGATCGGGCGCGGTGCTGGCTCAAGATGAAGAGCTATGCAGCTTTCCGCCGCAATTGGCTCACGCTCAGCCAAACCGCCGAAACCAGGAAGTAGAGGGCGCCTACTGCGGCATAGCCGGCCACGTTGGTGATGGATGGCGGCATCGGCATCCGCGCCTGCGCGATGAAAAACGTGCCTGCCAGTGCTGATTGCCCTCCGCTCAGGACCATCGCCCACTGCGCACCAGAGCTCTTCCAACGGCGGACTGCGGTGCCGAGTTGAAGCAAGCCAGACAGGATCGCCCATAGACCGAAGACCCCGAGCACCCAATTCATGCTCATCTTCAGCGCAACAACGACCGCAAGCGTTGTCGCCACACTGACCACGACGTTGATGGTCTGCGTGCGATTCCGTCCCAATCCTCCGCTGCGCGATGCGTCGACAAAATTGGCGAGGGCATCCCATGCAGGATAAGTCACGAGCAACACCGCCGCGATCACCCCGGAATTCTGTCCCACCGTAAAGGCAGCCGCCACCCAGACAGCCGAGAACGCCGTCCGAGCGAAGTAATAGAGCTTGAGCCATTGTTCCTGGCTGGCGCGGGAAAGATCGCCACTGTGAACCGTCATTGGATCGTCCTTTCGACTAGTAGGTAGAGGCTCTCGACGAACGTCGCAGAGCGATTGCATTACGGTTATTTGAGATCTAGGGCCGTATCTTGGGGGCGCGGAGCCGCTCCAGTGCCGAGCCTGTCACGACGCCGAATATCTTCGGATCGCCATAGGCCCGTGCCGAAAGCATCGCGCCGTGAACAGTCGCCATGAACGCTTCGGCCTCGGCACGAGGGGTACTCATCAGTTGAAATTGGCCGTGCCGCGCGCCGCGCTCGAGCACGGATGTCAGCCAAGCCGACAGGGAGCGGAAATGCGCCCGGACCTCAAGGCCAACTTCCTCGGGCAGCACGGGGAGCTCGCTTGCCAACAGCGCGCAGATACAAAACGGGGCGCTGGCGTCCGCAATACAGGTTTCCCAATACCCGGCATAGATCCGCAACTGTTCGAGCGGATCGGATTCGTGAAGTTCGACATTTGCCATCCCCGCTTCAGCTTCTTCCCGATACCGCGCAACCAGCGTTCGGACCAGATCGACCTTGCTTGGGAAATGGTGATGGATGCTCGCCTTACGGATCCCGACCACATCAGCGATGTCGGCATAACTGAAACCGTTGTAGCCGCCAGCGACGATCAGTGAACGCGCACAAGCCAGGATGTCGTCAGAGGTGGTAGACAAGTTGCTCATGCCCTTACCTACCTTCTGGTAGGATGGCAGTCAAGCCTCCTTGCGACGCGAGTAGCGTGAAATTGGGTGGCTATGGCGTAGACGGTCATTCGATCTTCATTGTTTTCGGCCCGCCATCCATTCAGAAAGTTCCGGGTGTTTGTCGATCGAGGTAGCCATCCCACTTCGAGGACGAGGCAACACCCGCCGGCCGACCGGACCACCGCTAATCGCCGCGCGGCTCTGGGCGTTTGCACCGACTGCGCTATCTCCCCATCGTTAGCCTTGTTCTATCGCTGGTTGAAGATCGGGAGGTTTCCATGGATCGGCGACTATTTTTGACAGGAATGTTTGGCATTGCCGGGGCTGCGGCCCTTGCAAGCACAGTTCGGCCAATCAACGCAGTGGCCGGCGTTCCAACTGCCAGAAGCGGCATTCTCGATGAACTCGAGGCGCCGGATGTCGAGACCTTCGACGACGACGAAACTCAAGCAGAGTTGCAACCAGTCTATCATCGCCGGTGGCACCGGCCGCGTCGCCGCCGCCGGCGCGGTTGGAGAAGGGTCTGTCGCGTTTACTGGCGAAACGGCTATCGGCGCAGGCGGTGCTTCCGCAGGCGCGCCTGGGTCTGGTTTCGATTCTAGCAACTAGCCGGCTTGAACCCTTGCCATCGCGACCGGGGTTTTCGCCTCAGGCGACCGTTAGCGCCCTTAGAGAGCTTGTCTAAGGACGCCCGAGGAGGCTGACGGTGTTTGCAGGTTTCAGAGCCACCAGCTTGCGACTGGACGATACGACCATTTTCGCAAGGGTCGGTGGCACCGGTCCGCCGCTGCTGCTTCTTCACGGTTTTCCAGAAACGCATCTGATGTGGAGGGATGTCGCCGCAGCCTTGGCGCCCCGCTTCACGGTGGTCGCCGCCGACCTTCGAGGCTATGGGCAAAGCGGATGCCCGGTTTCCTCTGCCGATCATAGCCCATACGCCAAACGCGCCATGGCCGGCGACATGGTTCAAGCCATGAAGCAACTGGGGTTTGAGCGGTTCATGGTTGCCGGGCATGGTCGTGGCGGGCGGGTTTGCCTATCGCCTGGCGCTCGACCATCCCGACAAAGTCCTCAAAATCGCGGTCCTCGACATCATCCCCACCGCCGCAACATGGGATCGGGCGGATGCCAGACTGGCTCTCGGCTTCTGGCCGTGGAGCCTTCTTGCCCAGCCGGAGCCCCTGCCGGAACGTCTGATAGGCGCGGCTCCCGATGCCGTCGTCGACGATGCAATAACGCAATGGGGATCGTCGGCGAAAATGGTCTCCAAAGAGGTCAGGAACGCCTATGTTGATGCGCTTCGCGATCCCGCGCATATTCATGCCATCTGCGAAGAGTATCGCGCCGCTGCGACGATCGATCGTGAACATGACGCGCTGGACCAGGCAAACGGTCGTCGCATCGAGTGTCCGCTACTGGCGCTATGGAGTGGCGAAGGCGCCCTGGAGAACTGGTATGCGCAAGAAGGCGGGCCGCTGGCCATCTGGAGGAAATGGACCGACAGAGTGGAAGGACGCGCTGTCCAAGGCGGGCACTTTTTCCCGGAAGAGCACCCCGAAAGGATCGCAGCGGTTCTCTCGGAACTCTTCGAAGACAAACAGGACGGTCAGCACAGAGTATTGTAGAGGTCACATGCTTCAGTTACGCGGAACCTCGGGAGCGCTTCGCGGCCCGAGATCGAGAGCCCTCCGGAAATCCGCCCGTCCGGCATCAACGTGCCTGATAAGGGAATGAAGGCGATCTCCACGGCCGCGCCTCTGATATGCAGCCTGATGTTTGTCGGAAGTTGCGCATCGCCTTTGCCGGCATCCTTTGGTGCTGCGAAATACGACAAGATGAGTTGCGTCGAGCTTAACGTGGCGATGGGCGCGGTCGCTGACGAAATGTCGGCAACGGCCATTGCTCGCGGCAAAGTCGTCCACACCAACATTCCGGGCTGGCTGTTGGGAGGGCAGCGTGTCGCCTCGACCGTGGCTGCCCGCCAGAGTGCGAACATCGAGCGCTTGCGGCAGCAGGAGGCTGCGATTGCAGCGGCGAGACGAAGCCGGTGCTGATTGCGTCACTGAAGTGGGTCTTCAGCCCGCCACACCGGATTGATGCGCAGCGATCGCGCCGAGGAATATCTCGCCGAAATCCTTGAGCTTGGCGGCGCCGACGCCGTTGACCGCGGCGAAGGCGTCCAGATCGCGCGGGCAGCGTTCAGCCATATCGATCAGTGTACGATCCGAAAAGATCACGAAGGCCGGCACCTGGCGTTCCCGGGCAAGACGCAGCCGTACAGCCTTGAGCGCGGCCAGCAGCGCCGAATCCAGACCTTCCGTGCCTGCTGCGGTATCCTCAGGACGTATCTTGCCTCGCGATGACTGGCGCGCGTCCAAGCGATACCGGAATGAAGCCTCGCCCCGAGCCAGCGCACGGCCCTTCTCGGCAATGGCGAGGCTGCCATGGCCGGCTGAGTTCAATGTCAGGAACCCTCCCGCGACGAGTTGGCGGAGCAGCGACAGCAAGAAACTCTTTTTATGCACCACACCGGTGCCGAAGCTGGCAAGCCTGTGGTGGTTCCTGTCCAGGACCTTCTCGGTCTCATGGCCGAGCAGGACATCGACGACATGGGCGGCGCCGAAGCGCTCGCCGGTCTGTGCGATCGCCGCCAGGATGATCCGCGCCTCCGCCTCGCCATCCGCATGCGGCGCCTGGTCGAGGCAGTTGTCGCAATTGCCGCAAGGCGAAGCACTTTCGCCGAAATAGCCAAGCAGGATCTGACGGCGGCACTGCGTCGTCTCGCAATAACCGATCAGCGTATCGAGCCGGCCATGCGCGCGCCTTTTGTGCTCAGCCGGCGCATCCTCGTCTTCGATGAAAAGCCGGCGCATGCGTATATCGCCGAGACCGAAGAGCATATGTGCCTCGGCCGCCCGCCCGTCGCGGCCCGCCCGCCCGATTTCCTGATAATAGGCCTCCAAGCTGCCCGGCAGGTCGGTGTGGAAAACATAGGCGACATCCGGCTTGTCGATCCCCATGCCGAAGGCGATGGTCGCCACCATCACCACGCCGGACAAGGTCATGAAAGCATTTTGATTCGCTTCACGCGCGTCCTTGCTCATGCCGGCATGATAGGCGAGCGCGCGTACGCCGTTCCGCTCGAGGAACGCCGCCATCTCTTCGGTCTTTTTGCGCGACAGGCAATAGACGATTCCGCTGCGGCCCGCATGGCGCTGCACGAAACCTAGCAATTGGCGCTTGCTGTCCTGCTTGGGCTCGATGCTTAGCTTGATGTTCGGCCGGTCGAAGCCGAGCACCACGGTATCGACGCGCCCGTCGAACAGTTGCGCGGCAATGTCGGTGCGCGTCGCCTCGTCCGCCGTCGCCGTCAACGCAATGATCGGCACATCGGGGAAGATGCCGCGCAGCCGTGACAATTCTTCGTATTCGCGCCGGAACGCCGGTCCCCATTGCGAGATGCAATGTGCCTCGTCGATGGCGATCAGCCGGACATCGAGCTTGGTCAACGCCTCGAGCATTCGCACCGTCATGAGCCGCTCCGGTGCAAGGTAGAGCAGGCGCGTCTGGCCTGCCGCGACGCGGCGCCATGCAGCGACATTGGCATCGCGGTCGAGTGAGGAATTGATCGTATCGGCCGCCACGCCGGCAAGGCGCAATGCGGCGACCTGATCCTGCATCAGCGCCACCAGCGGCGAAACGACAATGGTGAGCCCGCCCAGGACCAGCGCCGGGACCTGGTAGCAGAGCGATTTGCCGGCGCCGGTCGGCATGACAGCCAGCACATGGCGCTCGGCCAGCAGCGCCTCCATCACGGCCGCCTGGCCGAGACGAAAGTCATCGAAGCCGAACACATCCTTCAGAATGCGCCGCTTGGAATCCTCTGCCGGGATGCTCGCTGCAATCTGCATTACAGAACTTTCGGGGATACGACCTGCCGAAATTCCCCGGCGAATCGCCAGGTGATTGCCTGGACAGCAGATTCGAACATTTATCGACCCCTCTGGTCCCGCCCTCGGCACCGCCTGAAGCGACCTTCTCTCTCATTGGCCGATATCGGACCGCCGTTCCAGCCCCTATTCGCCTTGACTGTGAATATCGCGCCGCCTCGGAGCGGTTAATCCTATCTTCACCATCATTCGGCAGGTTCAGGTTCTGCGGTGATGTTTTGAGTACCGCGGCGCCACAAGCGCCCAGGCAACACGCCCGCGTCTCTCCGGAGGCGCGGGTTTTTCGTTATGAGAACCGGCTGCCTGATCTTCGGGCCCGCAGCTCAGTCGAGGAAATCCGCGCGGTACGGCGTAAAGCTGTCGACCAGTCGTCCCGCCTCCAGCGCCTTGACGCCATGGACAAGGTTGGAAGGAACGATGAAGCTGCTGCCGGTCTCCAGGACCTCGGTCCTGCCGTCGATGGTGACCTCGAAGCGACCTTCGGCGACGTAGCTCGCCTGGACGTGCGGGTGTGAGTGCAGCGCGCCGACGCCGCCCTTGTCGAAACCGAACTCGACCATCATAAGTTCATCCGTGTGCAGGAGCACGCGTCTGCGGTTGCCATCCGGCGTCGGCGTCCACGCACCCTCGCCGGCATGCGAGAAGATTTTGGTTCCGGTCATCGCCAAACTCTTATCATTTGCTGCTTATCGCGCCAGCCAGCCGCCATCCACCGGCACCACCGCGCCATGCATGTAGTTCGACGCCGGCGCCAGCAGGAATACGGCTGCGTCGCCGATGTCTTCCGGCGCACCCCAGCGTCCGGCCGGAATACGCGCCAGGATCGAAGCGCTGCGGTCGGGATCGGCGCGCAGCGCCTCGGTGTTGTTGGTCTCGATATAACCGGGCGCAATACCGTTGACGTTGATGCCCTTTGCCGCCCACTCGCAGGCAAGCAGCCGGGTGATGCCGAGCACGCCATGTTTGGAGGCGGTGTAGGAGGCGACGCGGATGCCGCCCTGAAAACTCAGCACCGAAGCGATGTTGACGATCTTGCCGCGCCGCGCCTGATCGGCGAGCACGCGCCTGGCAAAGCGCTGGCTGAGGAAGAACACCGTCTTCAGATTGACGCCGATGACGTCGTCCCAGTCGGCTTCGGTCAGGTCGACCGCATCGGCACGCCGGATGATGCCGGCATTGTTGACCAGGCCGTCGAGCGGCCCGGTATCGTCCCAGACGCGGTCAAGCATCGCCTGGGCGGCGGCATCGTCGCCAAGATCGCAGCGGACCGCCTCGAAGCGGCCGCCGGCCGCTGCAATCTTCTCCGCCGTCTCGTCCATCGCCGAGCGGCCGACGCCGACGACCGCGCCGCCGGCGCGCGCGATCGACATGGCGATGCCCTGGCCGATGCCGGTATTGGCGCCGGTGACGAGGATACGCTTGCCGGTAAGGCTGAAGGCCGAGAGGTCGCTCACTTGAGCTCCTCCATCGCCACCAGGTCGACATCGGTATAGTCGACATTGTCGCCGGCCATCGCCCAGATGAAGGCGTAGTTCGAGGTGCCGGCGCCCGAATGGATCGACCATCCCGGCGACAGCACCGCCTCCTCGTTGCGCATGACGAGATGGCGCGTTTCGTCCGGCTCGCCCATGAAGTGAAACACCCGCGCTGCCTCCGGCAGATCGAAATAGAGATAGGCCTCCATGCGCCGGTCATGCACATGGCATGGCATGGTGTTCCAGACGGAACCCGGGGCAAGCTGGGTCATGCCAACGACCAGCTGACAGGTCTTTACGCCGTCGGCATGGATGAACTGGAAGATCGAGCGCTCGTTGGAAGTCGCCTGGCTGCCGAGATCGAGCCGCTTGGCATCGCCGATGCGGATCAGCCGGTTGGGATGGCCCTGATGCGCCGGTGCGCTGAGCAGGTAGAATTTAGCCGGCTCAGCCGGGTTGGTCGCAGCGAACGATACCTCGTCCGTGCCCATGCCGAGATAGAGCATGTCGCGCGCCTGCAGCTCGTAGGATTGACTGCCGGCTGTCACGACGCCGGCACCGGCGATGTTGACGATGATCATCTCACGGCGGTCGAGAAAATTCTTGGTCCCTGTCGGCTTGATCGCCTGCAGCGGCAGCGGTGCGCCGGCGGGCATGGCGCCGCCGACGATCATGCGGTCGTAATGGGTGTAGGTCAGGCTGATGCGGCCGGGCTGGAACAAGTCCTCGATCAGGAAATTGTGACGCAGTTCGTCCGTTCCCATAGCTGCGGCAGAAACAGGATCGATGGCGAAGCGGGAGGTGAAATCCGTATGATTGTCAGTGTGATTCATTGCTGTCCCATGGGGCTGCCTCAATTGCTTATTCAGTTGCCGCGGCCTTGACCGAGTCGGCATAAAAAATCTGGCGCGCGTGCAGGCGCTCGCGATAGCGCTGCTGGCTGGCACCGAGATGCGCGCGCATCGCCTCCCGGGCCGCCTCGGCATCGCCTGCCGAGATGGCATTGAGGATCACCAGATGCTCACGCTGCAGGCCGCGCTGATAGGCGTCCGATTGGGCGATCTCGGTCGACCAGGGCGAGGTCACATCGCAAGGGATGGCGCGGCGGCCGAGCACGTCGAGCATCTCGACATAGAATGGATTGTTGGTGGCGCTGGCGATTGCGCGGTGGAAGGCAAGGTCGGCCGGTCCTGTCGGCTCGCTGTTGAGGAGCAGCCGTTCGAATTCGAAGAAGGCTTCCTGGATCGCCGCTTCCTGCGCGGCGTTGCGGCGGATGGCAGCGAGCCCGGCGGATTCGATCTCGATCGCCAACCTGACTTCGAGCACGTTGAGGGCGATCGAATCCTTGCTGCCCATCTCTGCTGCCAGAGCACCGAACGCTGTCGAGATATGCTCGGTGACGAAGACGCCGGCGCCTTGGCGCGGTTCGACCAGGCCGTCCGCGGCAAGCTTGGCCAGCGCCTCGCGTATTACGGTGCGGCTGACCCCGAAGGTTTCAGTCAACTGACCCTCGGTCGGCAGCTTTTGCCCCGGCTGGATCTCGCCCGCCTGCAGCTGTTTGCGGATCGCCGCGACGACGATTTCCGAAAGCTTCGGTCTTCGTTCGACGCGGAGGTCGACTGCGGTATCCGAGGCCATGTCGCACCCCCTATTTGAAGACGCTCGGCAGCCATAACGAAATGGCCGGAATGTAAGTGACGAGCGCAAGCACCACGAGACCCGCCGCATAGAACGGCCAGATCGAGCGCATCGATTCCCAGACGGATATCTTGCCCACGGCACATGCCACGAACTGCACTGCGCCCACCGGCGGCGTGTTCAGTCCGATGCCGAAATTGAGGATCATGATGACGCCGAAATGCACCGGATCGACGCCGTAGGCCTGCGCCACAGGCAGGAAGATCGGCGTGCAAATGATGATCGTCGGCCCCATGTCCATGAACGTGCCGAGGAACAGCATCAAGAGGTTGAGCAGCAGAAGCACGACCAGCGGATCGTCCGAGATCGCGTTCATGGAGGCGATGAGCGCTGCCGGCACTTTCAGGAAGGCCATCAGCCACGAGAACGCCGCCGCCATGCCGATGATGAGCAGCACCATGGCCGTGGTGCGCACGGCGCCATGGGTGGCATGAACGAACCCTTCCCAAGTCATCTGCCGGTAAACGAAGACGGTCACGAGCAACGCATAGATGACGGCGATACAGGAACTCTCGGTGGCGGTGAAGACGCCCGATCGCACGCCGCCGAAGATGATCGCGATCAGCAGCAGGCCGGGAACCGCAACGGCGAAAAGATGCGCGACGGCGGTGAAGCCCGGAAACGCCTCGGTCGGATAGCCGCGGGAGCGCGCCACGATATAGGCGGTGACCATCAGCGACAGGGCCAGTAGTAGGCCCGGGATGATGCCGGCCGTGAACAGATCGGCGATCGAGATCTTTCCGCCTGCCGAGATCGAGTAGATGATCATGTTGTGCGACGGCGGCAGCAGCAGTGCGATCAGTGCCGCCATCGACGTGACGTTGACGGCGTAGTCCGCTCCATATCCACGCGCCTTCATCTGCGGGATCATCAGGCCGCCTACCGCCGCCGCCTCCGCAACCGCAGAGCCGGAGATGCCGCCGAACAGTGTAGCGGTCGCGATGTTGACCTGGCCGAGGCCGCCGCGCAAATGGCCGACGAGCGAGCCGGCGAAGGCAACGATCTTGCTGGCGATGCCGCCGCGCACCATCAAGTCGCCGGCATAGATGAAAAACGGAATGGCCAGCAGCGAAAAGACGCTCATGCCGGAATTCAGGCGCTGGAATACGATGAGCGGAGGCAGGCCCATATAAAGGACGGTGGCGAGGCTTGCGACGCCGAGGCAGAAAGCGATCGGCGTGCCGATAAGCATCAGCAGGGTGAAGACGCCGAAGAGAATCCACAGTTCCATGGGCGTCAGACCTTCACGTTGGCAGTGTCGAGTTCGGCTGCTACTTCGGCCGGCGGCAATTCATCGAGGGCATCGTCGATCGGCGCGCCGGAGAGGCGAAGCACGATGCGCTCCAGCGTGAAGAGCACGATGAGCGCGCCTCCGGCGACAAGCGGGACGTAATCCCAGCCCCCCGATATGCCGAGTGACGGCAAGACGGAGCCCCACGTCAATGCGACCAGCTGGCTGCCATACCAGATCATGCCGATGCCGAAGGCGAGCGCGACGAGGTCCGAAATCATCCGCAGCCAGCGCTTGCCACCTTTCGGCAGCACGTAGAGCAGGACGTCGAAGCCAAGATGGTAGTTCTCGCGCACACCGACGGCAGCGCCGAGGAAAATGAACCAGCTCATCAGCATCACCGACCCCGGCTCGGTCCAACTCGGCGAACGGTTCAGAACATAGCGGCCGAACACCTGCCAGGCGACGAAGGCGGTCATCAGCACCAGCCCGATGCCGGCGATCGACAGCGCCGCCGTGCTGACGCGCGACATCACTTGCGCGACGCCGGACAGGAGCGGTGTTGGTTTTGGGCTGGAAGTCACCGGTTTTCTCCCCAGGAGGATGGCGGCACGGAATGTCCGCGCCGCCGCTTGATCACTGCACGGCCTTGATGGCTTCGACCATGGCCTTCAGCTTGTCGTCCTTGACGTGCTTCTCGTAGACCGGCCCCATCGCGTCGATGAAGGGCTGCTTGTCCGGCGTCGTGATCTGCGAACCGGCCGCCTCGACCTTGGCGCGCGATTCCTTGACCTTGGCGGTCCACAGCTCGCGCTGCTTGGCGACGCTTTCCTTGGCGGCCGCCTTGAAGATCGCCTGGTCTTCCGGCGTCAGCTTGTCCCAGCTCGACTTCGCCATGACGAAGGCTTCCGGCACCATCGTGTGCTCGTCGAGCGAATAGTACTTGGCGACTTCCGCATGCTTGGCGGTGTCGTAGCTCGGAAAATTGTTTTCCGCGCCGTCGATGACCCCGGTCTCGATCGCCGAATACACCTCGCCATACGGCATCGGCGTCGCGTTGGCGCCGAGTGCCGCCACCATGTCGACGAAGATGTCGGACTGGATGACGCGGAACTTCATGCCGGCCATGTCGGCTACGGTGTTGATCGGCTTTTTCGAATTGTAGAAGGAGCGCGAGCCGCCGTCGTAAAAGGCGAGCAGCACCAGCCCGACCTGGTCGAACGCCGCCGCGATCTGGTCGCCGATCGCCCCGTCCATGACCTTGTGCATATGCTCTTCCGAACGGAAGATGTAGGGCAGCGAGGGCACGGTGGTCTCGGGGATGAGCCCGTTGAACGGCGCCATCGAGACGCGGTTGAGATCGATAACGCCGGTGCGCACCTGCTCGATCGTGTCCTTTTCCTCGCCGAGTTGCGCGGAAGGATAGATCTCGACCACATAGCGGCCGGCCGTGCGCTCCTTCACCAGCTCGCCGAAATATTTGACCGCCTCGACCGTCGGATAGCCGTCCGGGTGCGTGTCGGACGAGCGCAGGACCGTCTGGGCGCTTGCCGTTCCGGCCATCAGTGCGGCGGCAAGTAGCGTAGCTCCCGCCAGTCTCGAAAAATGCAGCATTGGTTTCCTCCCGTTTTGAACGATGGCGGCAAGCGCCGTTAGAGCCGGTACGCCTTTTTCGCGAGCGTATAGGCAAGTTCCTGCGCCAGCTCGTGCGCCTCGTCTTCGCCGAGTCGATGCTCGGCGACGAGACGCGCCAGATATGCGCAATCGACCCGGCGCGCCACATCATGGCGGGCCGGTATGGATGGAAAGGCGCGGGTGTCGTCGTTGAAACCGACGGTGTTGTAGAAACCGGCCGTTTCGGTGGTCATCTCACGGAACCGGCGCATCCCTTCGGGGCTGTCGTGGAACCACCAGGCCGGCCCGAGCTTCAATGCCGGGTAGACGCCGGCGAGCGGCGCTAGCTCGCGCGCATAGCTGGTCTCGTCGAGGGTGAAGAGGATGATGGTGAGGTCGCGCTCCAGCCCGACACAGTCGAGCAGTGGCTTCAGCGCCGTCACATAATCGGTCCGCGTCGGAATATCGAAGCCTTTGTCCCTGCCGAACTTTTGAAAGATAGCCGGCGAATGATTGCGCCAGGAGCCGGGATGGATCTGCAGGACCAGCCCGTCGTCGCGGCTCATCTTGGCCATCTCGGTCAGCATCTGGGCGCGAAACAGTTTTCGCTCCCGCTCGTCGTCCGAGCCACGGCGGATGCGGTTGAACAACTCCTCGGCGGCGGCATCCGAGAGATTGGCGGTTTCGGCCGTCGGATGGCCGTGATCGGAGGAAGTCGCACCAAAGCTCTTGAAGAAGGCGCGCCGCTGACGGTGCGCCTCGAGATAGCCGGTCCAATTGCCGGTATCGCACCCGGTTATCTCGCCAAGCCGGTCGAGATTGGCCGAGAACCCTTCGAAATCGGGATCGACGACCGCGTCCGGCCGATAGGCGGTGACGACGCGGCCCTCCCAGCCGCTGTCGCGGATCATCTGGTGCCATCTGAGATCGTCGAGCGCACCTTCGGTCGTCGCGATGACCTCAATGTTGAAGCGCTCGAACAGCGCTCGGGGGCGAAAATTCTCCCACTGCAGCAAGGTCGAGATCGTGTCGTAATGACGGTCGGCGGTTGCGGCCGTCAGCGGCTCTTCGATGCCGAACAGATGGGCAAGAATATGGTCGAACCACAGCCTGGTCGGCGTGCCGCGGAACAGGTAATAATGCTCGGCGAAGCGCCGCCAGATCGTCCTGCCGTCGGTCTCCACCGGCGAGCTATCAAGCGTCGGTACGCCAAGCTCCTCAAGGCGAACGCCCTGGCTGAACAGCATGCGGAAAATGTAGTGGTCCGGCACGATCAGCAATTGCGCCGGATCCGGAAACGCCTCGTTGAGCGCATACCAGCGCGGGTCGGTGTGGCCGTGCGGGCTGACGATCGGCAGGTCCTTGACCGCGGCATAGAGATCGCGGGCCAGCGAAAGCGGGCGCGCCTCGGCGGGAAACAGCAAATCCGGATCCGTCAATGCGGCCACGTAAATCCTCCCAATCCGGACATCGGTAGGGTTGGAAAGAAATAATGTCAACATACAAAAACTGGGTTGTTGTATGATGACTTTTCGTCGGTCATTGCCCATTGTGCATGACGGCATCGGGTGTTACGCCGCCTGACAGCAGCGACCCAACAATCTCGTCAGACACGCGTGGCGCAATGACCAATAGACGCCTTTCCAACAGCACGCTGAAGGCACTGCCGGCTTCGGTCGCGGTTCCGCGTTATGCCCGCAGCGGCATCGCACCGGGCATCGTCCATCTCGGCGTCGGCGCGTTCCATCGCGCCCACCAGGCGGCCTATGTCGATGACTGCCTGGCGGCGGGAGAGGCGGACTGGGGCATTGTCGGCGTGTCCTTGCGCAGTCCAGACACGCGCGACGCACTAGCGCCGCAGGATGGCCTCTACACGCTGGCGATCAGGAGCAGCATGGGCGAAGAGCTGCGCGTCGTCGGTTCGATCCTGACGCTGCTGGTGGCGCCGGAAGATCCGGCTGCCGTGCTCGCCGCCCTGACCGATCAGCGCACCCGCATCGTCACGCTCACGATCACCGAAAAGGCTTATCTGAGAGCAGCCGGCGGCGGTCTGGACAGCACCCATCCGGACATCGCCCATGATTTGGCTAACCCACAAATGCCACGGACGGCGCATGGTTTCCTGACCGAAGCGCTGTCGCGCCGCCGTGCCGCCGGCATCCAGCCTTTCACCGTGCTCTGCTGCGACAACCTTCCGGCCAATGGCGCCACCCTGCACCGCCTGCTGGTCGAATTCGCAGCACTGCGCGATCCGAGCCTCGCGGGGCACATCGCCGACGGCGTCGCCTTTCCGTCGAGCATGGTCGACCGAATCGTACCGGCGACCACCGATGCCGACCGGGCGCGTATCGCCGTCGAGCTCGGCGTCGAGGATGCCTGGCCGGTGATGACCGAGCCGTTCTGCCAATGGGTGGTCGAAGACGATTTCCCGGCTGGCAGGCCGGCCTGGGAAAAGTTCGGCGTCACCATGGTCGGCGACGTCGGGCCCTTCGAGGACATGAAGCTGCGGCTGCTCAACGGCTCGCATTCCGCAATCGCCTATCTAGGCCTGCTCAGCGGCTACGACACGGTCGACCGCGCCTTCGCCGATCCGGCGATCCGGCAATTCGTCGACGGGCTATGGGCCGAGGCCATCCCGACGCTGCCGCAGGACGCCGGGCTCGATACGGCCGGCTACACGGCCCAGCTCGCCGAACGCTACTCGAACACCGCGCTCGCCCATCGCACGACGCAGATCGCCAATGACGGCAGCCAGAAGCTACCGCAGCGCATCGTCGCCTCGGCCCTCGAGCGGCTGGGTGCCGGTGACCCGCCCGCCCATCTCATGGCGGTAGTGGCCGCCTGGATCGCCGCTTGCGAAGCGCGCGGCAAAACCTTGCCGGAAGCCCATTTCACCGACCCGATCGACACTCGGCTTACGGAGCTCGGCAGCCGGCCGGCTGTCGAAACGGTGACGGCGATGTTCGATCTCGCCGGCTTCGCCAAGGACCATTCACATCGCATGACACTGATCGATCTGACGGCAGCCCATCTCGAGCGCCTGCGGCGGGGCGGGCCTGCCGCCGCCTTCGCGGCGCTTGGCATAGGGAGTGAGAAGCCATGAGACAGACCTGGCGCTGGTTCGGGCCCGACGATCCGGTGACGCTCGCCCATGTCCATCAGGCCGGCGCCGTTGGCATCGTCAGCGCGCTGCATCACCTCAATGACGGCCGCGCCTGGCCGGCGGACGAGATCGCCAGGCGCAAAGCCGAGATCGAGGCAGCAGGCCTGACCTGGGACGTGGTCGAGAGCATCGTCGTCCATGAGGACATCAAGACCCGCAGCGGCGACTGGCGGACCCTGATCGACAATTACAAGGCCTCGATCCGCGCCGTCGCCGCCGCCGGCATCAACACCGTCTGCTATAATTTCATGGCGATCACCGACTGGACGCGAACCGACCTCGATTATCCGATGCCGCATGGCGGCACGGCGCTGCGCTTCGATGTCGTCGAGCTCTGCGCCTATGACGTCTTCATCCTCGAGCGAGAAGGGGCGGAGGCCGATCACCCGCCGGCCCGCGTCGAGGCCGCGCGGGCGCGGCTGCAAGGGATGAGCGAAAGTGACAAGGCAAGGCTGGAGCGCAACCTGATCGGCTGGGTGCCGGCGCGCGAATTCATCTTCGACCGGGCAAGCTTCCGCCGCGCCCTCGACCTCTACAAGGACGTCTCCACCGAAGGCCTGCGCGAAAACCTGTTTGCCTTCCTGCGCGAGATCGTGCCGGTGGCCGAAGAGGCCGGCGTCAGGATAGCGATCCACCCCGACGATCCGCCCTTTTCGTTGTTCGGCCTGCCGCGCATCGTTTCCAGCGCCAATGATGCCCGCGCGCTGCTCGACGCTATCGCTTCGCCGGCTAACGGGTTGACGCTGTGCACCGGCTCCTATGGCGCGGGCGCGCAGAACGATCTGCCGGCAATGGCGAAGGCTTTCGCCGAGAACATCCATTTCGCCCATCTGCGCAATGTCACCAAGGAGCCGGACGGCTCCTTCCACGAAGCCGAGCACCTCGACGGCGACACCGACATGGTGGCGGTCGTGTCGGCGCTGATTGGCGAAGAGCGGCGGCGCAAGGCGGCAGGCAGGGCGGACTGGCAGATTCCGATGCGTCCGGACCATGGCCATGCCATTGTCGACGACATCGGCAAGAAGGTGAACCCCGGCTATTCCTGCATCGGCCGCCTGAAGGGCCTCGCCGAACTGCGCGGCGTCATGCGCGCAGTAGAAATGCTGACGAGCTGAGGCTATCTGCTCGCCTGGCCGTTCAGCGTCTGTCGAGATGAATAATCGGTGCCCTTGGAATTCCAGAACAACCGCACAGCCTTGCCGACCAGATTTTCATAGGGAACAAACCCGACACTGAACCGGCTGTCGGAGGCATTGTCGCGATTGTCACCAAGCACGAAGTAGTGGCCTTCGGGCACCTCAAACACGCGCGTATTGTCACCAATCGAGTTGTCGGTAAGGTCGAGGACGGAATGGGTGACGCCCCCCGGCAGAGTTTCGCGTTGAAGTTTGGCTTTCGAGAACTCTTCGGACGAAAAAGTGCCGATATCGTCGAGTCCCACCGCGACATCGTTGATGTGAAGCACCCCGTCGATGATCTGGATCCTTTCGCCCGGAAAGCCGACGATCCGCTGGATGTAGTCCACGCTCGGATCGGGCGGGAACTTGAAGACAACCACATCTCCCCTTTTGGGTTCCGCGCCGAACAGCCGCCCGTCAAATGAAAGAACGTTGAAGGGCACGCTGTAGCGACTGTAACCGTATGCGGATTTGGAAACGAAGAGATAGTCGCCCTCCTGCAACGTCGGCACCATGCTGCCGGAGGGAATCGAAAACGGCTGGAATAGGAACGCGCGCGTGGCAAATGCGGCCGGATACGTGGTCAGAAAGACGAGCACCAGCACCCAAAGCCCGTGCGCATACCATCTGTCCGGCTTAAATCGGCGCGCGAACGGCACGACAAGCGCTGCCCACAGGATCATCAAGCCGATACTTGAAAGATCGGCCAGCCAGGCAAGATCGACGCCGGGTAACACCGGAAATCCGATATAGACAAGCGCGAAAACGACGGCGCCGATCACTAGAGCGGTTCCCCCTTTGACGGAATCAAAGGGGATTCCAGATTTATCTGTTTTGTGATTCAAGATGCTGGCTGGAGTGGA
>NZ_JAMYRY010000046.1:0-29679 GCF_040321655.1 Mesorhizobium sp. M0306 | reverse complement strand
TGTTAAAACGACCGCCGTCAATCGCCGCGCCTGCACCGCTGGTGGGCAGGAAAGCCCATTTGGGTGTCAGATAGCGATGGAAGATTTCGTCTGGACCGATGCGGGTGATCCTCACCCGCGCGCCCCATTCTCGAGATCCCGGATAAAGGCCAGAACCGCCTCGACCTGGCCGTCCGCGACGAGCTCGGCTGCGGTACGATGACCATAGTCGGCGATCGGTTCATTGCGGTACCAAAAGATCGCCTTGTTGACGTCGCCGGTGAGTTCCGTCGCCGCCGAGATCACTTTCACCATCTCGCGCATCCGGCCCTGCAGGCGCTCCGACGAGGGATTGCGGAGTGTGTTGCGGTGGACACCGGTCAGCTGGGCCAGGTTGGCCACCTTCACGCCCAGCGCCTGCGACAGGCGCTTCGGCGAGATATAAGGCGTGCGCGGCTCCTGCAGGCTATCGACAAAGCCTGAAATCACCGTGGAATGTGCGAGCTGTGCGTCGGCCATGACAAATCTCCGACCTCTCATATGCACAATATATGCACATTTCGATGCATAGCAAGTGCCCTGCTCCTTCCACCAGACTTGCTTGCCCTGCTTGAACGGCTGGTGCGGATGGCCGGGAAGACGGGTCTCAATTTGCGCCAGAGCTATGTGCGGGTCGGCAAGCTGGCGCTGATCAAGCACCAGCGCTATGCCCACGCCAGGCAGTTCAAGCGGGCCAACAAGGCGCTGTGCAGGCTCAAAACCTATCTCGGCCGGACCATTCGCGATATCGATCGCCAGATTGCCGGCGATGCGAGGCTGGACACGCTCTTCAAATGGCCGCTCTACCAGGCCGCCACAGTTCTCGAGCAACGTCAGCGCCAACGCGGCCGCAAGATCTACAGCCTGCACGCGCACGAGGTGGAATGCATCGGCAAGGGCAAGGCGCACATGCCCTCTGAGTTCGGGGTTAAGGTGTCGGTGGCCACCACGCTGAAGACCAAGGCGTGGTCACGATCGGCGCCGGTGCGTTCTCGATCCAGGCTTTCGCCCTGTCACGACTGAACAACCCGAATATTGACGCGCCGCTCCTATATCCCCTTCAGGAGGGGCGTTTCGTCCAGCACCTCGACCATATATTCAATGAAGGCACGTACGCGGTGTGGCAGCGGTCCGCCGCCGACATAGACGGCATGGACCAGTTCGAGGTCGCCTGGATTGCAGTCTTCGAGTAGTGGCACGAGCCTTCCCTCGGCTATTTCGGCGGCGACATGGAAAAGGCCCAGCCGTGCAACGCCGGCGCCGGCAAGTACCATCTGCTTCATGGTCTCGCCATTGTTCACCACGAGGCTTCCCGTAACTGGTTGGCCGACATCCTTGCCTTCGAAGCGGAAGGGCCAGGATGGCCGGGTGCGGCGAAAGTTGAATGTCAGGCAGTCGTGGCGTTCGAGATCGGCCGGCGTTGCAGGCCTGCCATAACGCGCGATGTAGTGCGGAGCGGCGCAAACGACGCGCCGGCTGTGCCCGAGTTTGCGAGCAATCAAACCGCTGTCCGGCAAATTGCCCAGGCGAATGGCGACATCGGTCTTCTCCGCGACGAGGTCGACGATCCCATCCATGAAGCTGAGGTCGACGACGAGGTCGGGGTTGCGAGCGACGAAGGCCGGCATAACCGGAGCAACGAACATGGTGCCGAAAGGGATCGTGGTGTTAACCCTCAGCCGCCCCCGAACCGCCCCGCCAGACGCTTCCTGATCGGCGTCGTTCAGATCCTGCAAGATCCTCAGCGCGGCATGATGATAGGCCTCGCCTTCCTCGGTTAACGTGATGGCACGCGTCGTGCGCAGCAGAAGGCGTGTGCCGAGGCGCGCTTCCAGCCGGGCGATCAGCTTGCTCACCGCAGACGGTGTAATGTCGAGGTTGCGCGCCGCCGCGGAGAAGCCGCCATCCTGCACCACGCGGGCGAACACCTCCATCTCGCCTGACCGTTCCATCAGAATACGCGCCACTGATGATCTCCATTCACAGGTGCATGTCTTGTAGTGGCAATAGTTCTTCCCGTGCTCAAATCATAAACAGCGTCTAGACACAATCTGGAGGCTCTTCATGGATCTGCAACTGAACGGCAAAACCGCTCTTGTCACCGGCGCCACCGCAGGTATCGGGCTCGAAATCGCCCGCGCACTCGCGCTGGAAGGCGCAATCGTCATCATCACCGGCCGCGACCGGGCGAAGCTCGATGCGGCGATCGCCACCGTCAAGGCGTCAGGCGACAAGGCCGTCAGCGGCGTTCTGGCCGACGCCGCCACCGCCGAAGGCGCCGCCCTGATCTCCAAGGCCGCGCCGGCAGTCGATATCCTCGTCAACAATCTCGGCATCTACGAGAGCAAGCAGTTTGGCGATATCACCGACGCGGACTGGAGCCATCTGTTCGATGTCAACGTGATGAGCGGCGTGCGCCTGTCTCGCGCCTATCTGCCTGGCATGCTGGAGCGGAGCTGGGGCCGGATCATCTTCATCTCCAGCGAATCCGGTCTCGCCGTCCCGGCAGACATGATCCACTACGCGACCACCAAGACGGCGCAGCTCTCGATATCGCGCGGGTTGGCACAACTGACGCGCGGCACCAACGTCACGGTCAACGCGGTGATGCCGGGGCCGACCCGTTCGGACGGCATAGAGACTTTCCTGCGCAGCCAGGCGGGCGACCCGTCCGCACCGATCAAGCAGATCGAGGCCGAATTCTTCGCCACCGCGCGCTCCTCTTCGATCCTGCAGCGCATGGTGGAAGCGGAAGAGGTCGCCAGTCTCGTCGCCTATCTCGCCAGCCCACGCTCATCGGCCACCAACGGCGCCGCGCTGCGCGCCGAGGGCGGCCTCATCAACACCATCGCCTGAGAGAGGTCTTCGATGTCACAGTCACCGCTTACCGTTATTGCCATCACCACCGCCAAACCCGGCAAGGAGGCGGCGCTCGGAGCCGCCCACTGGTCGCAGAGACGCTGCTCGAAGACGGCTGCCTGCGCTACGAACTGCATCAGTCGCTCGATGATGGCCGGATCCGCATCTTCGTCGAGACATGGGAAAGCGAAGCTGAGTGGCGCGCCCATATGGACGGCGCTGCGATGCAGCGCTTCCAGGCGAGAGGCGTCGGTGACTATTTCGCCGCTTTCGCCCTGCATCGCCTGACCAAAGTCGCAGGCTGACGAGGTTATGCTTCTCGATGGCTTGGGCATGGCAAATCACCTCCATAAGGAAGTGAAATCACAAACCCAACATTAGCGAAATCCCTCGCGATTCAGCATGAACGTCCGACGCTCTAGCCAGAGCGCAGGCTCCAACGTAGCCGCGTTTCGCTGCTGTCCGGAAGGTGCCTATTTGCAGACCAGGCGCATGATCGTATCGATGTTGAACTGCAGTCTTGTATCGAGAGATTCTCGCGACATCAGATCACGCTCGTAGATAATGGCACCGGTGAAGCGGTTGGTGAGGTAATAGTAGCCGATAGCCGCGATCGTGATGTTCAATTGAACCGGATCAATGCCCTCACGGAATACGCCCTGTTTCGCGCCACGCTCCAGAATGGTATCGACCATGGCGACAAACCGCCGGCTCATGACCTGGACGACCTTGGACTTCTTGAGGTGGCGCGCCTTGTGCAGGTTCTCGCTGTTGACCATCGTCAGGAACTCAGGATTGTCGAGATAGTATTTCCACGTGAAGCGGACCAGCCGTTCCAGCGCTTCCTTGGGCGCGAGATGATCGAGTTCCAGTTTTTGCTCCGCCGTCCGGATATCTACATAGGCGTCTTCGAGAACGCGTTGGAAGAGGCTCTCTTTGCTTTCGAAATAATGGTAGATCATGCGCTTGTTGGCTTTTGCACGCTCGGCGATGTCGTCGACGCGCGCGCCGCCCAATCCCTTGCGGGCGAATTCCTTCTTCGCCGCGTCGAGGATGCGTCTCTGCGTTGCTTCGGCGTCGCGCACGCGGGGCTTGCGCGTCGCCTCAACGGCCTTGTCGGGATCCACTGTAGTCAAAACATCCGCCTCTCTTTGGAAAGCCTCACGTCTCCGGCTTAGCATATCGATCGTGAAAATCTCCTGATCCTAGGTTTTGATCGCCTTGCGGTTGAGAAAGGCCGCAACCCGTTGCTTGCGTTCCGGCGTATCGAGGATCAGCGCGGCGAGCAGCCGCTCCATCCTAAGCGATTGGCGCATCGGGTGCTCGGAGGCCTCGCGGATCACCTCCCGTGCAAAGCGCACCGCCGGCGCGCTGCGCTCTGCGATCTTCTTGCCGACCGCAATGGCTGTCTCAAAGACCTTGTCGGCTGGACAACTTCGCGCGGCGATGCCAAGCGCGCTTGCCTCCCTTCCTGACAGTGACCGGCCTGTCAATATCAAGTCCGAGGCGATCGCTCGTCCCGCCATCTGGATGAGGCGCTGGGTTCCACCCTGTCCGGCGATAACGCCGATGCCGGTTTCCGGCAGCGCCAGATTTGCGTCTTCGGCGCACACCAGGATGTCGCAGGAGAGCGCAAGTTCGAAGCCACCGCCCACTGCGTGGCCACGCACGGCGGCGATCGTCGGCTTGCGGGCTTCGGCGAAGCGGTCGAACTCTTCAAGCCAGTCAGCCAAGACGGCGTCAATCCCGGTCATCTGCCTGACCTCCGCCAAATCCGCACCGACGGAAAAGTGGGTTTCGGTCCCGGCAAGCACCAGCGCGTGGATCGACGCATCTTGCTCGGCCTCGATCAACTCGGCGACAAGATCGGACGCGAGTTCGCGCGACAAGGGATTGCCGCGACGTGGCTTGCCAGTCATCGTCAAAATCCTGACCGCTCCCTCGGTCTTGATATCCAGATGCTCGCTGCGCAATCGTCTCTCCTCACATGAACGGCTATCCGGCCCGGCCGGAGCCAATGTATAGAAGTAACCGGACGGTTACAAGACAGGATAGTTCAGGGGAGATTTTCGATCCTGCCGTGATGTCACAATCGCGCTCGGCGTATGCGCGCCACGCTATGGCCTGACAGCCATTGAATGTCGCACAGAACTGCACAAACGGGCGCTCAGTGCGCGCAGTCTCACCCCAAAAGCTCCCAGAAAACGCTCTCCGAATTTCCGGCTTGCGCACCAAGAATGACTGCGCTATAAAGTAACTGGTTAGTGCAAAGATTGAGATCGGGAGGATCAAATGTCGAAGTTTGACTGGCAGAAAACAGAGGTAAGCAGGCGCGCTCTGCTGAAAGGCGCGGCCGGATTGGGCGCCGCTGGCGCGCTGGGTTTACCGTTCGCGCAGCAGGCTCGCGCAGGGGAGACGACGTGGACGCTGGCCAATTCCATGCGCTCGCTCGCCAATCCTTATCACGCGGCCTTCGCCAAGGGCGGCGAGGAGTTCGCCAAGTCGATCGGCGCGAAGTATGAGCAGCTTGTCACCGAAGGAAATTCGCAGAAGGGCATGTCCGACATTCGCGCGCTGCTGCAGCGCACCGGCGGCAAGCTGATCTTGAACGTCGATCCCAACGATTCGCCTGACGCGCGCGTCATCGTCGAGGAAGTTCAAAAGGCCGGTGGCTACGTTGTCACCCAATGGAACAAGCCCGACGACCTGCATCCCTGGGACCACAATCCGAACTACGTCGCGCACATGTCGTTCGACGGCGTTCCAGCGGCCAAGACCATCGCCGAAGCGCTGTTCAAGTCTTTCGGCGGTGAGGGCGGTATCGTCGCCATTGGTGGCATCCTGTCCAACGTCCCGGCTATCGAGCGCAAGCTCGGTCTCGACCAGGCGATCGAAGCCTCGGGCGGCAAAGTCAAGCTGCTCGACTTCCAGCCGGCCGACTGGAATGAGCAGAAGGCGTTCGAGATCATGCAGGCCTGGATCACGCGCTTCGGCGACGACATAAAGGGAGTGTTCGCGGCCAATGACGGCATGGGCGTCGGGGCGCTCGAGGCCTTGCGGCAGAACGGTCTTGCAGGCAAGGTGCAGGTCGTCGGCCTGGACGGCATCGAGGCGGCGGTCGCAGCGGTCGAGGCCGGAGAATTCGCGGGAACGGTCGCCTGGGATCCGATGTGGACCGGCGGCATGGGCCTGGCGATCCCCTATGCGGTCGCCACCGGCAAGATCGACATTGCCAAGGAACCCAAGGAACACCGGGAGTTCTATGGCACCGCCGTCATCGTGACCAAGGATACGGTCGCCGACTACCGCGCCAATCCAGGCAAGGTCGACTTCAACGATCTTTGGGGCAAGGCGACCGGCCAGATCCAGTATCGGAGCTGAAGCCTGTCTCAAGCCTGCCGGGCAATGTCGCGGCAGGCTACCTGTTCGCGGCGCCGCGGCATTGCATTGACTCTGATAGACTTGCCTCGGCGTCATTTCCGGGAGGTCGGCTTTTTTGGGAGATTTTGAAGTGGCCTTGGCTGTTCCGGCAAGCAAGGGCGGATTTGCGAAGTGGCGTGCCTGGGCGCCGCTCGCAGTACTTGCCGGCCTGTGTATTCTCATCGGCCTGTTCAACGGCAACTTCCTCACCGTTTCCAATTCGCTTCGGCTGCTGAATACGGCGGCGATCCCGCTGGTGCTTTCCATGGGCGCGACCTTCATCATCCTGATGGGCAGCATAGACCTGTCCGTCGAGGGGGTGATCGCGGTCACGGCCGTCACCGTCAGCCTGCTCGTCGCCAACGACCTGACGGGGTACGACTACGGCCTGTGGGCGGTGCCGATCGCGATCATAGCCGGCGGCCTGCTCGGTCTGCTCAACGGCGTCCTCCACGTGCGCCTCAAGACGCCATCCTTCATGACCACGCTTGGCGTCGGTTTTGCCGGCGTCGGCATCGCCACCGCAATGCTTGGCGGGCAGACTGTGCGCATTTCCGACCAGACTTTCCGCGCTTTGTCGCTCGGCCGGGTCGGCGGCATACCGATGGCCGTCTGGATTGCTCTGGCCACAGTTATCGTCGCCTACATAATTCAGGAGCGCACCCGCATAGGCCGCTGGGTCTATGCCATCGGCACAGACGAGACCACTGCCAGGCAGGCGGGAATCCCGATCGAGCGCACGCGCATCCTGATCTTTACCCTCGCCGGCTTTTTCTATGGCCTCGGCGGCGTGCTCTCGGCAGCGCAGTTCGGGCAGGGCCACGCGTTGATCAGCCAGGGCCGTCTGTTCACCACCGTCACGGCAGTCGTCGTCGGCGGTACATCGCTCTCCGGCGGCGTCGGTTCGGTGCTCAACTCGGTCGTGGGTGTGCTCATCGTCGTGGTGCTCGCCAACGGCATGGTGCTGATGGGGGTTGAACCGTACATCCAGCAGGGCGTGCAGGGCCTGCTGATTATCGTCGCGGTAGCTCTCTCGCTCGACCGCTCGCGTCTGGATGTGGTGAAATGATGCTTCCCGCTCTCGAGATGAAAGGCATCACCAAGTCCTTTCCGGGTGTGAGGGCCCTCGACGATGTTTCCTTCAGTGCCGCCACCGGCGAGGTGGTCGGCCTGATCGGCGAAAACGGTGCCGGCAAGTCGACGCTGCTGAAAATCCTGAACGGGGTCTACAAGCCAGACGCCGGCAGCATCGCCATCGACGGACGTAACGTCGAAATTCGCTCTGCGCGAGATGCCTTTAACAAGGGCATCGCGATGGTGTTCCAGGAACAGTCAGTGATTTCTAGCCTGACTATCGCCGAAAACATCTTTCTCGGCCGCGAGGAAGAGTTTCTTCGATTCGGACTGATTTCCAAGGCACGCATGAACGAGGCGGCGGCGCAGGAACTGGAAAAAGTCCGGCTGAAAATCCATCCCGGCACGCTTGCGGCCGATCTGTCTTTCAGCGACCGCCAGATGGTGGAAATCGCCAAGGCGCTGTCGCTCGACAGCCGCATCAAGCGCGATGTCACCATTCTCCTGGACGAGCCCACATCGGTGCTCGAACAGAAGGAAGTGGCGATGCTTTTCGATATCGTCCGCGAACTCAAACAACGCGCCTCTATCGTGTTCATCTCCCACCGGCTCGATGAGGTCCTGGCGATCTGCGACCGCATCTACGTCATGCGCGACGGACGCGTCGTGCATGAAACGCCGGCTGCCGGGGCGGATGTCCACACGCTGCATCAGCAGATGGTTGGGCGCCAGCTTCAGCACGAATATTACCGTGAGGAGAAGCAGACGAAACCTTCGCATACGATATCGCTGAAGGTGGACAAGCTTAGCAAGGCGGGAGCCTTCCAGGACGTTAGCTTCGACCTGCACGAAGGCGAAGTTCTGGGCATAGCCGGGGTCATCGGCTCTGGCCGAGAGGTGCTGGCGCGCTGCCTTGCCGGTTACGAAAAGGCCGATGGCGGCAACCTCCACATGGGGGGCGAAGCTGTCCGGCTCGCGACGGCGCATGATGCCGTGGGCCGTGGCATCGGCTTTGTTCCCAGTGAGCGGAAGGTGGAAGGTCTCATCACGCCTTTCACAGTCGCCGAAAACATGACGCTTGCCTGCCTGTCGAAGTTCACCTCCGGCGGCATCATCAGCGGCGCGCGGGAGAGCGCGATCGCCAAGGACTGGATCGCCAAGCTCGGCATCAAGACACCTTCGACGAAAACGATGGTCGTCAGCCTGTCGGGCGGCAATCAGCAGAAGGTTGTGCTGGCGAAATGGCGGATCGCGGGCGTCAAGATCCTCATCCTCGACCATCCAACACGGGGCATCGACGTCGGCGCTAAGGAGGACGTGTATTCGCTGGTGCGGGAGATGACCGCACAGGGCCTCGCAGTCATCCTGCTCGGCGACACACTGGACGAGGTGATCGGGCTGTCGAGCCGGATACTGGTGATGAAGGATGGTGCGGTCAATGCTTCCTTCGAAGCACCCGCAGGCGGCAAGCCTCCCCAACTCGAAATCATCCAGTACATGATGTGAGATGATGCAGCGCCCCACGGAACACATCCGCACTATGCTCCCGCCCGCAGTTCTGGTCGGCATGGTGCTTGTCGTCGGCCTCTACGACCCGACCTTCTTCTCGCTGTCAAATTTCGAAACCGTCATCTCTGATACGATGAGCCTGTTCCTTATGGCCACTGGCCTCACGCTCGTGATCATGATGGGTGGCATCGATCTTTCGGTGCAAGCGGTCGCATCGATGGCCAGTTGCATCCTCGCCGTTTATCTGTCGGAACTCGGCTTCCTCGCCATTCCGCTGGCGGTGCTCGGCGGCACAATAGCAGGGTTTGGCAGCGGCTTCGTCTCGATAGCGCTGCGCATCCCGTCCTTCATTGCAACCCTCGCAGCGGGCGGCCTCGTGACCAGCGCGGCCTATTGGTTCTCGGATACGCGCTCTGTAAACATCGCCGAAGATTTGACCGGCCGCTATCTGGGTTGGGCGGTTGGTACGACAGCCGGGGTTTCGAACGACATCTGGGTCGGCGCCGTCTTCCTCATCATCCTTGGCGTCCTGCTCGGGGCGACGCCTTTCGGCCGCTATGTGCGCGCCATCGGCGCCCAGGAGCGCGCGGTGATCGCGTCGGGCATCAACGTCAACCGCGTCAAGATCGCGACCTTCATGTTGTCCGGAACGATGGCGGCCGTGGCGGGCGTCATGATGGCGGCACGCCTTGGTTCGGGCTCGCCCACGCTCGCCAACGAATTTCTGCTACCGGCGATCGCCGCGGTGATCGTTGGCGGCACGGCGAACACCGGCGGCGTCGGCTCCATTTGGCGCACCCTGGTCGGCGCGCTGATCATCCAGGTTGTGCGGATCGGCATGACCTTCATGGGCGTGTCGGTCTTCACCCAGCAGATCATCTTCGGATTCATTCTGGTGGCCGCTGTCGCCGTCACAATGGACAGGAAGAAAATCCTTATCATCAAGTGAGCGAGAGGCGCCCCTGCTGGGCAGCCGGCTCGCAACATTCAGGAGCAGACACATGGACAAAAAAAGCCCGCTTCATGCATTGCCCGCCAGCCCCCGGGATTTCGGTTTTTTCGTCGATGGACGTTGGGTCGAGCCGGGATCGCGAGAGACCATTGTCCGGCTGAGCCCGGCTCATGACGTTCCCGTCACGCGCATCACGCGATGCACGAAAGACGATCTCAACCATGCTGTCACCATCGCGCGCAAGGCTTTCGCTGACCGCCGTTGGTCGGGCCTTGCCGGCGTCGAGCGGGCCGCTGTGCTGCTGAAGGCGGCTACTGGCATCCGCGCCCGGCTCGACGAGCTGGCGTTGCTGGAAACGCTCGAGACGGGCAAGCCAATCTCCCAGTCGCGCGGGGAGGTGGAGGGTGCTGCCGGCATTTACGAGTATGCAGCGGGCGCCGCCCGTGCCTTGCATGGCGACACGTTCAACAATCTCGGCGACAAGATGCTTGGCCTCGTTACGCGCGAGCCGATGGGCGTCGTCGGGTTGATCACGCCGTGGAATTTTCCCTTCTTCATCCTTGCCGAGCGGGTTCCCTTCATTTTGGCGGCCGGCTGCACCATCGTGGCCAAGCCGAGCGAGGTGACGTCCGCGACGACGCTGCTGATGGCCGAAATCCTCGCCAGTGCGGGCCTGCCGGATGGCGTGTTCAACGTCATAACCGGCAGCGGCAGCGACATCGGCCAAGCGATAACCGAGCACGCCGGTATCGACATGGTGTCCTTCACCGGTTCGACTGAAGTCGGGCGTCGGGCGCTGCTGGCCTCGGCCGGCAACTTTAAGAAGCTGGGGCTGGAACTCGGCGGGAAGAACCCGCAGATCGTCTTTGCGGATGCCGATCTCGACGACGCCGCGGACGGTGTGGTGTTCGGCACGTGCTTCAACGCCGGCCAGTGCTGCGTCGGGGGCAGCCGCCTGGTGGTCGAACGGTCGATCGCGGCAGACTTCGAAAAGCTTCTGGCTGAGAAGTTTTCCCGCATCCGGGTCGGCGATCCGCTCGATCCGGAAACCCAGGTCGGCGCGATCATCACCAACGCGCAGAACGATTCGATCCTCGGCCATATCGCCGGCGGCCTCAAGGGAGGGGCGCGGCTTGTCTGCGGCGGCGAAGCGATGAAGAACGGCATGGCCGGCCAGTTCATCCAGCCTACGCTGTTTGCCGATGTCGGGCGCGACATGGCCATTGCGCGCGAGGAAATATTCGGACCAGTTTTGACAATCTTGCCTTTCGATACGTTCGAGGAGGCGGTGGAGATTGCCAACGATACGATCTACGGATTGGCGGCCAGCATCTGGACCAAGAACCTCGACAAGGCGCTGCAGGCGATGCGACTTGTTCAGGCCGGTCGCGTCTGGATCAACACCACGATCTCAGGCGGGCCGGAACTGCCGATCGGCGGGTTCAAGCAATCGGGAAGCGGCCGCGAAACCGGCACCTACGGCGTCGAGGAATACACAGAGGTGAAATCAGTTCACATCACGCTCGGCAAGCGCGATCACTGGGTCTCGTAATGGCGGAAGACAGGTTCGACTACATCATCGTCGGTGGCGGGTCGGCGGGTTGTGTGCTGGCCGCGCGCCTCAGCGAAGACCCGTCCGTGCGCGTGCTCCTGCTGGAAGCGGGTGGCAAGGACACGCATCCTTACATCCACATGCCCGCCGGCTTCGCCAAGATGACAGCCGGGCCACTGACCTGGGGTCTGAAGACTGCGCCGCAGAAACACGCGAACAACCGAGAGATTCTGTATGCGCAGGCCCGCGTGCTCGGCGGCGGCAGTTCGATCAACGCCGAGGTATTCACCCGCGGACATGCGGCAGACTATGACCGCTGGGCCAATGACGAAGGCTGCCCCGGCTGGTCGTCGGCTGAAGTGAAGCCCTATTTCCTGCGCTCCGAAGGCAACGAGATCTTCGCCGGCGAGCACCATGGCACAGAGGGTCCGCTCGGCGTCTCCAACCTTCAGACACCCCAGCCGATTACCCGCGCCTTCGTGCAGTCCTGTCAGCAATTCGGCATCCCGTACAATCCGGATTTCAACGGGCCGGTGCAGGAGGGCACAGGTATCTACCAGATGACGATCCGCAACGCGCGTCGCTGTTCGGCGGCCGTTGCCTATCTAAGGCCAGCGCTCGGCCGAAAGAATCTGATCGTCCAGACAGGCTGCCTGACCAACCGCATCCTGTTTTCGGGCAGCCGCTCAACGGGCGTCGAATATCGCCAGAATGGGCAAGTGCGGACGGCAAGAGCCGCGGAAATCGTGGTGACGGCCGGTGCCATAGGGTCGCCGAAGATCATGATGCTGTCCGGCATTGGTCCCGCGACACATCTGGAGGCGCGTGGCATAGAGGTGGTGCACGATTTGCCGGGTGTCGGCCAGAATCTGAACGACCATTTCGGCGTAGACATCGTCTCCGAGCTCAAGGGCTCAACGAGCCTCGATAAATACGACAAGCTGCACTGGATGCTCTGGGCCGGCCTACAGTACGTGCTGTTCAAAACCGGGCCGGTGACCTCGAATGTCGTGGAAGGTGGGGCGTTCTGGTATTCCGAGAGGTCGGAGCCCATCCCCGATCTGCAATTCCATTTCCTGGCCGGCGCGGGTGTCGAGGCTGGGGTGCCGGCGATCCCGTCCGGGTCCGGCTGCACGCTGAATTCCTATGTGTTGCGCCCAAAAAGCCGCGGGTCGGTGACGCTTCGCAGCGCTGATCCGGCTGACGCGGCGATCGTTGACCCGAATTTCATCGCCGATCCGCATGATTTGAGAGCTGCGGCCGAGGGCGTCAGGATCAGTCGGGAGATCATGAACCAGCCTGCGCTTGCCAGATATATCAAGCGCGAGCATTTTCCCGGCAAGGATGCGAAGACCCAAGCCGATTTCGAGGCCTATGCACGCGCATTCGGGCGGACGTCCTATCACCCGGCCGGCACATGCAAGATGGGCTCGGACGACCTAGCGGTGGTCGATCCGCAACTCCGCGTCCGCGGTCTCGACGGCATCCGTATCTGCGACTCCTCGATTATGCCGAGCCTTGTCGGCTCCAACACCAATGCGGCCACGATCATGATCGGAGAAAAGGCCACCGATCTGATCCGCGGCAATCGATAGCCTCAGGCTCGGCCCTCCACCCCTTCGGAGCCGGGAAGTCAACGTCAAGCGTTTCAATCCCACTCCGGCGCCCATGCGACGGCGGCCTTGCCGACGATGCGGTAGTTGGTGGCGGTCATCGCGTCGATGCGCGCCATGTCGACGCTCGAAAGGGTGAAATTCATTGTGTCGAAGTTAGCCTGGATGTTTGCCGGCTTGGTCGACATGGTGTTGATGGACACGCCCTTCTGTAGGATCCAGCGGAGCACGATTTGCGCTGGGCTCTTGCCGTAGACTTCAGCAAGAACCGTAAAAAGGGGATAGCTGAAGACTTTGCCCCGCGCGACGGAGCAGAAAGAGGAGAGGGGAATCCCCGTTTCCGTCGCCGCAGCCAGCAGCTTGTCCTGATTCAGAAGCGGATGGAACTCGACCTGGTTGGTCGCGAGGGGCGTGTCGATGGTGCGCGCCGCGTCGCGCATCATTTGCGCCGTGTGATTGGACAGTCCGATGTGCCGGGCAAAGCCGATGCTCCGGGCTTTCTCCAGCAATTTAACCGGCCCGGTAAGCGCGCCGCCGATGGGCGGCCAATGCAGCAGCAGCACATCGACATAATCCAGCCGCAGATCCTTCAGACTTTTCTCAACCGAAGGCAGGAACCGGTCCTCGCCGAAATTTTCAGGATGAACCTTGGTCGTCACGCAAAGTTCGTCCCTGGGGACGCCGGTTTCGGCGAGGCCTGCGCCGACATCGGTCTCATTGCCGTACATTTGCGCCGTATCGAAGGAGCGGTAGCCGACATCGACCGCTGTCTTCATCGCGCCGGTGAGTTCGGCGCCCCTGAGCGGAAAGGTGCCAAACGACCGCTGGTAGGTCTTCTGGAAATAGATGCTCAAAGCAACCTCCTCATCCGAGCGGGGCGACGGTCCTGCAGCGCTTTTCGCACCATTTGGTTACTTATTATCCGCATCCAGAACTAATTTCAAGCACGGCGTCGGCGAAATGCCCTGGAGATCGGAGAACAAGATTTGCAATCGGATAGATAGAGGAATTGTTTCAGCAACGGCTTGATCGCAAACATCGTTTCCCGTATGATTATAACCATCTAGTTATTTAATACGATGCGCGGTTCCGACCCTCGGGAGGTGAGAATGTCCAAGATCAAGAGCGCGGCCGAGGCAGCTGCGCTGATCCCGAACGGAGCGATCGTCGCGGTAAATTCCTCAAGCGGACTTTGCTGCCCTGATGCCGTTCTCGCTGCCATCGGCGAGCGGTTCCGTAAGGAGCGTGCGCCGCGCAATCTCACCATGCTGCACCCGATCGCGGCCGGAGACATGTTCGGCACCAAAGGCATCGACCACCTCGCACAGCCCGGGTTGATTTCGACGATAATCGGTGGCTCCTATCCTTCCGGACCATCCTCGGCCGAGCCGCCTTTGATCTGGCAGATGCTTGGAGAGAACGAGGTCGCGGCCTACAATGTCCCCAGCGGCATCATGTTCGATATTCTGCGCGAAGCCGCCGGCCTGCGCCCAGGCGTGCTGACCAAGGTTGGCCTCGACACCTTCGTCGACCCAGATCTCGACGGCTGCGCCATGAACGAGGCGGCGAGGCGGAAACCCATCGTCAAGAAGGTCCGGTTCGAGGGCGACGAGTGGCTGTTCTTTCCTGCTATTAAGCCCGACGTCGCAATCATTCGCGCCAGCACTGCCGACGAGCGCGGCAATCTGACGTTCGAGCATGAGGGGGCCTATCTCGGGGCCATGGAACTGGCGCTTGCGGCCCGCAATTGTGGCGGCATCGTCATTGCCCAAGCCAAGCGAATTGCACAGGCCGGAACGCTGCGTCCGCACGATGTGCGGGTGCCCAGCATTCTTGTCGACTGTATTGTCGAGGCGCCAGACCAGCTTCAGACGACTGCGACTGTCTACGATGCGGCGATATCGGGCGAACTGTTCCGGCCGCTGGACACGTTCAGCATTCCCGATTTTGATGTTGCGAAGGTCATTGCCCGTCGCGTTGCCATGGAGCTGGAACCCGGCTGGGCCGTGAATATCGGCTTCGGCATTTCGGCCAATGTCCCGCGTATCTTCCTCGAGGAAGGGCGCCACGGCGATGTCACATGGGTGATCGAACAGGGGGCGGTCGGCGGCATACCGCTGCTCGACTTCAAATTTGGATGCTCGTCCAACGCCGAGGCCTTTGTCGCCTCGCCGCACCAGTTCACCTATTTCCAGGCCGCCGGATTCGACGCTTCGCTGCTGTCCTTCCTGCAGATCGACAGGCATGGCTCCGTGAATGTATCGAAGCTCTCCGTGCGGCCGCATGTGACGGCCGGTGCCGGTGGGTTTGTGGATATAACGTCGCGCGCTCGTAAGATCGTCTTTTCTGGCTATTTCAACGCCGGAGCGAAATTCTCGATCGCCGACGGCAAGCTCGTCATCGACAAGGAGGGAAAGATCGCGAAGATCGTCGAAGAGGTGGAGCACGTATCCTTTTCGGGCAAGCGAGGTGTTGCGCAGGGCCAGGACGTTACCTACGTCACTGAGCGCTGTGTTATCAAACTTTCGCCCGAGGGACTCGTCGTCACGGAAGTCGCGCCGGGGATCAATATTCGAGACGACATCCTTGTGCGGGCAGAGTTTCCCCTGACGATTGCTTCCGACGTCAAACCGATGGCGGACGCGCTTTTCAGGCCGGAAAAGTTCGGGTTGAATCTGGAGCAGGCCTAGTCGGTCAGCCAGCTTCCGATGCCCTCAACATCATGAGCTCGTTGGTGCCGGACTGAACCGTCTCGCCTCTTTGGTTCGTCACTTCGAATTGCAGTTTCGCGATTCCGCGCCCAGGTTTGGCGGTCGGCCGCTTGTCGAGCACAGCGATGACAGCATGGATCGTGTCGCCGGCGAAGACAGGCCTGTTGAACGACCAGTTCCAGCCGAGCGAAGCCACGGCCTCGAGCCGTGAAGCAGACTGGTTCTTCAGCCCGTCTGTCAAGGAAAGAACGAGGAGGCCGTGTGCGACGCGCAGCGGAAAGCCGAGTTTTTGCGCGGCCGCGTCCGACATATGGATATCGAAGAAATCGCCCGAGAGTTCAGCGAAGCGGTCGATATGGCTTGCTTCGACGACAAGTTCGGGCGTGGCGAACCAATCGCCCGGTATCAGATCGTCATAGGCGTAGGAGCGGTGTTCCAGCATGCGCTTGCGTTCCATCGCATCGCCTCCTGGTGTCAGGCTGGGGTTGGCGCATCCTCGCGCAACAGGCCCTTTTTCTTCAAATCGGCCCACATTTCGCCAGGGATGGGGTGGCTGAACCAGTCGAGGTTCTTGCTGAGCTGCTCCACCGTGCGCGTTCCGGCGATAAAGGAGGGGATCGCCGGATGCGCCACGACGAACTGCATGGCTGCAGCCGGCAGGGGCACACCATGCTCTCTGCAGACGGCCTCTATGCCCGCGACGCGCTTCATGATCTCGGCGGGCGCCGGTGAGTAGTTGTACTTCGCGCCCTCGACGGCACCTGTCGCCAGAATGCCAGAGTTGAACCCGCCGCCGACAACGACGGCTGCGTTGCGCTCCTGGCAAAGCGGCAGGAAGACATCGAGCGCCTCCTGTTCGAGCAGCGTGTAGCGCCCAGCCAGGAGGAAACAGTCAAAGTCGCGCTGCTTCAGAGCTTCGTGGCAGACCTGCCATTCGTTGACGCCGACGCCGATCGCCTTGACCACGCCTTCGTTGCGCAGTTTTGCGAGCGCCTTCCAGCAGCCATCCATCGCCGTCTTGAAGACTTCCGGCTGATCCGCGCCGCGCGTGAAGACATCGATGTCGTGGATGAAGCAGATGTCCATGCGCTCGAGCGCCAGCCGCTGCAGGCTGTCCTCGAAAGCTCTCATGGTGCCGTCGTAGCTGTAGTCGAAAATCACTTCGTTCGCAGCGGCATTCACCCATGGCGCAAAATTGATCTCCGAGCGCTTCTTCGGTTTCAGGACGCGCCCGACCTTGGAAGACAGCACGAACTGGTCACGGTCTTTCCATCGAAGCGAATGACCCGTCCGCAACTCGGAAAGTCCATTGCCATAGTATGGCGCGGTGTCGAAGTAGCGCACGCCGGCGTTCCAAGCGTGCTGGATCATGCCGTCCGAGGTCTCTTCATCGATTGCACTGAAGATGTTGCCGATCGGCGCCGTGCCGAAAGCGAATGCGGTCACGTCGAGATCGATCCGCCCGAATTTTCTTTTATCTCCCGCTTGCATCCATTCCTCCATTGGTAACGGTCTGGTTAGTTATCTTATCGAAGGAGGCCTAATTGGCAATAGCGACAGGCCAGAGGGAGGGTCTCCGATAGCCGTTGACGATAGCTTGACGAGGGACGTACCTGGTGTTATCTAGTAACTAAATAGTTACATACAAGCTGGATAGGTGAGGCGATGTATCTGAGCGCAACGCACGAACAGGTGCGAGACATGGCGAGGCAGTTCGCCGAGGATGTGATCCGCCCGCAAGCTGAGGCGCTCGATCGGGAGGAACGATTTCCCGCCGAACTGTACCTGCAAATGGGAGAGCTTGGACTTTTCGGGATCGGCGTGCCGGAAGAGGAGGGCGGACCTGGTTTCGATACGCTTGCCTACGCCCTTGTCATGGAGGAGCTTTGCAAGGGTTATGCATCGGTGGCCGATCAGTGCGGCTTGGTCGAACTGGTGAGCTCGCTCCTTGTGCGCCATGGTACCGCGATGCAGAAGGCACAATGGCTTAAGCCGCTTCTGAGTGCAGAGAAAAAAGGCGCCTATTGCATCACCGAGCCTGAAGCCGGAACAGACGTGTCTGGGATCCGAACCACTGCGGATCGCGATGGCTCGGGCTGGCGACTGAATGGCGGCAAGATCTGGATTCACAACGCCCCGGTGGCAGATGTCGGATTCGTGCTTGCTCGCACCAACAAGGCCGCTGGCCACAAGGGCATGAGCATTTTCATTGTTGATCTGACGTCCAAGGGGGTGGAGCGTGGCCCCAAGGAACACAAGATGGGGCAGCGTGCCAGTCAGGTCGGTGCGCTCAATTTCACCGATGTGGCGCTGCCATCCGAGGCTCTTCTTGGCGAGGAGGGGCGGGGCTTCCACATGATGATGAGTGTTCTGGACAAAGGGCGCGTCGGAATAGCCGCGCTTGCAGTCGGACTTGGCCAGGCCGGTCTGGAAGCTGCGCTTGAGTACGCCGAGCAACGCAAGCAGTTCGGTTCGAAGATCAGCGAATTCCAGGGTGTACAATGGCTTCTGGCAGATATGGCTAAGGACATCGAAGCGGCCCGCCTCCTGGTCCACAGCGCCGCCGTCAAGATGGATCGCGGAGAGAATGCAACCAAAGCATGTTCCATCGCCAAGTGCTTCGCCAGCGATATGGCGGTAGCGCGCACCGCCGACGCGGTACAGGTTTTCGGGGGCAGCGGCTATATACGCGGCTTCGAGGTTGAACGCCTTTATCGTGACGCCAAGATTACGCAGATATACGAAGGCACAAACCAGATTCAGCGCATGATCATCGCGCGGGAACTGGTCAAGTACGGCGCGCGCGCATGAGCTCCGTTCGCCAAGCTGCTTTTATCACGGGCTCGAGTCGCGGCATCGGTCTGGCGACGGCGATGGAACTCGCGCGCAATGGCTTCGACATCGCTCTGAATGGACCGATCGAGGATGCTGAGCTTGCAGCAGCAGAAAAAGCAGTGGCCGCCGAAGGCGCCAAAACCGTCAGAGTGCCGGGCGACGTCAGTGTGACCGCTTCTCACGCAGCGATGCTGGAGCAAGTCGAAGCCGCTATCGGACCGCTGTCGACACTGGTCAACAATGCCGGCGTGTCGGTGCTGAACCGCGGTGACCTCCTGGATGTGTCGGAGGACAGCTACGACCGCTGCATGGCGGTCAATGCGAAGGCGCAGTTCTTCATGTCGCAGGCTTTTGCGCGATTGCTTGTAAGTCGGACCCGGGATGACGGCCGCTTTTACAGCCTCATCAACGTATCTTCCTCCAACGCCGTTGCTGTAGCCGTGCAGCGCGGCGAATATTGCGCGTCAAAGGCCGCTGCGGCGATGATCGCCAAGGTGTTCGCAGTGCGTCTCGGCGGCGAGGGGATCGCTGTCTATGATATCCAGCCCGGCGTGATCGAGACCGACATGACCCGGGTAGCGCGGGACATGTATCAAAAACGGATCTCCGAACAAGGCCTAACGCTTTTTCCGCGGCTCGGCGACCCGTCCGAAATCGGTCGCATTATCACAACGCTTGCAACAGGTGGTCTGCCCTATACGACCGGGCATGTGATCTCCGCTGATGCCGGCATGCTTGTGTCGCGTTTCTGAGGTCAAAATGAATATCCAGCTTCCCGACGATCGAGGCGTTCTTTCCCAGTACTCACTGATTGGAAAACCCATTGAAGCAACGCCGCTTGGCAAGGATTCTAGTCGCGTGGTGCTTTCAGCTGCGCACGTTGTGGCCAATTCTTTCACGGACCAGGATCCCTCCGGTCCGGCGGTTGTTGACTGGGAGGCCACCATGGCCTTCCGCCGTCATCTCGCAAGTCTCGGCCTTGGGATTGCGGAAGCCATGGATACTGCGCAACGCGGCATGGGCCTCGACTGGCCAGTCGCGCTCGAATTGATACGCCGGACCAAGTCCGAACTTCCCGATGCGCTTGTATTTAACGGTGCAGGAACCGACCATCTCGAAGCCGACGCAGCGCGTTCGCTGGACGATGTTCGTCGTGCCTACTTCGAGCAGGTCGAGGCGATCCAGAAGATCGGCGGCCGGATTATTCTGATGGCGAGCCGGGCGCTTGCGAAGGTCGCAGCAACGCCGACAGATTATGAAGCCGTCTATCGCGATGTGCTGGCGCAGTGCGAGGGCAAGGTCATCCTGCATTGGTTGGGCGACATGTTTGATCCCGCGCTTGCCGGCTATTGGGGCGCGGGCAAATTCGACGAGGCACTGGAGACCTGCCTTGCCGTAATCGGCGAAAACCGGGACAAAGTCGACGGTATCAAGATCTCGCTGCTCGACAAGGACAAGGAGATCGCGATGCGGCGCCGGCTGCCGACCGGCGTCAAAATGTATACGGGCGACGACTTCAATTATCCCGACCTGATTGAAGGTGACGATAGCGGCCACTCCCATGCACTGCTCGGCATATTCGATCCGTTGGCGCCCGCCGCCGCTTATGCCATATCGAGGCTTGGAGCCGGCGACGTAGCCGCCTTCCGACGGACCCTCGATCCAACAGTTCCGCTCGCCCGTCTGATCTTCCGCGCTCCGACCCGCTTCTACAAGACGGGTGTGGTATTCTTGGCCTGGTTGAACGGTTTTCAGGACCATTTCGTAATGCTGAATGGTGCGCAGGCGATGCGGCCACTTCCTTATTTCGTCGATATTTTCAAGCTCGCCGACGCAAATGGCCTCTTGCGCAATCCTGATCTGGCGGTAGCGCGTATGCGCAAACTGCTTGCGGTGTATGGCGTCTGAAGGGGGCATGACATGCGTGATTTCGCAAAGGATCACTCAGCCCTTGCCCTGAATACCGCGACTCTCGGCCATAATGTCGAAAGTCAAGGAGCGGGCTGGCCTCCGGAACGGGTAATCGATGCCTGTGCGGAACGCGGCTTCGGAGCTATCACCTTTTGGCGCCGCGAGATCGGGGGGAGAGCGGTCGAGATCGGCGAGCGCACGAGAGCCGCCGGGCTTTCCGTCAGCGGTCTGTGCCGTTCACCATTTCTGGTCGGTCCGCTCGCGCCACCGACCCGGCACGCTGTTCTCGATGATTTTCACTCGTCGATTGACATGGCGGCCGGCCTGAAAGCAGCCTGTCTCACGATTTGCGTAGGCGGCGTGGTGGCAGGCACGCACAGTATGGCGGAGAGCCTGAAGCGGGTTGCGGAAATCATTGCGGAAGTCGCGCCTTACGCCGCGCAATCGAATGTGACGCTGGCTCTCGAGCCGCTGAACCCCGTCTATGGCGGAAACCGCTCGTGCCTGGTCACCGTGCGTGACGCAGTCCAGCTCTGTGAAACGATCGACCATTCGGCAATCGCCATCGCGGTCGACGTCTATCATGTCTGGTGGGATCTCTCGCTTGGTGCGGAACTAAAGCGCGCCGGCGCGGTCCGGATCGCCGGATATCACCTTTGCGACTGGCTCGCCGACACGCGTGACGTGCTTCTGGACCGCGGCATGATGGGCGATGGTGTGGCAGACCTCAAGGCTTTGCGCCGGGCTGTCGAGGAAGCCGGCTACACCGGTCCTTGCGAGGTGGAAGTTTTCTCTGTGAACAATTGGTGGAAGCGAGATCCCAGCGATGTTTTGGACATCTGCGTCGAAAGGTTCAAGAGAGTTTGTTGAGGAATCGAAGATGCGTCGAATCTGAAGAAGAGCCGATCTTAAGAGGAGGCGAACTGAACACCGATGGCATCGAATATGACACACAGCGCCCGGTCCGCGATGCAGCGGTTGTGGTGCCGCCAGACCTCACCAGAGAAGAGTCGCCAAACGCCTCCCCAGCGCAGATTTTGCGTGAAAGTCCGAGATGTGACCAGAGCGATGGCGTTTGAGGCCTTTTTGGTTCTTAATTCGGAATGGCTGGCCGAAGAGGACCTGTTCTTGGCTCGTTTGTCAGGACCGGGCTGACGGCGCACGGTTCCGATGAACTAGCGACAGAGGTTCTCATGTATCAAACCTCAACGGCTCGGCCCCCGACCCTGAACGGGTTTCTGGATTACTGGGAGCGGGAACTCGAAGGCGCGCTCCATACCGTGCGCGTCGCCCATCACCGCTCGATCCGGCCTTCGGTGCTCGGGCCACGACTTCACCTCCGTCTGGCCCAATTATGGCGACTAGCGCCACCCGTGTGCCGGAGCGGAGATACAACTCCTCGCCATCAGTGTCCCAAGCCCTGCTATGCTACTCTCCTCGAAAGAGAGCCGACCGATGATATCTACAATCGGCATGTGGTTCCGCAAAGAAAGGCCTGCCCGATGCGCCGGCAGTTAGGGGCCGCCGAGTTTACCAGCTTAGTGCGACCTGTTCGACCGGGCGCTGCCGACGATCCAGGCGGCGAGGCCAATTATGAGCAGGACTATTGATGCCGGGATGTGCGCGAGAGTTTCGTCGGCTCCCAACCATGAGGCGTCGGGAATGAGCAGCAGAAACGCCATGAGTGAAAGCGGCAACCATTCGGCGTTGAAAAGGTAGCTCATCAACTGGATCAGTATGATAAGAAACGCAAATAGGCACAGAAGGCGGCCGATGAACCGGAGAAGCAAAAAGGCTTGCTCTTTAAAGGACGACAACAAGGCAAAATCCCCACTGCCAAGTGGGCGTTCACCATGGAACCCGTTCGACAGTTCCTTCCGTCTGATGTCCAATCTGCGGTCACGCCATTTCGACATGAGCATATAGGTCTCCCCGAGCGCCAGCGCAGCGGGGGAACGCCAATTTTAGGGTAAGCTCGCGGGGAGGAAACTCCAACTCTCTATGGCTGACTATGGCTGATGACAGGTTTGTTGATCCTGGCGACTGGGTATAGCGGAAGAAATCGAAGCCGCGTCTGGCTGACCTCGATCGCGACATCGCCCGGGAAGCGGTTGATGATGCGCAAGTCCGGCGGCTTCAGACGATCACCGGCGTCAATGTCATCGTCGCGAGCGGTACCATCGCCGCGGTCGGCGACATCCGGCGGTTCCGCGAGCCGCAGAAGCTGGTGAGCTACTTCGGCCGGCGCACCGCGCGGGCCGTGCCATGTCTTGGCTTCACCATGCAGGCCCTCGACCCGCCAGCGATGACGCGGCTCATTTGGGTCCAAGAACACCAGAACGTATGGTCAGAGCTGCAAGGGGAAGCCAAGGAGGCGATCGGTGAAACTGCTCAACGAGCTAGCGTGGCGAAACGTTCGCCGCGCCAGACCGTTTATTCTGCTCCAAGAGAGGTCCATTCATGCCCAGACGAGATGCAAAAAACCCGGCGGCCAGACGGCCAACGAGCCCTCGTTCGCGTCCCCTAAAAGGCGAGGAGACGGAAGTGAACCACATCGTCGAAACGCAAAGTGTATCGCCAGCCCAGGCGCGAGAGCTTGTGCGGCGGCACGGAAACGATTGGCGTAAGATCGATGAAGCCGCCAAGTCTTATAAGGACGACAGCTAAGCACTTCCAAGCCGGGGGAAAGGGAGCTTTGTCACGGCAATCCGCGGAGTTGCAAATTGAGCGGATCGGCTTGAGGCGACGAATGATCACTATCGCAACGTTCATGGTCAGCCACTATATTCCCGGCCGGATGCCGCCATGTCCAGAACTCTGATTGTCATTGGTCTGATTATAGTTGCCATAGGCCTATTGTGGCCCTGGTTGTCGCGGGTCGGTACGGGCAGATTGCCCGGTGACATCGTGATCCAACGTGAGAACTTCACGTTTTACGCTCCGATCGGCACTGGGATTCTGATCAGCATCGTGCTTTCGTTTGTTCTGTGGCTACTCAACCGATAGCGAGGACGGCGAGCCCACGTCGCCGGAGGAAAGAACGACGTGGGCCGATCGGAGCTATCCGATCTGGCAGCAAAAATATGAGGGAAAGAGTTTGCTGCGTGGGCAGAACTTTCCCTACGCGCCGGTGTTCCATCGCGTGAGTGAAAAAGCCCGCCGCACAGTTTGATGCGGCGGGCCGATCAAGCGCTGTTGCACCCGGCGGGGGCTCGGGTCGGGCATGCCCGGTGCGCGCGGATCACAGGGATTTTAGATGCATCAGCTGCAATACGTCGACCAACCGACGGTTGGACAACACGAGGCTTGATTCCGAGCGCTTTCTCTCAGTGCCGAAGGGACAAGATAGTTGCAGGAACTCAGCCTTGGCGCGGCACGTTGCTAAGTCGTTGACCTTCGCAAAGGATGTATCCAATGGCGAAAGACATATCTCGCGAGGAAGAGCAACGCGGCACCGAAAAAGTTCTCTTCTGGGGCGCTGCGATCGCTCTTGTCCTTTTTGTGTCTCTGCTGACCATCGCCCTCGTCGGGACGTCCTGATCTTTTTAGACAGCAGGATTAGACCGGCGGGCGCGAGGTCTTGTGAGCTTAGGGGCGGATGCCGCGCTGCTGCACCAGTGCGAGCAGCGCCTGTTCCACTTCGTCGAGCCGCGTCGGACGCGCGTTTTCCGGCACCCCTCGGCCGTCGCGAGATCGACCAGATACTCGTTCCACGCCCAGTTTCGCACGATGGCGCGTTTCTCGTCGGCTGTCAGACGAGGATCGACGACCACGTCCATCGGCGATGCATAAAACGCCTCCGCCTCCGTCAGCGCCGGTCCATAATGTGGCGCCTGCGAAACCCCGCCGTACGCCGGCCTGCAGCCGCTTGTCCGCATCGGAAGATTCGACACTGAACTTTTCGGCCGCCGGGCTTCCTTGAACCGCGTAGGCAAGCCCCTGGCGTTCGGCATAGTCGATGGCCGCCTGAGCCGTCGGAAAATCGAGTTCCACCTGGGTCAGCGTGTCTGCGCCTCCGGTGTAACCCATCAGGGGCTCGATGACGGGCGCGGTACGCCTCTCGAACACCAGCCGCCAGCCCTTCGGCTGCGCACGGCCCGAGGTCATGGCTGAGCGGCAAGGCTTGTAAATCCGTGCGACCGCATCACGCGGGAACTCGGATCGGCCGAACAACGGCGCTCGCCCGCATTTGTCGTTTGCCGGTCCGATATTTTCTACGGCTGGTGTGACTTCGCTTTCTTGCTTCTGCATCACTCATCCCTCCCATTTTTGGCGAAGGATGCGCCGGAGGCAGCGGCCTGCCGCCTCCGACTTGGTCCATGCGTCAGTGGGTGATCGGGATGCGCTTCACCTTCGACTGCGCGTTCGGGTTCTTCGGTAGCGCCAGGGTCAGGACGCCATTGGCAAAGGACGCCTTGACCTTGTCGTCCTCGACCTCGTAGCCGAGGGGTATGCGCCGCTCGAAGCGACCATAGAAGCGCTCGGAGTAGTCCTTCTCGTCGGTCTCCGACCGCCTCTCGCCACGCAGGGTCAGCACGTCCTCGTCAAGCAGGACTTCGATATCCTTCTCTTCCATACCGGGGACTTCGGCGGTGACGCGAAGCTCATTATCCGACTCCGAAATCTCCACCTTCGGCCAGCCGCTATCGAAAGGCGAAAGCTGCCCCGCAGCAGGCAAGCGCGTCTCGAAGCTCCTCAACATATCGTCAAAGAGCCGGTTTACCTTGCGGTGAAGCGAAAAGAACGGGTCGCCACCGCTATAGATGCTTGGGGCCTGGTTGTTGTTGCGGCCCCACGGGATAAGGTCACGCATGTTCATCTTCATCACCTCCACGTTCAACCGCGCGGCACCGGGCGATTGCCGGTGCCTGTCGCTTCTGATTCACGCCGACTTCAGGCTGCGTTCTTTTCGGCCTCGATCTGCCGCGGCGCTGCCTTTGCCGTACTGCCGGCGATGGCGATCCGGCGCGGCTTCATCTCTTCGGGAAGCTCGCGCTTGAGATCGATGTTCAGCAGCCCATTGTCCAGGCTGGCGCCGACGACCTTCACATGGTCGGCCAGTTCGAACCGACGCTCGAAGCCGGGCCCGGCTATGCCGCGATAGAGATACTGGCCGTCATCGTCGCCAGATTGCGACCCGCTCACAACCAGCAGGTTAGGTTGATGAGTGATGGTCAGCTGATCCTGTGAGAAGCCGGCGACCGCCATGGTGATGCGATAGGCGTCCTCACCAGTCTTGGCGATGTCATAGGGCGGCCAATTGTCCATCGCAGTGACACGGCTCGCATTTTCCAGCATGTTGAAAATGCGGTCGAAGCCGATGCTGGACCGGAACAGAGGGGTAAAATCGAGGTTTGTCCTCATAGCCACATCCTCCTTTGAGCAACATGGACACAATGAGACGCCAAGAGAGCCTTAACGCCTCCTGGACTTGCGCCGGCCCCATCTGGCGACCGGCGATTAGTTATTTATAACAGTGCTTTACGGAATTCAAGGGCGTTATAGGAAAATTTTCAGCCAGATGAATGGTCGCAGAAAAACACGTCTATCCCGCCCGCCGGCAGGACCTCGCCGGTGGGCGGATGCCTCGGATGAAGAGCGTGGCCGCGCTCCGCTCAAGGTCGATCGACGGATGCCGTAAAACCGGTGACCGCGATGCTGTCAATCTCACGACCCCGACCGGCGCCGGGGAGCTTCTCCAATTGATCCAGTTGGCGCAACGCGTCCATGATGGCATCGAAGCTGACCGGTTCGGTTGCTCCCGGCGGCATGCGCAGCGCCGGCACTGATTCCACTGCACAGGCATCCGATGCCCATGACGAAAGGATTGCACGCTTCTCCTGGACGTCCAGCGTCACGTCGGTCAGCACGTCCTGAGGTCGCTCGAAATGCCGTGCTGGATGGAGCAACCGGTCAAGAAAAACATCAGGGCCCTCGGGCCCGATTGGGGGAAAACTCGTCGAAATGGCTCCTTCCATCGATGGTCCTCCGCTTTGAATAGTCTCCTCTGTTGACGTCATTTTGGTGGCTCTCGCGATTTCCACCAGCTGAAATTTTGGAGGGTTTCGACCAAATTTCAATGGCCCCGCAAGGCCACATTTTTCGCGGTTCAGCCCACCATCAACATTTTTTCGAACCGGTGAAACAATCGGCGTGAATGTCAGTTCTTGCGTCTGGGACAAGTCGCAGCAGTGCCAGGGCGGTCGGGCAGGAGAACCAAACATGTCCTACATTGCCAGGAAGCGACTGTGCATTGGCCTCGTCGCAGGAATTTTGATGCTCTCGGCTGGCGGCCTTGCTGCGGTTTCGGCACAGGAAATCCCGAACGACTTCAGCGCAATCGTGCGTCAGAAGCTGCCAGGCGTGGTCGCGATCACGACGAGGCAGCTCATCCAGGACCAAACGATGCTCGACGATTTTCTCAACCCCTTCGACAGCCGCGGGCCTGCCCAGCCGCAGGTGCGAGAAGCCCTTGGCTCCGGCTTCGTGATCAGTCCCGAGGGCTACATCGTCACCAACAATCATGTCGTCGCCGACTCCACCGAAATCCACGTCGTATTCTCCGATAAGGAGACTTCGCCCGCGCGACTGGTGGGCCGCGATCCAGCAACCGACATCGCGGTGCTGAAGGTCGAGCCACGCCCCAACATGACGACCACCGTCTGGGGTGACTCTGACGCAATGCAGCCGGGTGCCTGGACCATCGCGATCGGCAGTCCCTTCGGGCTCGGGGGAACCGTTACCGTCGGTGTTCTTTCCGCCCGCTCGCGCGACATCCAGGCCGGCCCTTACGACGATTTCCTCCAGACAGACGCCTCTATCAACAGAGGCAATTCCGGCGGCCCCCTGTTTAACGTGCGAGGCGAAGTGATCGGGGTCAACGCGGCCATCGTCTCGCCGTCGGGCGGCAGCATAGGCATCGGTTTCGCCGTGCCGTCCCGAACCGCACGGAGCGTCGCCGATCAGCTCATCCGCACCGGCCGGATCGAGCGCGCGTTCATCGGAGTGCGTCTCCAGGAGGTGACGCCGTCGCTTGCCCAGGCGCTTGGCATATCGAGCACCAAGGGAGCGCTGGTCGCCTCGGTCGAGCCCGGCAGTCCGGCAGACAAGGCCGGCTTGCAATCGGGGGATGTGATCACCCGGTTCAACGGCAAGGACGTTCAGGGCGTCCATGACTTGACGCTGGCGGCAGCTAACGAAAAGCCGGGGTCGAAAGCCACGCTGACAAGGAACCGCGGCGGCTCCCAGCAGGAGGTGGAACTGACCCTCGGTCAACGCAAGGACGAGGAGGTACAGACCGGTGCCGTTCCGAGTCCGGAAGCGGCGGACCAACGCCTCGGGCTGTCGCTCAGCACCATTCCGGACGAAGCGCGCCAGCAACTCGGTCTGCAGCCGGATACCACCGGCGTGTTTATCCAGGAAGTGGCGCCGAATAGCCCCGCCGCCGAGAGCGGCCTTCGGCCTGGCGACGTCATCGTCTCGGCCAACAACCGGGATGTGGCACAGCCGTCAGATATCCAGGAGGAGTGGGCAAGATTCCGGCAGCAGCACAAGCCCATTCTGTTGCGCATAAACAGGCAAGGACAATCGCTCTTCATTGCCCTAGCTGCTTCCTGACGTAGCGTGCGTCGAAACCAAAAATGTGGCAAAGTTTCCGTTCCGTATCCGAAAGAACGGAATCAGGTCGCCGGAGCCCAAACATCACTTCAGCCGCCTCCTCCCATCTCGCGCGCGGCAAAAAGCAGCCTGCCGGCCGCGGCTCCCATCATCGTCCGCACTTGAGCAGCTCGTGCCGAGCCGTGTCAATTTTGACGCACTCCGTTCCTATATAGCGTGACAGAAGACCTTCGCCGCGTTGGCGATGATGAAGACCGGCCTTGCCGGAACCGCGCAGCGAGCGCCCTTCCCGAAGACGCCATATGACCACATCTCGCACGGTCATTGTTGAGACGGCAGCGTCAAAGTTCGCCGCATCAGTTGCAACGAGTTCTGGAAAATCAGGCCGGACTTGAGGCCAGCGAATGATAACGTCAGGTCGGCTCGCCGTGTTCTGCATCGCTCGTTGTCGATGGGTGGCGATCATAATCGACGGGCGGTGACAACATAACTTCGGCCTCGACTCTGCCGAACTCCCTGCCGATTTGGAATGCCGCTGAAAGCTGTCTCATGAACGGAGGGCGGCACGTATTTTGGAGGCATCGTTGGATCTTCCCGCTTTCATTTAGTCGACAATAGCTGGTCCGCTTGGAACGGCAGTCCGTCACCGTTCAAAAGCCACCCGTCGAGGCGGCCTTTCATTAGGAACCCCTCCACATGACCAAACCCACCCCAACGCGCCGCGGCGCCAACACCGACGTGCGTGCGACCGTGAAGCGGCAGCACCTGCAGGTTCAACACTGGCTTTCGCAGGCGATGCCGTCTTTGTCGCGGTCTAGCTTGCGGCCCCAAGAGCAGTTGGCTAGGTACCAACTTGCTTCATCGCACGAGCTGATTTGGGAACAGGTGCGCCGCGGCTCGCATGAATAGCCGCTTTGTGCGACGTGATGGCGGGTGATTAAGCCAAGCGGCTGGTTAGAAAGCGGCCGGTTGTCGGCATGCGCTAGACGCCACACCCAAGGCGCCTGAAAAGTTCCGGCCCACAGACCGAGCTTTGCCGCCTCTGCCTTCGCCTGCTGCCCCGCATAGGCGCCGTGGCTGTAGAGGGGCCAGTCCAGTGCCAAGCCCTCCTCGAGAAGCCAGCGCTGAACGCTACGACCGTCCGCCCGATCGCAGTTCCCGACAAGACGCCCGTACCGATCACGATCGACAAAACTGCAATGCAGCGGTCGCGAAGCTGCCAGGAACTTGTCCAAGGCTTGGGCAGCGCGGCGCCCGCATGGGTAGTCAAAGCCCTTGGCGTCGTCGCAGTGCTGGCGGCTCTCGGGCGCGTCGATGCCATTGAAACGTATCCTTTGGCCTGCAATCTCTACTGTGTCGCCATCGATCACCGAGGCGCGGCCTTCCATGTGGCCAGGCAATGGTTCTGTCCAGTTTGTTGGCCAGCAATCGTAGCGTAGAGTGTTGACGCGCCTTCCTTGCCGTTGAAGCTCTCGACGAAGCCGTATCCGGCATGATGTTCTTGGTGCCATCGTTTGTTCGGTCGTCAGGTTCGTTAAGCTTGGCGCATCCGGGCCACGGGGCACCGGGAGCACGCAAGTGCGGGCAGGCCGTCGTATGCAGATGAAC
>NZ_JAMYRY010000045.1:0-31890 GCF_040321655.1 Mesorhizobium sp. M0306 | reverse complement strand
AAGCACCTGCGCGTAAAGCTTGGCATAGAAGGGTTTGCGGGGCGCGGGACTCGCGCCGCGGACTTGTGCAGCTGACACTGTTTCTTTCCCTGACCGGATCGAGGTGGGTTCCTCCCGCCCAGGCTTCTCCCGTCGCGGCGCTCCGGTCGAACGCTGCACCAACGCTGCCGCAAGCTCCGTGCCAAAACGCGGCGGCGCGAGAAACGCGCAGGACCTCTCACGCCGTGCTTGTGCGGATTTCTGCACTCGCCGCTGGCGCGTGCCCTTCATCGAAGGAAGGGCCGACTGTCGGGGATTGGAGGTCGCTCTGCGCTTACACGCAGGCTGGCAGCCGCTGGAAGGCCGTCGACGCAAGCACTTTGCCTCAGGTGGCTGCGATCGGCATCCAGATGGTCGACATCTTGTTGTGGTTATGCCCAAGGCCGTCGCCCTAGCGGGCGCAGGCTAGACACCTCTCTTGTTACCCCAGAGCATTACGTGCAGCTGCGGCAGCACGCGGGCTTCGAACCACCTGTCGCGGGTCACCTTTTCAATCAGCCACTCCATGCGTTTCATTATTCCGTCAAGGTCGACAGGCGCGTCTTCATTTCCGGCGCGTGGCGGCGTGTGATTGCCGGGTTGCAGATAGATCGGAAGTCGCGGAAACCTCGCGGCGGCGTCTTTCGCGTAAGCGTAGTCACTGTCGTCGAAAACAACGAGCTTGAGCACGATTTGCGGCTTCTCCTGCGCCGCTTCGATGCACGCCTCGACAGCGGCCCAATCGGTCCTCATTTCGCTTGACGGCGGCTTCGGGCTGAGGACCAGCACGTCAAGGTCGGCAAACCAGTCCCTGACCACGGAACCTTGGGTTTCCAGCGCAAAACGGTAACCTTCACCATGGCCTCGCTCGATGAGCGCACGAAACGGCTGAATGGCAGGATTGCCGCCTGACAGTGACACCATCACTGGCCGGCCACCGGAAAGCGCAACGACGGTTTGCCACACCGTGTCGATTGACATCATCTCCCATTCATGGCGGAATTGATTATCCACCGCATGGAGGCTGTCACACCAGGAACAGCGATAGTCACACCCGCCGGTCCTGATGAAGACAGTCGGCAAACCAATGAGCACGCCCTCGCCCTGGATCGTCGGCCCGAAAATCTCGCTGACGCGAATTGCCGGATCGGTATGGGTCATGGCCGGTACTCCGCCCAGGTTTTCGGCGTTTCGCTGACCCGCACGGCCGAGGTCTCGGGCAGGCGTGCCTTGCACCATCCATAGAAATGTCTGGCCAGACATTCCGCCGTGACTTGCTCATGCCCCAGCACTTCGTTGAGATGTCGGTGGTCGAAGCTCTCGTCGATATAGCGTTTGAGCGGCGCCAGATCATGATAGTCGCGCACGAAGCCGTGCTCGTTCAGTCCATTCGCTGAAAGCTCCACTTCAACGATGTAGTTATGCCCGTGCAGGCGCGCACATTGGTGATCGGGTGGCAACGAGGTGAGCTGATGCGAGGCTGAGAAGTGGAATTCCTTGGTGATGCGGAACATTACGCGGTCCTCCTTCGCAGCGCATCGAGCCAGAAGTCGGAGTCCTCGTAGTCGGTGGGGTCCGGCTGCCCAGAGAGATGAAACGCCTCGCGCCGCTCGACGCAGGTCCCGCACCTCCCGCAGTGACGCTCGGCGCCCTTGTAGCAGGACCAGGTCTGCGCAAATGGCGTGCCGTATGCTGCTCCATTCCTAACAATGTCCGCCTTCGTGAGATTCACATAGGGTGCATAAACGCGAATCTTCGCGTAGCCGTCGAGCGCGTGGTCCTGCATCATCTGGAAAGCGTCGATGAAGGCCGGACGGCAGTCGGGATAAATGAAATGATCCCCACCATGCACGGCCGTCGCCACCGCGTCAGCGCCGTGCGCTGTGGCGAGGCCGAAGGCAATGGCTAACATGATGGCGTTCCGGTTCGGCACCACCGTGACCTTCATCGTGTCTTCGGCGTAGTGCCCGTCGGGCACGTCCACATTATCGGTCAGCGCGGAGCCGGAAAGGCCGCCGCCGATCTCGTGGATGTCGATGATGCGGTGCGGGACGCTCAGTCGCTCCGCGCAAAGGGCGGCGAAGCCCAATTCCTTTCTATGCCGTTGGCCGTAATCGAAAGATAGGAGGCCGGCGAGTTCGTGCTCCGCTGCCACCTTGTGAGCAAGGGTAACGGAGTCCAATCCGCCGGAGCAGACGACGAGAGTCTTCATTTTTGGGTCCTTGTTTTAACCGGGTAGGCTGCGACCGGAGATTTCTCTGCGCTCCCAGTACTTCAGGAAATCCATTTTGTGAAGTGAACGGGGGACGAGTTTCATGCGCTGACGTGCCGCTGTGTGCAAGGCGCCCTCGCGGTGAGCCTGCAAGGAACACGGACTAGCGAAACGTCACGCTTCAGCGGAATGCTCAAAGGCGAGCGCACCAGAATAAGCTCTGCAGGAGGTCCGGACCATTGTAAACAAAGTTCTCGACGATCAAGCGCCGGCGGTCCCGAGCTTCGAGGGACGCCACCGCGAGAGTTTCAGGTACTAGACGGCCCAAGGATGGGCTTGCCGCAAACAACGGACTTACCAGTGGGATGTTCAGCGACGCCGATCCAGATGTCTGGAATGATCACGACATCAATTGTCGCGGCAACTTTGGCTGGCCTGCTCCTCGGGTTCCGTAGATCCAGCGCATTCCGCTTCAGGATCGGTTCGAACCGGAGCACTCCCTCGGTCAATGGACGTCCGGCAACAACCTGAATGATCGGTCGTGAGCCGACATCTGTGAACAAGCGGTGTGGTCGATTGCTATCACCCATGTGTTGCGGGCAGGTACCTTATGGCAGTGGATGAACTGGATTTGATGGTTTTACAGCTGGCGGTCGAAAGCGTCCGCTCGCTCTCCTTAAGCTTCGCTGAAAAGGCCGCCGAGGTAGCCACCAGGAGCCGCGGCATCCTGCTTTTCGACGTGCGGGTCGACGGTGATGCGGGGGTCCAGCGGGTCGCAGCCATCCGATATCAGGGCGACCAGATCGGCGTGCTGGCGTTGGACAGACAGGGCCTTGTTACCCACCATTGCATCGTCAACGGTACGTTCTCACATTTCATTGCGCCCTTGGAGAACTGGCACAGCATGCCCCTGTCGATGCAGGCCAAGATCGATGCCAACGGCCATGCCAGTCTCTTCGTAGGGGCCTTGCGAAATGCCGGACATTTGCTGGGCAGCTAGCATTTGGCCAGAATGCATCTGTGAATTTTTGCATGCGCATCGCTGCCGACAGCGCCGGCATGATTGTCGTGCTCGAAAACGGCTGCGGCGATCGCGGCAAAGCGATCGCCGCGATGATGGCGATCTACGCGTGGGCGTTGCATCGATGCGCGATCGTTTAGACAGAGGTCTCCGCCTGGCATCGAGCAACATGCACGGAGGTACGCAAAGCGCAAATGCATCAAGTATTTGAAGGGACGAGCCCCTCGCGCAAATGGAGCTTGCGCTGCCGTTGTCGTCCCATCGTGCCGCCGAACTCGGGGGCGTGACGATCGACCACGATGGCCTATTTTTTTGCAAAGCCGAATGTCCCGATTCCGAAGCCAAGGAAAAAACTCCGACCACAGCGAAGAATAGTAACAACACGGCGACGCGAGCCGCCTTGCGCTCTAGCAGGGGAGGTGCTTGCGGTGCTCTCACCGACACAAGATCGCAAATGGCACGTGGGTGAGCACCAGAACTGGCGACACGCATGGTGATCGGCTTGACTCGCTGGAGGAAGCACAAGGCCTCAGTGGGCGGAGGCGCCAGCAACGGTCGAATACTGACTGGCTGCTCGGGATCTGATCGTTGGAATGACGTAGGATTTGGTTGCTTAAGCCGATCCGAACCATTTCCCGGAGACCACACCCACCATGAACGATCTTGCGCTGCCGCTGAGCGGTTTGTCATCAGTCGGCGGCAAGTCCGTCGTCGCCCGTTTCGACGGCGGCATGCTGTCGTCCAACAGCGGCGTTCTGGCCTTGGCCGAGGTTGTAAAGCGGCTGCGGGTGGCCGAGCGTCTGGCGCGCTGCATCGACGATCGGCGCTGCCCGGACCAGGTCGTCCACAGCTTGGCCGACATGATCGGCTTTCGCATGAAGATGCAGCGCCGGCTACGGCGACGACGCCAACCGGCTGCGCTCCGATCCGGTCTTCAAGATGGCCCAGGATGCGCTGCCGTCGGGTCGGGATCTGGCCTCCCAATCGACGCTGTGCCGGCTGGAGAACCTGCCCGGCGTGCGGGAGCTGGTTGCGATGGGGCGGGCGATGGTCGACCTTTACTTCGCCTCTTTCCGGCAGGTGCTGAAGCGGATCGTACTCGACATTGACGACACCTTCGACGCTGTGCACGGAGGCCAACAGCTTCGCCTGTTCAATGCCCACCATGACGAGTACGGCTTCCAGCCGATCGTCGTGTTCGATGGTGCGGGACGGTTCGTCAGCGCGATCCAGCGACCGGCCAAGCGGCCGAGTGGGGCTGAGATCCGCCCCCACCTGCGCCGTCTGGTGCGGGCGATCCGGATCAACTGGCCGAACATTCGAATCCTGCTCCGCGGCGATAGCCATTATTGCAACCCGCAGGTCATCGACTGGTGCCGCGCCAACGACGTCGACTTCATCTTTGGCCTCGCGCCCACCACGACCCTGCGCAAGCATGTCGCGGATCTGGAGGCCAGCACGACGGCGCGCTTCGAAGCGTCGGCCAAGACAGGCAAGGTCCGCAGGTTCAAGGAGTTCGTTGACGGCGCCCGCGGCGCGGCCGGGCCGCCAGCACTCAGGCGACTATAACGGGCGCAGAGCCGACCCTGCGGCTTCCAGACATTGTCGTGTACAGCTTCAGACCCTCAAGCCGAGCCCGCAGGGCCTCGCTTACCTTTTACGGGGCGGCGGTACGTCCAAGCCGCTTCAACAGTTAAGAATTTCGCAAAGACGATACCCCCGGATCGTCGAGCTTCCGCTGCCACTTCCCGCATTCGCCGAGGCGGTCAATGACCCGCCCTTCACAATAGTTATCCGGCAAGCATCTGGATGCGAGAGATAATGTTGCCGGAGGCATCTCTCATGGCTTCTACACCTGCCTGAACGCCAGAACCGCGTTCGTGCCGCCAAAGGCGAAGGAGTTGCTCAGTGCCACGCGCACCTTGCGCTCGCGTGCCACATTGGGCGTGACGTCGAGATCGCAATCGGGGTCCAGCTCACGATAATTGGCAGTCGGCGGCACGACACTCTCGCTGATAGCCATCACGCAGGCGATCAACTCGAGCGCGCCGGACGCGCCGAGGCAATGCGCGTGCATGGACTTGGTAGAAGAAATGGACATTGAGAAGGCGTGCTGACCGAAGACGCGCTTGATCGCCGCCGTCTCGATCTGGTCGTTGGCCTTGGTGCCGGTGCCGTGCGCGTTGAGATAGTCGACATCCTCGGCGTCCAGCCTGGCATCGGCAAGGCAGGCCCGCATTGCTGCCTCCGGCCCCTCGACAGTCGGCGCGACGATGTCGGACGCATCGGCGGAAAGGCCGGCACCGGCAATTTCGGCAAGGATGGTGGCGCCCCGAGCCAGGGCATGCTCGTAGCTTTCCAGCACCGCCATGCCGGCGCCTTCACCAAGCGACAGGCCCTGGCGATCGGCCGAGAATGGCCGGCAAGTATCGGGCGAAAGCACGCGGATCGCTTCCCATGCCTTCAGCACACCCCATATGAGCGGCGCTTCGCTGCCGCCGGCAAGCATCACGTCGGCCCGGCCGAGCCTGATCTGGTCCACCGCGCAGGCAATCGCATGGTTTGCCGAGGAACAGGCGGACGTGACGCCGAACACCGGCCCGCGCAGACCAAGACTCATGCTGACCTGGCCGGCAGCGGCACCCGGCATCGCCTTGGGTACAGTCAAGAGAGCGGCACGCTTACCACCCAGAAGGATGGCGCGGTAGGTTTGCTCGATCGCATCCCACCCGCAGCCGCCAACGCCCACCGTCGCACCGAAGCGATAGCTATTTCCCTCTTTGGAGGAAAGTCCGGCCTGACGCATGGCTTCGCGCGCCGCAAGCACAGCGAGCAGGCTGAAGCGGTCCATGGAGATGAGTTGCTTGCCGTCGATGTCATGCTCCGGCAGCGCCTTGATCTCGGCACCGATCCTGACCCTCAATTCACGGAGCTCGGAGTTGACGATTGGGCCGATGGCGGAGCGGCCTTCTCGCATCTCTGTCCAAATGGCGGCGGCGTTGGTCCCAAGCCCGCAAATACCGCCAATCCCAGTAATCACGACGCGCCTGTCCATTCACACCCCCTTAGCGAGCAAGCTGCGCACGGCTTCCACCATGTCCCCAACATTCTGGAGATCCGACCATGCCTCGGCCGTATTCATCTCGATCTGGATGCCGTAGGCCTGCTCCAGGTCCCAGAGAACGTCCGCCAATCCCAGTGAATCGATACCGAGCGAAGTCAGTCCCGTGGCAGCCGTTATCTCGCCGCCTGTGGCAGGCGCTATGCCGCCCTCCGACGCGGCGCGCTTCTTGATAATGGCGATTATTTCGTTGGCGAGTTGATCTGCCATCTTGTTCCTTTCCAGCTTGCGTTTTCGGCGTCGTTCAAAACCCGAGTCGCGTCGCGTTGCCAAAATTGCCCCTCATAGAGCCTGTGCGACCGACCAAGCCCAATGCCCATAGGAACCGGACGAGTTCCGGCTTCTGCGGCGTCAGCCCGATGACGAAGAAAAGTCGCCGGCCTCCCGCTTTTGCGCCAGCACATCAAGAATCTGCGTGTAAATGGATAGGAACCGTCGTCAAACGTCAGCTAAACGCTGCGACGGTGGGTGCTGTCAGCGTATTCACTCGGCACCTCATATGTAATCGAGATGTTTCATAGCTCCGGACCAGTTGCGATCAACTATTGTACCGGTCGGCCATTCGTCGGAGAGTTCGACATAATCGGAGCGCTGCCTCTCATTCCCAGTACAATCTCCACCGCACGCGACAGATTTCCTCTTTCGGGCTCTTCTCAAGGGACTCGCCACGCGATAGAGGCAGTGATCGGCGCACGTGAGGTCCTGCCAAGTCCATGCGACATTCCGGAAAATTGGTAAAATCGTTTGTTTCAATCAAATGCATCCACGCTATGGATAGCTAAGACATGCGTTTCAAAGGGCTCGATCTGAATCTTCTCGTCGTTCTCGACGCGCTGCTGAGCGAGCGCGGCCTCACGGCGGCGGCACGCCGCATCAACCTAACCAAATTCATGGGGGTTGGTGGATGTGGCGCAAGCCGTTGAAATGACGTAGGATTTGGTTGCTTAAGCCGATCCGAACCATTTCCCGGAGACCACACCCACCATGAACGATCTTGCGCTGCCGCTGAGCGGTTTGTCATCAGTCGGCGGCAAGTCCGTCGTCGCCCGTTTCGACGGCGGCATGCTGTCGTCCAACAGCGGCGTTCTGGCCTTGGCCGAGGTGGAAAAGCGGTTGCGGGTGGCCGAGCGTCTGGCGCGTTGCATCGACTATCCGCGCTGCCCGGACCAGGTCGTCCACAGCCTGGCGGACATGATCGGCTTTCGCATGAAGATGATCGCCGCCGGCTACGAGGACGGCAACGACGCCAACCGGCTGCGCCGCGATCCGGTCTTCAAGATGGCCCAGGATGCGCTGCCGTCGGGTCGGGATCTGGCGTCGCAATCGACGCTGTGCCGGCTGGAGAACCTACCCGGCGTGCGGGAGCTGGTCGCGATGGGACGGGCGATGGTCGATCTCTATTGCGCCTCGTTCCGGCAGGTGCCGAAGCGGATCGTACTCGACATTGACGACACCTTCGACGCTGTGCACGGAGGCCAACAGCTTCGCCTGTTCAATGCCCACCACGACGAGTACGGCTTCCAGCCGATCGTCGTGTTCGATGGTGCGGGACGGTTCCTCAGCGCGATCCTGCGACCGGCCAAGCAGCCGAGTGGGGCTGAGATCCGCCCCCACCTGCGCCGTCTGGTGCGGGCGATCCGGATCAACTGGCCGAACATTCGAATCCTGCTCCGCGGCGATAGCCATTATTGCAACCCGCAGGTCATCGACTGGTGCCGCGCCAACGACGTCGACTTCATCTTTGGCCTCGCGCCCACCACGACCCTGCGCAAGCATGTCGCGGATCTGGAGGCCAGCACGACGGCGCGCTTCGAAGCGTCGGCCAAGACAGGCAAGGTCCGCAGGTTCAAGGAGTTCGTTGACGGCGCCCGCGGCGCGGCCGAGAACCACATCAAGTCGTGGAAGACGCATCTTGCCGCCGACCGCACATCCTGCACCAGAGCGACGGCCAACCAGTTCCGGCTATTCCTGCATGCCGGTGCTTACTGGTTGATGTGGGGCTTGCGGGCCGCGATGCCGAGGCGCTCGAGCTTTGCCGTCGCCCAATTCGACACGCTGCGATTGCGCCTCATCAAAATCGCTGCGCGGGTGGTCGAGATGAAATCGCAAATCCGCCTGCACCTGCCGACATCGTGCCCCGACCAGCGCATCCTGCGCATCGTCCTCGATCGCATCCCCCAACTCGCGACATAACGATGGGGCAGACGCCCCGAAACGAACCCGTCGACCGCAACCTGCAAACCCCCGCCTGCCATCACGACGGAGCAATCCCGGCGCCTGACGAGGCGCGTGGGAAAAGCACCGCAACGGCGACCACAACGTCGCTTCAGGCCGTCAAAAGCTTATCGCCGTGCATCAAGGCGGCTAGAAGCGCGCCGGCAGCCTGGCGGGGGGGCTTGGGGTTAGACTGCCGGCGCACGCCACTCATGAAGAGCGGCCCCTTTTTGCGGTTCCGACACCCATAGTCAACCCGGCAGCGTCTGGATGCCCGCTGTGCTCTTTTCAGAGCGGCTCGCGATGCCGGCCATGTCGGCCGATCCTGCCTAGGATGGGGGGCCACTCTCGTCGGCCGAGTTGATGCTCCAGCCAGTATCGCCTTGCCGACCAGCATGGGTTCGCCGTTAGCAATCCATCCTCGCGAGCCAATGCTATCGTGCACGTGTCGCAGCACTCCGGGCGGCTATATCGCCTAAGACAGCATGACGAAGCGTTCCAACTTCCTGTTCGGCGAGCCCGTGTGCAGTTCCTGATTCGGACAGTGGACGAGAATTCTCTTGGCGGTACTGCGCGAGAAGGCATTCGCGTCCAACGGAATCAAGCGACGACTATCAGCCGCAAACGTCACATCACAAGAGCGGTCTTCCACCCATTGCAGATTATCCGACTGATCAGGCGGCGTCCGATATGTCCGACTCTGCCTCAAGAATTCCCACAGGTATGGACAGCGATCTCGCTATCCGATTCCGATAGCCCTTATTGTACTTTAGACCCCGCTCGATGTTTTGGATTTCCTGAGCGGCAAGCCCGCACGCGACCGCGAGGTCCTCGATTGAATACCCAAGGTGCTCACGATAAGCGCGGATGATGTGGGTCCCCTGCGACATAGCCGTCAAGACTGGCTCGGGAATGCGCGAATCCTTCATAAACATCTCCAAGAAGATGGAAGCGCCTGACAAATCGGGAGATTTCCTCCCCGACCCTGGCGCACATCCAGCAAATCAAAAAAATGGACGTCCATTCGGCCGGACCGGCCTCATCCATGGAATGGGCCACTTGAAATTGGCAGCCGGGTCGGAATATGGCGGCTCACCTGCTTCTGATCAAGTTCTAAGAACCTGACCGCCATGAGATGGCCTGATCGGCTGTAGCGCATTCGTCCTGCGATCCTACACGACTCATTCTCCCCGATGGCTTTCTTGAACAGCAACTCGAACTCTCACTGACGCCTCCAGTGGCTATTCGCGGCACCGTCCACCCAGCCTCGCGGACGCTGATACCTTCGACCAATTTCCACCGCCGATGCAGCGAAGATGGACAAGCATCGCCACCTATAAAGGTTCACAATCACTCGACCGTGACCGATTTTGCGAGATTGCGCGGCTGGTCTACGTCTGTGCCCATGAAGAGCGCCGTGTGGTAGGCAAGAAGCTGTATCGGCAGCGAGAAGATCATCGGCGCGATAATCTCGTCGACAGCCGGCAACACGAGCGTGTGCATGGTGTTGAGTTTCGATGCGGCTGCCCCTTTTTCATCGGTGATGAGGATAATCCGCCCTCCACGGGCAGCCACTTCCTGCATGTTGGAGACGGTCTTGTCGAAAAAGCGATCATGGGGCGCGATGACGATCACTGGCATGTTGTCGTCGATCAATGCGATCGGACCGTGCTTCAATTCACCCGCCGCATAGCCCTCGGCATGGATGTAGGAAATCTCCTTGAGCTTCAGCGCACCTTCCATCGCTAGCGGGAAACTGGTGCCACGGCCGAGATACAGGACGTCACGACACTTTGACAGTTCGCGCGACAGGAACTCGATCTCCGGCTGGATGCTGTTGAGTACCTGGCCCATGACGCGCGGCACTTCGGCGAGGCTCCTGACGAGCGCCTGCAGCTCGTCTTCGGTTACGGTCCCGCGGGCTCTGGCGGCGCCGATGGCGAGTGCGGCTAGAACCGCAAGCTGGCAGGTAAACGCCTTGGTGGAGGCGACGCCAATCTCCGGTCCGGCAAGGATCGGGAAGACCGCATCGGCCTCCCGAGCGATGGTCGATTCGCAGGCATTGACGATAGCGCCAATTTTCAGCCCACGCTCCTTGCAGTACCTCAACGATGCGAGCGTATCGGCGGTTTCGCCGGACTGCGAAATGAAAAGAGCCGCCGACTGCGGCGACAACGGGATCTCGCGGTAACGGAATTCGGACGCAACGTCGATTTCAACCGTCAGGCGCGCATAGCGTTCGAACCAGTATTTTCCGATCAGTCCGGCGAGATAGGCGGTCCCGCAGGCCGAGATCGCCAAGCTCGGGATCCTGGCGAAATCGATGCCAGAAACCATGTCGGCGCGATTCTCTATGATGTTGCTATAGTGACGGAGAGCATGGGCGATGACTTCGGGCTGCTCGTAGATTTCCTTCTCCATGAAGTGGCGATGGTTGCCCTTGTTGGCCAGATCGGCCGCGGCCGTGGAGGTATGGCGCGGACGCTCGACGGGATGGCCGTCGAAATCGAAGATATGGGCGCCCGAATTGCCGACAACGGCCCAGTCGCCCTCGATGAGATAGGTAATTTCATTGGTGAAGGGAGCGAGCGCGATCGCGTCGGAGCCCAGGAACATCTCGCCGTCGCCGTGACCGATCGCCAGCGGTGGTCCGTTGCGCGCCGCCATGATGGTCGACGGATCATCTTCGAAGAGGACGGCAAGCGCATAGGCGCCCCTGACGCGTTTCAGCATGGCACGCATCGCCTCTTGCCGCCTCATGCCCTCCCGGCGGTGTCTTGCCAAGAGATGCGCGACGACCTCGGTGTCGGTATCGGTCTGGAACTCGGCGCCAGCCGCCGCCAATTCGTCCTTCAGCTCGGTGAAATTCTCGATGATCCCGTTATGGACGACGGCGACACCGTCGGTAAAGTGCGGGTGCGCATTGCGTTCCGTCGAGGCCCCATGGGTTGCCCAACGCGTGTGGCCGATGCCGATGTTGCCGCTCAGCGGCTCTTCCTTCAGTCTCCTCTCGAGATTGACGAGCTTGCCCTCGGCGCGCCGGCGGTGCAAGGCACCTTCGGTGATCGTCGCAACGCCGGCGGAATCATAGCCGCGATATTCCAAACGCTTCAATGCGTCGACCAACCGATCCGACACCGGCTGTTGCCCAACGATGCCAACAATCCCGCACATGTTCGTCTTCCCATTCTTGCCGGCAGCTTCAGCCCACGCGAGACGGATACCCATCCGGCCGCTTTCATTGGGGATCTTGTAGTAGTATCCGGTAATATTGGTACAATTGATTGTAGGGATAACTATCATCCACCCCATGGATGAGCCCCTGATCTAAACTTCTCGTTGCGCCTGACGCCCTCATGACCGAACGCAAGCCCACACCCCGCGGCACGAAGGAACAATCGGCCATGCGCGACCATCCCGGCTACGCACCTGACACGAAGCGCCGCCGCTCGTGATCACGCGGTGATCGGCATGATCACAAGCACTGTAGTTAGGCAGCATCAGCGACGCATGATCGGCATCATCATCATCGGCAGCGTCGGCGCCGTCGGCATGATTCACGTGTTCGTCACGTTGATCATACTCATCGTCGCCGCCGATCAAGTTTAATGCCTGCCGCTGTTGACGCGGCTTTCGCCGGTAGAGTTTAGCCCGCGATGGCCTATCAATACGCTGTTGGTCGGCATGGCCGAAACCGAGAGTCAGGCGGCGCAGGCCACAGAGCACGTTCAGCGACCGTTTCAGTCAGCGCCGGCTTTGTCGGGGTTCGAAACGTCATCAGGATTCTCGGGGCATGAATGCACTATCACGAAAACGTTGGTTCTCAGTGCTTCGTCCGTATTACTCAAACCCGATTCCCGCTGCGGAAGAACTAGGCGCGTGTCACGTCTTGTACAAGGCACAATAGCAGTGAGAAATGGAGATTGATGCCTGCGCGTTTTCGAATAAGACAATCACCAAGCTGTCACCCGAATTACATCAGGAACTGTCTATAGCCGCCGCCCATCAGGTAGCGGCCACGTTGGATCGCGCGACGCACCTGATCGCGAAGATGGCTACCTGGATGAGACCAATCTTCTTCGACACGGCGTCTCCCGAACAGGGCAATGGCGATCTCCTGATGAGATGCTCCCGCAAGCGAGCCGTCCAAAGCCTGGAGCACGATACGCAGACGCGCTCCGCGGGGTTCCGGCGGAAAGCAAGCAGCTGCCAGGCGGCCGCAACCATTGATGTCGTTCAGGAACTGAAGGGCAGCGACATGGAACTTCAGGTGCTGCGGCTGCACGATCGCGTCGACATATAGCCGCAACGGGCGGAGAACGGATGCACCGGAAAGAGCGATCTGCAGACTCCGGCAGTCCTCCCTCAGCAGCACGTGCTGCACGCCGGCAGGTGTCAGCAGGATGTCCTTGCAGCACGAGAGCGAAGAAAGATCAAGCGGTTCAAAATCGTGGTCGAGCCCAACCGGCTCCGCGGCCGCTCGTAGAATACGGGCGCAGTCGCGCGGATCCCAAAAGACCCTTGCCGACGTAGCGTCCGACTGTGGCGCGTCCGCGAAAAAGGAGGCTCCATTGTCTTAGGAAAGATGATCCTGTCGTCAACTCGATTATGTTCATGTCGGCCTGGGCTCCGACAATGCAGGCGGACGGTGCCATTTTGGCGTGGTCGCGCTGGAATTGTGGATTGCGCCGAAGAAACTCCCAGGCCCAGGCAGTGCGTGGCAATCGTCTGGCGTAGTGGTAAGCTTCGTGACGACGCCAGTCCGGCCAGCATACAAGACCGACCGTCGCTTCCTTGGGCAGACCAGAATCCTTCACGGCTCAGGTGTCCACAATGCCGACGGGCCTAGAACCGGTTGCCACAGTACCGGTCCGCTCAGACGTCCCCTGCTGCGGATGCGCAAAAGGCTCGCGCGGGAAATCTCGAGAAACCCGGCCACCGCCTCGGTTTTGCCGACGGACTTGGGTTGTCCGATGCGCGACAATGGCCACGTCGCGAGGCGAAGGATCCGTTCCATGCGCGTATCCGTCACCGTTACTATCCGGGTCAGATCCTTGGCCAAGCCGAACTCGATCATGCCCGCGAAGAGCTCGTAGGTTGCCTGGGCCAGTCCGCCCGCTGCCTTGGGCGCCGACGGAGGAAGATCGAGCGCGAAACGACTGCTCTCCCATATGTCGGAGGTCGAGGGCACGACGTCAGCACCCAGCAGCACCGGGAACGTGTCGCGCAACATTGTGGGTCCGGTGCTGGGCAAAAGACGCACGCAACCGCGAATTCGCCAGTCGGATCCCTTGAGGAGCAGATAGACAGGCTTCAGACCATCAAACGGGTCTGTTTCCATCTGGTCTTCGGTATCAACTTCCCAATCGAGCCTTTCCTTGAACACCCGAAACCTGAGCCCGTGCATCTCTTTGAGCTCGCTTGCGAACTCGTCGTAAAGGTCTGGTGTTATCAGCTGCATCATGGTCGCCTCCGTGCGGGATGTGTTCCCGCCATCGAAGGGCAAAGCCGGCAGCGATGCAGCCTGTAGAGGTTTACAGCTATCGTGGCCGACGAATCAGGATCTCGCCTGGCCGGAGGCAGCCAGTCGTGCAACGGCCTGGTTGATCGTTCGAACGCCAAGCTTTGCCTTGGCGTTTTCCAGATGAAAGGTCACGGTGCGCTTTGAGACGCCGAGAAGCTGGCTGATAACCCAAGCCGACTTGCCGCGCGCCGCCCATTTCAGGCACTCGAACTCCCGCGGGGTGAGCGTTACACCATCCACCACGCGATCGTCGGCGAGCCTGCGCCGGACATGGATATGAAAGTTGATGGCCACCAGCTGCAATGCTTTTTCGTAACGTGTCAGTGACCGCAACAGAGGCGGGCGGGACTCGTCGGAAGCAAAGGTCAGGGCAGCAAACCGGCCGCAATGATCATGCATGGATATCGTCAGGCCGCCGCGGATGCCAAACTCAGCCGCACTCTCCAGAATTTGTTGCTGCGAATTCGGCAGACAATGCCGAGCGCGATCCACACCCCAATCGAAGGTATCCCAGCCTTGCAGCCCGCGCAGGATGACCGGATCAAGACTGTGGTACCGCTGTTGCAGATAACGTGATGTCCAGGATGAAGGATAGTTTGAGATCAATTGCGGGGCGTCGCCGGGGGCCGACGGGTAAGTGAAATAGGCGAATAGCGGAAAATCGAAGCCGGCTGCAGCGGATGCCATTGCCTCACGGAGATCGGCAGCATCAACACTTGCAGACAGTTGCTCGACGAAGTTCTCAAACACGCGATGCATTTGCGCTTTGCGTAACCTCCGTGATCGCTCGATGCCAGGCAGAGACCTTGTTTTAAACGATCCCGGACGGATACAGCGCGTGCCGAGAACCCCGTTAATCTGTTGAAACCCGTGATATTCTGACGTTGTCTATGAGCCGTGTGCCGCCGAGCCAGGCCGCGACAAGCAAGCGTGCAGGTCGGTCAAGGCTTGTCATGGGTCGCAGATCTGCCTCGTCGCGAAGTTCCAGGTATTCGACCTCGCGATAGCCCGCAGCCAGAATTGCTGCGTGCGCTTCGGCAAGCGTTGGCAGGACGGGCGAGCCGCGGGCAAGCCGCTCAGCCGTCTCGAGCAAGACCGATGATAGCTCGGGGGCAACAGCACGCTCTGCTTGCGAGAGCCGGACATTGCGCGATGATAGTGCAAGACCGTCGGCTTCGCGGACTGTCGGACAAGGAACAATGGTGATTGGAATATCCAGGTCCCGGGCCATACGCCTGACTAGCTGAAGCTGCTGAAAGTCCTTTTCGCCAAAGAAGCCGAAGTCAGCGCTGGTCTGCAGGAAGAGCTTGGCGACGACGGTCGCCACGCCATCGAAATGTCCCGGCCGGAAGGCACCGCACAGGCCCTCGCTGACACCGGACACCGAAACGGTCGTGGCGAAGGCCGCCGGATACATCTCCTCTGCATCCGGCGCATAAAGCAGGTGCGCGCCAAGCGGTGCCAGCTTGGCGGCATCCTCGTCCTCGGTGCTCGGATACGCGGCGAGATCGGCCTGGCTGTTGAATTGCTTCGGGTTGACGAAGAGCGTCACGATCACCCGGTCGGCCTTCACGAGTGCCGCGCGCACCAGGCTGAGATGGCCCTCATGCAGGACACCCATCGTTGGCACGACGGCAATCCTCACGCCCTCGCGGCGCCATGCGGCGACAATTTGGCGAAGCTGGGCAACGCTCCTGACAATCGGCACGCTCACGCTGCTTCTCCGCTCTTGGTGGCGTCCGCGTCGGCGGGCTTGGGCGCATCGGCAAACACGTGCTCGGCGGCCGGAAACTGGCGCTCCTTCACTTCCCGCGCATAGGCCGCGATCGCAGCCGCAGCGGCCTCCCCCAGTTCAGCATAGCGCTTGACGAATTTGGGCCGGAAGTCGCCGAAGAGGCCCAGCATGTCGTCGACGACGAGAATCTGGCCGTCACAGGCTGCCGAGGCACCGATGCCAATGGTCGGGGTCGCCACCTCCCCGGTGATCCGGCGGGCGAGCGCCTCGGGAACCTTCTCCAGCACGACCGCAAAGGCGCCCGCTTCGCTCACCGCAAGCGCGTCGCGCCTGATGCGCTCGGCATCCCCGCCTCTGCCTTGCACGCGGTAGCCACCGATGGTGTTGATCGCCTGCGGCGTCAAGCCGACATGGGCCATGACCGGCACGCCGCGCGCGGCGAGGAAGCCGATCGTCTCTGCCATCGTTTCGCCGCCTTCGAGCTTGACGGCCGCGCAGCCGGTCTCGGCCATGACGCGCGCGGCATTGCGGAAAGCCTGCTCGGGGCTTTCCTCGAAGGAACCGAACGGCAGATCGACGACCATCAGCGCCTGCTCGAGGCCACGGCGCACGGCCTGGCCGTGCGTGATCATCATCTCCAGCGTCACACCGAGCGTCGAGGGCAGGCCGTGGAGAACCATGCCGACGCTGTCGCCGACCAGCACCACATCGCAATGGGGATCGACAAGCCGGGCGACTGGCGTCGTGTAGGCGGTAAGGCAGACGAGCGGCGTCCCACCTTTGCGCGAACGAATATCCGGCGGTGTGATCGCCTTGGTGTCACCAAACGCACTCAATGGACCCTCCTTCCCCAACGTTACCAACCGCGGGTGTCGCGTTTGCCACATTTTTGTGCAAGTGCGAAGAGCTAAAAATGGCCGTGCAGCTGTGCGGTGTTGACGTGCGGACAGGCGCGCTTACACTTAAATCGATTCAGGCGCCCCCGAGCTGGCCAACCACTTTCGCGAACATGGACGATCAGGCAAAAGGACCCAGGAAAGACAGAGCCGCCGTCAAAGCCGACGAAGTCAAAGTGGACCTGATCGCCTTTGTCGTCGCCGTAAACGACAGTGAACCCTGTGTCCTCACCATCGGCCAGGCGGACACCCTTCCCTCCGGACCATTTGCGCTTGAGCACCGATCGCTGCAATCCGGTTTGAGGGGGTGGGTCGAGCAGCAGACCGGCCATCCGCTGGGGTATATTGAGCAACTCTACACCTTCGCGGATCGGGATCGCATCGGCGCCGAGCGCCAGCAGCGCGTCATCTCCATCAGCTATCTCGCATTGACCCGCAAGGAACAGGCAGCTGGCTCGCCCAAGTGCGGCTGGCAGAGCTGGTATGAATATTTTCCATGGGAGGACCACCGCTCCGGCACGCCTCCGGTCGTGCTGGACGTTCTGCGACCGCGCCTGATTGAATGGGCAGACGGCGTCAGCGACGCGGCCACGCGACGTGAACGCTGGCAGCGGGCGACGATAGCCTTCGGCTTCGACGACCGCCTTTGGAACGAGGAACTCACGCTTCAACGCTATGAGTTAGTCTACGAAGCAGGCCTGGTCCAAGAGGCCGGAAGCGGACGGGACGCGACGCTGCCTCCGCTGGTGCCCAGCAAGTCTATGGTCGCCGATCATCGCCGCATCGTGGCGACCGGCATTGCGCGGCTGCGCTCCAAGATCAAATACCGGCCGGTCGTCTTTGAGCTGATGCCGCCGGTCTTCACGCTTTTGCAGCTGCAGCGAACCGTGGAGGCGCTTGCCGGCAGGCTCGTGCGTAAGCCGAACTTTCGCCGGCTGATCGAGCAGCAGGAGCTGGTCGAAGAGACCGGAGAGGCAACCGCGGAGACCGGCGGCCGGCCAGCGAAGCTTTACCGGTTCCGCCACGCCGTTCTCGACGAGAGGGTCATCGCCGGGACAAAATTGCCGCTGGCGCGGGGTTGACATCGCTTATACTCACAGCAAGTATATGCTGGTTATTTTCACCTAGAGTATAAGCTGGGAGGGGTCGATGAGCGCCATGCTGCCTGCGACCGCGTTTCTCTACGAGCGCGTCCGACGAGTGATCCCGCCGATTGAATGGCCGGCTTTCGTCGAGGATATCGAGGCGATCCTTGCACTGAAGCGCGAGCGCAACGCCATCATCCTGGCGCACAACTATCAGACCCCCGAGATCTTCCATTGCGTGGCCGACATCGTCGGCGACAGCTTGGCACTGGCCCGCACGGCTGCGACGATCGAGGCGCAAGTCATCGTGCTGGCCGGCGTACATTTCATGGCCGAAACGGCCAAGCTGCTCAATCCGCAAAAGACGGTGCTCATTCCCGACCTGCGGGCAGGCTGTTCGTTGGCGGAATCGATCACGGCAGAAGACGTGCGCTTGATGCGCCAGCGTTATCCCGGCGTGCCGATCATCACTTATGTCAACACGTCAGCCGAAGTGAAAGCCGAGTCGGATATCTGCTGTACATCCGGCAACGCCAAGGCGGTCGTCCAATCCCTTGGCGTTCCCCAGGTGATCATGTTGCCGGACGAATATCTGGCCCAGAATATCGCCGCCCAGACCGATGTGCAGATCATCGCCTGGAAAGGGCATTGCGAGGTGCATGAGCGCTTTACACCGGCCGACATCCGCGAGTTGCGCGAAAGCCATCCCGGCGTAATCGTGCTCGCGCATCCCGAATGCCCGCCCGACGTCGTCGCTGAAGCAGATTTTTCCGGCTCGACCGCTGCCATGTCCGACTATGTCGAAAGGCAAAGGCCGGCACGTGTCGTGCTGATGACGGAATGTTCGATGAGCGACAACGTCGCGTTAGCGCACCCAGAGGTCGAGTTCATCCGGCCCTGCAATTTGTGCCCGCACATGAAGCGGATCACGCTTGCCAACATCCGCATGGCGCTCGAGCAGAACCACCATATCGTAACCATCGAACCCGGGATCGCCGGGCGCGCGCGGCTTGCGGTCGAACGGATGCTGGCAATTTGAGCGCCGATTTCCGCAGCTTCTTCGGGCGGCCCATCATCATCGGCGGCGGCATCGCCGGACTGATGACCGCGCTTCAACTGGCGCCGGAGCCGGTGCTGCTTCTGTCCAGGACGCTGCTGGGAGCTGACAATTCGAGCACGTGGGCACAGGGTGGTCTGGCTGCAAGTTTCGGCGAAGACGACGATCCGGAACTGCACCTGGCCGATACGCTTGCCGCCGGGGATGGTCTCTGCGACACAGACGTGGCGAGCCGCATCCTCCAAGCCGCGCCCAAGGCGATAGAGGGGCTTGCGGGCTTTGGGGTTCCCTTCGACCGTACGCCGCAAGGATCACTGTGCCTCGGATTGGAGGCCGCACACAGCCGACGTCGCATCGTTCATGCGCATGGTGACGGCACCGGGCGTGAGATCATGCGTGCCCTGATCGCGGCTGTGCGTTCCACTCCGTCGATTGTTGTCGTGGAGGGCGCGGAAGCGCGCCGGCTGGCGGTGCGAGAGAATGCGATCCGAGGCGTCTGGGCGAGCGGTTCGATAGGACCTGTCTTCTTCGGCTCACGGCGGGTCGTCCTCGCCACCGGTGGGATCGGGGGACTGTTTCTCGACACCACGAATCCTTCGGGCAGTTGTGGACAGGGCCTGGCGCTTGCGGCCCGCGCTGGAGCTGTCCTTGCCGACCTCGAGTTCATCCAGTTCCACCCGACCGCGCTTGACGGCCCGGAACGCCCTATGGTGCTGCTCAGCGAGGCCGTCCGCGGCGAAGGTGCTGCCCTGATCGACGAAACCGGCCAAGCTTTTCTCCAGAGCGTGCCAGGGGCGGAACTCGCGCCTCGTGATGTCTTGGCGCGCGCCGTCTGGAACCATCTTGCCAACGGCCACCGTGTTTTTCTCGACGCGCGGCAACGGCCTGGCCCGGAATTTGCTCGACACTTCCCGACAATCGCATCAGCCTGTCGTGGAGCCGGCATCAATCCCGCGCGCGATCTCATCCCCATTCGTCCGGCCCAACACTACCACATGGGTGGCGTTGCCGTGGACTGCTCCGGTAGGACGTCCGTCAAGGGGCTGTGGGCCTGCGGCGAAGTCGCTTCGACAGGACTGCATGGCGCCAACAGGCTCGCCAGCAATTCCTTGACCGAGGCCGTCGTGTGCGCGCGCTGGGTCGCTGAAAGTGTCGCCGGAACGCCTGCTCGCAGAACAAAGCCTGCGTTTGCGGACGTTTACCCATCGCCCGCTCCGATTCCGGTGCGTGTTTTCCTGTCGCGCGCACTCGGCATCGTCCGGGATGGTGAAGGTTTAAAAGCAGCCGCACGTGCCTTATTGCCGCTCGCCGATAGCAAGGACGCGGCCTCGGATCCGGCGGCTGCCGGGCTGATGATCGCGGTTGCCGCCCTGTTGCGCGAAGAAAGCCGCGGCGCTCATTACCGGACAGACTTTCCTCATCATGCGACTGTCGCCCGACGGTCCGAAATCACCCTCGAAGCCGCCTTGGCCGCTGCGCGGGAACTCGGACACTCGCCAAGCCTCGAAGGGGCAAAGTGATGACGCTCTCACCGCTTCCCACGGTCATGCTTGAGCCGCTTGTAAGGGCAGCTCTTCTTGAAGACCTTGGCAGAGCCGGCGACTTGACCACGGAGGCCATCGTCCCGAAGGAACGCCAAGCGGGAACCGTGCTGGCGGCGCGCCAGTCCGGAGTTGTCGCCGGCCTCGATCTGGCGATGCTCGCTTTCCGCTTGATTGATCCTGATATCGAAATCTCGGTGGAGCGGGCAGACGGCTCCAATGTCATGGATGGAGAGGTCATTGCATCAGTGGTTGGCCCTGCCCGGGCCATTCTCACAGCCGAACGGACGGCACTCAATTTTTTGTGCCATCTGAGCGGCATCGCTACAGCAACGGCATCGATCGTCGCTGCGGTTCGTGGATATGGCGCGAAGATCGTCTGCACGCGCAAGACGACGCCCGGATTGCGGGCAGTCGAAAAGTATGCGGTGCGCGCAGGTGGCGGATCCAATCACCGCTTCGGCCTCGACGACGCAATTCTGATCAAGGACAACCACATCGCCATCGCAGGCGGCGTTCGCCCGGCGCTCGAGCGAGCACGAAGACGGGCCGGTCATCTCGTCAAGATCGAGGTCGAGGTCGATACGCTGGCCCAGTTGGAGGAGGTACTTGGCTTCGCTCCCGATGCGGTTCTGCTCGACAACATGTCCCTCGCCGATCTTCGCCGCGCCGTCGCAATCGTTGGCGGCCGTGCTATCACCGAGGCTTCTGGCGGGATCGCATCCGATACAGCGCGAGCGATTGCCGCGACCGGCGTTGATCTGATTTCAGTCGGCCGACTGACCCACAGCGCGCCGATCCTGGATATCGGCCTCGACTATTGGGACTCATGATTGCCTGAGGAACGAACAGGATCGAATCAACTGTCCTTTCCGATCGTCATCAATCAGACAGCAAAGCAAGGCAGAACCGGAGAACAGCATGGACATGCAAACAGCCAGTCCAACGCAGACATCGCCACAGGCTCAATCCCCTGACCCTGGAGCGTGGACCCTGGAGAAGGCTCAGGCACTTCACGATGCCCCCTTCAACAATCTCCTCTTCCTCGCGCAAACCGTGCACCGCCAGAATTTCGATCCAAACAAGGTCCAGCTCAGCCGGCTGCTCAGCATCAAGACGGGCGGATGCCCGGAGGATTGCGGCTATTGTAGCCAGTCGGCGCATCACGAGACCGGCCTGAAGGCGTCGAAGCTGATGGAGGTCAGGCGCGTCATCGTCGAGGCGAAGAAAGCGCGTGACGCCGGCGCAACCCGCTATTGCATGGGCGCGGCCTGGCGAAACCCCAAGGCGCGCGACATGGATGCGGTGGTGGCGATGGTCGAAGGCGTCAAGGCGCTGGGCATGGAGACCTGCATGACGCTCGGCATGCTCGATCTTGAGCAAGCCGCTCGACTGAAGCAGGCTGGTCTCGACTTTTACAACCACAACATCGATACGTCGGAACGCTACTATAGCGAGATCATCAGCACGCGGAGCTTTGCGGAGCGGCTCGAGACGCTCGAGCACGTTCGCCAATCCGGCATCAATGTCTGCTGCGGCGGCATCGTCGGCATGGGCGAGGAGCCGGTGGACCGGATCGGCATGCTGGTGACGCTGGCCAACCTGCCGGAACATCCGCAAAGCGTTCCGATCAACATGCTGATCCCGATCCCCGGCACCCCGCTTGCCGACGCCAAGCCCATCGAGCCGATCGAATTCGTGCGCGTGATCGCGCTGGCACGCATCATGATGCCGAAATCGCATATCCGTCTTTCCGCCGGCCGCACGGCCATGACCGACGAGATGCAGGCGCTGTGCTTTTTTGCCGGCGCCAACTCGATCTTCGTCGGCGACACGCTGCTGACGGCGGACAATCCCGGCGAGGACAAGGATACCCTGCTGTTCCGGCGCCTCGGCATCGAGCCGATGGACCTCGAGGCGCAATGAACGGGGCACCGCTTGCCCGCTATGAGGCGACCTTGCAGGGACTGGCGCGCAAGGACCGGCTGCGGACGCTCAAGCCGCGCGCCGGGCTCGACTTCTCGTCGAACGACTATCTCGGGCTTGCCACCTCCAAAAGACTTGGCGAAGCGGTTGCGGCGGCGATTGCGCGTGGCACGCCGGCTGGCGCCACCGGGTCGCGGCTGTTGCGCGGCAATGCGCCGGAACACGAGCAGCTCGAGGCAGACGCGGCGATGTTCTTCGGAGCCGACCGCGCGCTGTTCTTCGGCAGCGGCTACATCGCCAACTTCGCTCTGCTGACGGCGCTGCCGCAGAAGGGCGACCTTTTGATCCTCGACCAGTTCGCCCATGCCAGCATGCATGAGGGGGCACAGGCCGGACGTGCCGAGTTCAAGCTGGCCGCGCACAACGACGTCGATGCTGTCGAGGATGCGATCACGTGTTGGCGCGCCGAAGGCGGCATGGGATGCGTCTGGATCGCGGTGGAAAGCCTTTACAGCATGGATGGCGATTGCGCGCCTTTGGAGAGCCTGGTCGCGCTTGCCGATCGGCACGACGCATTCATCGTCATTGACGAGGCGCATGCCACCGGCGTCTGGGGACCGGACGGCCGGGGGCTGGCCGCCGCTTTCGAGGGCCGCGACAACATCGTCGCGCTCCACACCTGCGGCAAGGCGCTCGGCGCATCTGGTGGGCTCGTGACCGGGCCGAGGACACTGTGCGAGTATCTGATCAACCGTTGCCGGCCATTCATCTACGCCACCGCGCCATCGCCGCTGATGGCGGTCGCGGCGCGCGAAGCGCTCGCAATGCTCGCCGACGAGCCTATGCGGCGTGTTCAGCTGCATGAACGCGTTGCCCTCGCAGGCCGCCAATTGGTCGATCGCTGCGGCGTGATACCAAGTGGCTCTCAGATCCAGCCCTTGGTGATCGGCGATGTCAGGCGCACCATGGCAGTGGCGGCGCGCCTGCAGGCCCGCGGCTTCGACATACGCGGCATTCGTCCGCCGACCGTGCCCGAGGGCACGTCGCGGCTGCGCATCTCACTGACGCTCAATATCGGCGAAGCCGACATTTTCGCCATGCTCGAGGCGCTCGTCGAGGTGTTGGCCCAGACATGACCGGAGGCGACATGACCAAGCGCATCGTCATCACCGGAACAGACACCGGAATTGGCAAGACGGTGTTTTCGGCCGGGCTTGCCGGCCTGCTTGACGGTTTCTACTGGAAGCCGGTGCAATCGGGCCTCGACGGCGAGACCGACAGCGAGGCGGTTGCGCGACTTGCCGGGCTGCCGTCGGGGCGCGTGCTGCCGGAAGCCTACCGCTTGAAGAGCCCGCTTTCGCCGCATCGTTCGGCCGAAATCGACGACGTTTCGATCGAGGCTGCCGATCTTTCGTTTCCGGTCCTGCCGACACCGCTCGTCATCGAAGGCGCCGGCGGGCTGATGGTGCCGCTGAACCGCCGGACAAGGTTCATCGACATATTCGAGCAATGGCAGTTGCCGGTCATTCTGTGCGCCCGCACCGCGCTCGGAACAATCAATCACACCTTGCTGTCGATCGAAGCCCTGCGGGCGCGCGCTATCCCGCTGGCTGGCATCGCCTTCATCGGCGATGAGATGACCGATACGCAACGGACGATCGTGGAATTCGGCGACGTGCCGCAACTCGGCAGGCTGCCGCACCTCGATCCGCTGACGGACAAAACGCTGAGACAAGCGATGATTGCCGGCTTCGACCTCGCTTTGATTGCCGGAGGCGAATGATGACGCAATCCCGTGTGTGGCATCCCTTCACCCAGCACGCGCTCGAGCCGGCGATCCCTGAAATCGTCCTGACGGAAGGCGCCTATGTCCACACGGCCGACGGCTCCCGCATCCTGGACGCCATTTCCTCCTGGTGGGTCGTCACCCATGGCCACCGCCATCCCCGCATTATGAAGGCAATCGAGACGACCGCCTCGAGCCTCGACCAGATCATCTTCGCAGGTTTCACGCACGAGCCTGCCGAATGCTTGGCCAAGGCGCTTGTCGGACTCGCTCCCGCCGGACTCGACTGGGTGTTCTATTCCGACAGTGGCTCGACCTCGGTCGAAGTAGCGCTGAAGATGGCACTCAGTTATTTCCGCAACATCGGCGCCCCACGCTCGCGCATCGTCGTCATGGATCACAGCTATCATGGCGACACGATCGGCACGATGAGCGTCGGTGCGCGTGGCGTGTTCAACGCCGCCTACGAACCCTTGCTGTTCGAGGTCGACACCATCCCCTTTCCGGCAGCGGGGCGCGAGCAGGAGACGCTGGATCGTTTAGAGGCTGTGACCCGCGATCGACGAGCCGCAGCCTTAATCGTCGAGCCGCTGGTGCTGGGCGCCGGCGGCATGCTGATGTATCCGGCTTCAGTTCTGGCCGAATTGAAGAAGATCACTGAGGCCTCCGGCACGCTGCTGATCGCCGACGAAGTGATGACCGGCTGGGGGCGGACCGGAACCATGTTCGCCTGCGAGCAGGCATCGATCTCTCCAGATATCCTGTGCACCTCGAAAGGCCTGACCGGCGGCGCCATCCCGCTGGCCGTAACGCTTGCCACCGATGTCGTCTTCCAGGCTCATTATTCCGAGGACCGGAAGAAGACGTTTTTCCATTCGAGCTCCTACACTGCCAACCCGATTGCCTGCGCGGCAGCACTTGCCAATGTCGAGATCTGGCGGGACGAGCCGGTGGCCGAGCGCATTGCGGCCTTGAGCGCAATGCAGGCCACCGGGCTTCGACGCTTTCGCGACAACAGCTTCTTCACCGACTGCCGGGCGACCGGCACGATCGCGGCGCTCGACCTGCGAACCGGTTCCGCAGGTTATCTCGCCGAGATCGGACCGAAACTGCGCGCTTTCTTCCTCGAGCGAGGGCTACTTGTGCGCCCGCTCGGCAATGTCCTCTACTTTCTGCCACCCTATTGCATCACCGGCGACGAGCTCGAGCGACTCTATGACGCCATTGAGGAGGCGGGCGAACGCTTCGGGTCCAGGCCATGAGCAAGTCGTCGCGCATTCTCGGATTTGGCCATCATGCGCCTGGGCGAAAGGTGGCGAATGCCGAAATCGAGAGCAATCTCGGTCTTGATCCAGGCTGGATCGAAAGGCGTACCGGGATACGGTCGCGCTTCTGGGCAACCGACGAAGACACGCTGTCTGGTCTTGCTGCGCAGGCCGGCGACATGGCGCTGGCGAACGCCGGCATTGCGCGCCACGACATCGGTCTGCTGCTGCTTGCCACCTCGACGCCCGACCATCTTCTGCCGCCCAGCGCGCCGCTGGTCGCACACAAGCTTGGCCTTGGCCGCGCAGGCGCGGTGGATCTGACCGGCGCCTGCGCCGGCTTCATCTACGCGCTCATGTTCGCGGACGGATTTACCCGCCTGCACGGCAAAGCGAGCCTTGTTATCGCCGCCAACATCCTCAGCCGCCGCATCAATCCAGCCGAGCGCGCAAGCTCGGTCCTGTTTGCCGATGCCGCCGGCGCCCTGGTGATCGGTCAGTGCGATGATGCTGATCGGGGCATTCTCGGTGCCTCGGTGGATTCGGACGGCTCGCGATACGGGCTGATCCAGATTCCCGCAGGAGGAAGCAACAAGCCGTTCCACGGTGACCTCGATCTCGCGCAAACCCGAATGAGGATGACGGACGGCCGCGAAGTGTTCGCAATGGCCGTGGAGATGATGACCGATTGCTCGACAAGCGCTCTAGCCGCTGCCGGAGTGCGGCCACACGATCTCGGCCGGTTCGTGCCGCATCAGGCCAATACTCGGATTTTCGACGCGGTCGGGAGGAACCTCGGCATCGCGGACCAAGCAATTGTCAAGACGATTGCCGAATACGGCAACTCTTCGGCCGCGACGATCCCGCTGTCGCTCTCGCTCGCCAACCAGACGGAGCCATTCCAGCCTGGAGAGAAAATCCTTCTGTCGGCGGCGGGTGCGGGTCTCAGCGGCGGCGCTCTCGTGGTTGGAATCTAGCCGGCCGGCTCACGCGCGCAGGACTGGTCATGAATGGCGATAGGGCAACAGAACCAATGCCAAAATGGCCTTCTGAAGCTCGACATGACCGAGCTGACGCAGCACGACCCCGTGCGAGCCTCTGGATGAGATCAAATGCATCACCCGTTGCATCATTCGTGCCATCTGAATAAAGCTCAAATACAAAGGGTGAGCCGCCCCATATATGTCTGATACCCGACATTGTTCACATAAAAGGCTCGATGCTTACACGCTCTTTACTCTCTTCTCTTTGCTGTCTGCTCTTTTCTCTTTGCTCTTCCGTCTTGACTAGCAGGAGCATGCGGCTTATCTCATTGCCGCGTTAGCACTCGCTTCGGCTGAGTGCTAAGCACGCTCCGGCAACGGAGAACCGTTCAACATTCGCACCAAGGAAATCCAAAAATGGCAAAGTCGAATTTCCGGCCGCTGCATGACCGCGTGGTCGTTCGCCGCGTCGAGTCCGAAGCGAAGACCGCCGGCGGGATCATCATCCCCGATACGGCGAAGGAAAAGCCGCAGGAAGGCGAGATCATCGCCGTCGGTTCCGGCGCCCGTGACGAGGTCGGCAAGCTCGTCCCGCTGGACGTCAAGTCCGGTGACCGCATCCTGTTCGGCAAGTGGTCGGGCACCGAAGTCAAGCTCAACGGCGAAGACCTTCTGATCATGAAGGAAGCCGATATCATGGGCGTCATCGGCTGACACGCCGCCTTTCATCCGCACCATCCAATCTGAATTTCGGGCGAAATGCCCAGGAGCTAAAAATGGCTGCCAAAGACGTAAAATTCTCCCGCGACGCTCGTGAGCGCATGCTGCGCGGCGTCAACATCCTCGCCGACGCGGTGAAGGTCACGCTCGGCCCCAAGGGCCGCAACGTCGTCATCGACAAGTCGTTCGGCGCGCCGCGCATTACCAAGGACGGCGTCACCGTCGCCAAGGAAATCGAGCTTGAGGACAAGTTCGAAAACATGGGCGCGCAGATGGTCCGCGAAGTTGCTTCGAAGACCAACGACATCGCCGGCGACGGCACCACCACCGCGACCGTTCTGGCACAGTCGATCGTCCAGGAAGGCCACAAGTCGGTTGCCGCCGGCATGAACCCGATGGACCTCAAGCGCGGCATCGACCTCGCCGTCGCCGACGTCGTCGCGACGCTGATCAAGAACGCCAAGAAGATCAAGACCTCGGAAGAGGTTGCCCAGGTCGGCACAATCGCCGGCAATGGCGACGTGTCGGTCGGCTCGATGATCGCGGAAGCGATGCAGAAGGTCGGCAATGAGGGCGTCATCACCGTCGAGGAAGCAAAGACCGCCGAGACCGAGCTTGAAGTCGTTGAAGGCATGCAATTCGACCGCGGCTATCTCTCGCCCTACTTCGTCACCAACGCCGAGAAGATGGTTGCGGATCTGGAAGACGCCTACATTCTTCTCCATGAGAAGAAGCTCTCCAACCTGCAAGCCATGCTGCCGATCCTCGAGGCCGTCGTGCAGACCTCGAAGCCGCTGGTCATCATCTCGGAAGATGTCGAAGGCGAGGCCCTGGCCACGCTGGTCGTCAACAAGCTGCGTGGAGGCCTGAAGATCGCTGCCGTCAAGGCGCCGGGCTTCGGTGATCGCCGCAAGGCCATGCTGGAAGACATCGCCATCCTCACCGGTGGCCAGGTCATTTCCGAAGACCTCGGCATCAAGCTCGAGAATGTCGGCCTCAACATGCTCGGCCGCGCCAAGAAGGTGTCGATCTCCAAGGAGAACACCACCATCGTTGACGGCGCCGGCAAGAAGGAAGACATCCAGGGCCGCGTCGCCCAGATCAAGCAGCAGATCGAAGAGACCACCTCAGACTACGACAAGGAGAAGCTGCAGGAACGTCTCGCCAAGCTGGCAGGCGGCGTTGCCGTCATCCGCGTCGGCGGTGCGACCGAGATCGAAGTCAAGGAAAAGAAGGACCGCGTCGATGACGCCCTCAACGCGACCCGTGCGGCCGTCGAAGAAGGCATCGTTCCCGGCGGCGGCGTCGCCCTGCTGCGCGCTTCGCTGGCCATCACCGTCACTGGCGCCAACTCCGACCAGACCGCGGGCATCAGCATCGTGCGTCGCGCGCTGCAGGCTCCGGCCCGTCAGATCGCGGCCAACGCCGGTGCGGAAGCATCGATCGTCGCCGGCAAGATCCTCGAGAACAAGGGCGCGACCTTCGGCTACAACGCCCAGACCGGCGAATATGGCGACATGATCGCCATGGGTATCGTCGATCCGGTCAAGGTTGTGCGCACGGCTCTGCAGGACGCGGCCTCGGTCGCCGGCCTGCTGGTCACCACCGAAGCCATGATCGCGGAGGCTCCGAAGAAGGAGTCGGCTGGCGGCGGCATGCCTGGCGGCATGGGCGGCGGCGGCATGGGCGGCATGGGCGGTATGGATTTCTAATCCAGCCCCTATCAACCTACAGCGGAAAGGGCGGCAGCAATGCCGCCCTTTCCTTGTGTGCCGAACATGATCGACAACTTGGAGTGCGTCCCGAGGATCTCCTTCGAGCCTCACCGCATGGTCGAGAATTAGGATCTTGTCCGATCGAGCAATTCGCGGGCTCAACCTGGTCAAACCGGCGCCCCCTACGAACTGCCCGATCCTTGAGGATTCCGCTGCGCGACAATCACGATGATTCATTCAGTTGGTAGCTATAGGCGGTGAATCATGAGGGGCATTGAGGAGCGTGGCAAGGCGCCCATCTCGGCATTTAACCCCATCGAGCGTGATATCAGGGACAATTCTCTCATCGGACCGGCGGCTGGCGTTGAAGGACCCGGTGAATCATCCTGTTCTATAGTGGAGCAGACGCGCTCTGAGCCTCAAGATCAAGGGTTTCCTCCTCTGAGTATCCTTGATCTGCCGCTGGACATTCTCGTTGATATTGCTGAGCGGCTCAGCCCGATGGATCTGCTGAGGATGTCGCACACAAATCAAGAGCTGCGTGTCGCCGCGATGATAGTCGCAACGCCTCAAGAAAGGCGGATCCAGGTTCAGGCCATCTGTGGAGCCCTTGCAACCGGGCTCCAGCAGCGTCTCGTCGTCGTGGCAGAGGGGCCTCGTGACCCCGACGACTGCGCTTCGGCCTTGTGGGGCCTCGGAGCGGGCGTGGCAGCGCTTGCACCCGAGCTCCAGCGGCGTCTCATTCTCCTCGCCGAAGGGCTTGAGCCCAGGTCTCAGACCATTGCCCTGGAGGGCCTCGGAGCAGGCGTGGGTGGCCTTGCCCAACTTCAGCCGATTCAGGATTGCGATCAGCAGGTCATGATCTAGCGTCGTCATCACCAGCTCCCTCCGACCACCGCTTCGTACTCGGCGAGTGGCCGCAGCAAGGTGGCCGGGGGTGATCTTGATGCGCTCGGCGCGCACCGGCCCTTCGAAGCCGGCAACGCCGACAAAAGGCTCTGTCGCAAACCTGGAAATGGGGGTGTGAACGGCCATTTCGGCCTGTCCGTCAGGCAGCGAGGATATCGAAACAGCGATCGACAGACTTGTAGGCATACCTCGCCTGTCGCTTGCCCATCATGTGGATCATCTCGATGCCGGAGAGGATAACCACGGCGCTCGCCTGCGACTTGAAGCCGAGCATGGATGGAATGCGGCGCTTGATACGCCGGTGATCCTGTTCGATCCGATTGTTGAGATACCGGCTATTGCGGATGCGGATCGGCTTCAGCGGTCGCCGCGATCGCTGCCGCAGCCGGCTTTCAGCGTCGCAGGAAAGGATCGCTTCGTAATTGGTCTGGCTGCCGTCGGTGACGATGCGCTCCGGCCGGCCATCGCGCGTCAGCGCCTTGTGGAGGAAGCGTTGGGCCGCCACCAGGTCACGGTTTTCGCTGAAGAACAACTCGACCGTGTCGCCGAGGCTGTCGATGGCGCGGTAGAGATACATCGTAAGCGCGAATTTCCCCGCACCTTTTGCTGTTGAGTGCTCTGATGCATGAGATGTCCACCAAAATAGGTGGACACCAAGTGATGGAAGAAGATGAGCAGAAACTGCGGGTGAGGCTTGTCGGTCGGGACGGGCGACGCCGATACGACGCCGCATCGAAGGAGCGTCTTGTCTCGGCCTGCCTTGAGCCTGGCGTGTCGGTATCGAAGCTCGCGCTCCAACATGGGGTCAATGCGAACCTTCTTCGGAAGTGGATAAAGAAGCGCGCGGAGACCCAGTCCCTCCCGCCGCTCTCACCATCGGCGTTCATCCCGGTTCAGATTGAAAGCACTTCCGATCGGGCCTTGCTGCGACAGAGCAGCATGGCTGCGGTGGATTTGCCGGGGACTTGCGATGGGGTGCGTTGGTCGGCATCGAAAAGGACAGCGCATTTTTCCTCTCCAGCCAAGGTGAGCGCGTCGCTGCCGAACGGCGTGACGTTGACGCTGGAATGCGGTGATGTGGATGCATTGACGGCGACCATCGGAGCACTGGGTCATGTTCAGACTGGGCGCTGACCTGAAAGTCTACCTGCACCGCGAGCCGATCGACTTCCGGGCCGGCATCAACAGCCTTGCGGTTCTGGTCCAAGAGACGATGGCGCTCGATCCGTTTGCTCCGGCGGTTTTTGCGTTCTGCAATCGCCGTCGCGACCGGATGAAGCTCCTGTTCTTCGATCGCTCGGGCTTTGTGCTGGTCCTGAAGCGGCTGACCGAGGACAGGTTCCGGTGGCCGCGCCGGGAGGCAGCGGTGGTCACGCTTACGACCGAGCAATTGCACTGGATCCTCGACGGCATCGACATCGATGCGATGGTCCGCCATCCGGTGCGGCAATATCAGGTTGCCGGTTGAGGGCTCTCGAATTGAGCGGTTGACGCGGCGGCATGCTTTCGATTCAAGAATCTGATGAATCGACCCGGCGAACCGACTGTTGAAGAGTTGATGGCGCGTATTGCTGCGCTGCAGGCGCAGAACCGTCAACTCACCGAACGCGTCGTCAAGCTCGAGGAAGAGCTGGCGCTTGCACGACTGCATCGTTTTGCGCCGCGCAGTGAAAAGCACATTGACCGCCTCTTCAATGAAGCCGAACAGGCCGCGGATGAGGACGCCGCCGACAACGAAGATGGCGGCGTCGTTGTCCTGCCGGACACGGGCTTGCCGGCGAGCGAAGGGGCGACGGGAAAGAAGCGCGGCCGCAAGGCCTTGCCGGAAAACCTGCCGCGCGAGCGTGTCGAGTATGACCTTCCCGACGATCAGAAGGTCTGTCCTTGCTGCCGTCACCAGATGCATCGCATGGGCGAGACCATTACCGAGCAGCTTCATATCGAGGTGAAGGCGAAGGTCCTGCAGAATGTGCGGTTCAAATATGCTTGCCGCCATTGTGAGCGTACCGGCATCAACACGCCGGTCGTGACCGCGCCGATGCCCGCGCAACCCTTGCCGGGCAGCATCGCCACGGCCTCGACGCTGGCCTTCGCGCTCGTTCACAAATACGTCGACGGCACACCGCTCTACCGCCTGGCGCAGGCCTTCGAGCGCGCGGGCG
>NZ_JAMYRY010000044.1:0-32795 GCF_040321655.1 Mesorhizobium sp. M0306 | reverse complement strand
ATCCTTTCTCTTCGCGTTTGTGTGTGGGCTGTCTTTGTTTTTAATCTATGATTATATATTTTCCTCGGCGGCTTGGGACCCCCCCCCCCCGCCGTTCTATGAAGCAAGATGCTCCGTTATCTCCTCCACAAGCTCGCTTTGATCATCCCGACCGTGTTCGGCATATCGCTGGCGGCGTTCGCTTTCGTCCGGCTTCTGCCGGGCGATCCGATCCTGGCCCTGGCCGGCGAGCGCGGTGTCAGCCCCGCACGCTACGCCCAGCTCGTCGAGCAGTTTGGCTACAACCGGCCCTATGTCATCCAGTATTTGGAATATATCGGCAGGGTCCTGACCGGCGATTTCGGCATATCGATTGCCACCAAGCGGCCAGTGCTCGGCGAATTCCAGGCGCTGTTTCCGGCCACGCTGGAACTGGCGACGGTGGCGTTGATCATCGCCATTCTGCTTGGCATCCCCGCCGGCATTTTCGCTGCGGTCAAGCGTGGCTCGTGGTTCGACCAGGCGACGATGGGTGTCGCGCTGACCGGCTATTCAATGCCGATCTTCTGGTGGGGATTGCTGCTGATCATCTTTTTCTCAGGCTATCTCGGCTGGACGCCGGTTTCCGGCCGCATCGGCCTGCAGTATTTCTTCAAGCCGACAACGGGGTTCATGCTGATCGACAGCCTGATCTCCGGCAGGAGCGGCGCTTTCAGATCCGCCGTCAGCCATTTGATCCTGCCGTCGATCGTCCTGGCGACGATCCCGCTCGCCGTCATAGCGCGCCAGACGCGCTCGGCGATGCTCGAGGTGCTGGGCGAGGACTATGTCCGCACCGCGCGCGCCAAGGGCTTGGCGCCGCGCCGTGTCATCGGGCTGCACGCTTTTCGCAACGCGCTGATCCCGGTGGTCACCACCATTGGCTTGCAGGTCGGCACGTTGATGGCGGGCGCCATTCTGACCGAAACCATTTTTTCCTGGCCAGGCATCGGCAAATGGATGATCGACGCCATCGGCAAGCGCGACTATGTCGTCGTCCAGAGCGGATTGCTGATCATCGCGCTGATCGTCATGGCGGTGAACCTGATCGTCGACGTGCTCTACGCCGTCATCAATCCGCGCATCCGGGTGCAGTGAGATGACCGACGAATCCGCCGCCGAAGCCACCGCTGCCTCCATCCCGACAGGCGGCAGGCAAAGGGCGTTTGCCGAGTTCTGGCACTACTTCTCGATGAACACCGGGGCCGTCATCGGCCTTGTCGTGTTTTCGGCGCTGGTGCTGGTGGCGATCTTTGCGCCGTTCGTCGCCCCGCATTCGCCCGACGAGCAGTTTCGCGATGCGCTGCTGGCACCTCCTGCCTGGCAGGAAGGTGGCAAATCGATGTTCCTGCTCGGCACCGATGCGGTCGGCCGCGACATGCTTTCACGGTTGATCTTCGGGGCGCGTTTCTCGCTGTTCATCGGCCTGGTGGTGGTCGTCTTCTCGCTCACCAGCGGCATCGTGCTTGGCGTGCTCGCCGGCTATTTCCGCGGCTGGGTCGACACGCTGATCATGCGTATCATGGATATCATCCTGGCCTTCCCGTCGCTGCTTCTGGCGCTGGTGCTGGTGGCGATCCTCGGCCCCGGCCTGTTCAACGCCATGCTGGCGATCGCGCTGGTGCTGCAGCCACATTTCGCGCGTCTCACCCGCGCCGCCGTGATGGCAGAAAAGAACCGCGAATATGTGATCTCCGCCAAGGTGGCCGGCGCCGGTCATCTTCGCTTGATGGTGAGGACGATCCTGCCGAACTGCCTGGCACCGCTGATCGTGCAGGCCACGCTGTCCTTCTCCAACGCTATTCTCGAGGCCGCGGCGCTCGGCTTCCTTGGTGTCGGTGCGCAGCCGCCGACGCCGGAATGGGGCACGATGCTCGCCTCGGCGCGCGAGTTCATCCTGCGCGCGCCTTGGGTGGTGACCTTCCCCGGCCTTGCCATCCTGATCACTGTGCTTGCCATCAATCTGATCGGCGACGGCCTGCGCGATGCCTTCGACCCCAAGCTGAAGAGGTCATAATCCAATGCCTCTTCTCGAGATCAAGAACCTGACCGTTTCCTTCGACACCGCCGCCGGACCATTCATGGCGGTACAAGGCATCGACCTGTCGGTCGAACCGCGCGAGGTGTTGGCGATCGTCGGCGAATCCGGTTCGGGAAAATCGGTGGCGATGCTGGCGGTGATGGGGCTTTTGCCGAACACGGCGACGGTGAGGGCGGACCGCATGGCCTTCGACGGCATCGACCTGCTCAAGCTCGGCCCATCCGAGCGGCGCAAGATCGTCGGCAAGGACATCTCCATGATCTTCCAGGAGCCGGTCGCCAGCCTCAACCCGTGTTTTACCGTCGGCTTCCAGATCGAGGAGGTGCTGCGCTTCCACATGGGCATGGACCGCGCCCAGCGCCGGGCGCGTGCCATCGAACTAATGCAGCTCGTCGGCATCGCCGACCCCCAGGAACGGCTGGGCTCCTTCCCGCACCAGATGTCGGGTGGTCAGTGCCAGCGCGTCATGATTGCCATTGCCATCGCCTGCAATCCTAAGCTTTTGATCGCCGACGAGCCAACCACGGCCCTCGACGTCACCATCCAGAAGCAAATCCTCGATCTGCTGGTCGGCCTGCAGACCAAATATGGCATGGGCCTGATCATGATCACCCACAATATGGGCGTCGTCGCCGAGACCGCCGACCGCGTTATCGTCCAGTATAAGGGCCGCAAGATGGAAGAGGCCGATGTGCTGTCGCTGTTCGAGTCCCCTAAGAGCAACTACACGCGCGCGCTCCTGTCGGCGCTGCCGGAAAACGCCGTCGGCGACCGGTTGCCTACTGTGTCCGACATGCTGTTCGAGCCGGCCCCGTCTGTAGTCGCAGCTCGATCCGCAGGAGGAACCGCCGCATGAGTGTGACGGTAGTCGAAGGCAAGAACATCGTGCGCGACTATCATGTCGGCGGCGGGCTTTTCCGCCCCTCTCGTACGGTTCATGCGGTCAAGGGTGTTTCGTTCAGCGTCGACAAGGGCAAGACGCTGGCCATCGTCGGCGAGAGCGGCTGCGGCAAGTCAACACTCGCCCGCATCATCACCCTGATCGATCCGGCGACCTCCGGCGAGCTTTTCATCGACGGCAAGAAGGTGGACATCGCCAGGGACGGCCTGTCGAAGGAAATGCGCCGCAAGGTGCAGATCGTCTTCCAGAACCCCTATGGTTCGCTCAATCCACGCCAGAAGATCGGCGACGTGCTTGGCGAGCCGCTGCTCATCAACACCGACAGCACGGCCGACGAGCGGCGCGATCTTGCCATGAAGATGCTGAAGAAGGTCGGTCTCGGCCCCGAGCACTACAATCGCTACCCGCATATGTTTTCGGGCGGCCAGCGCCAGCGCATCGCCATTGCCCGCGCGCTGATGCTCAACCCTAGCCTTCTGGTGCTGGACGAGCCGGTCTCGGCACTTGATCTTTCGGTGCAGGCCCAGGTGCTGAACCTGCTTGCCGACCTGCAGGACGAGTTTCAGCTGACCTATGTTTTCATCAGCCACGACCTGTCGGTGGTGCGCTACATCGCCGACGACGTGATGGTGATGTATTTCGGCGAAGCCGTCGAATACGGCTCGCGCGACGAGGTCTTCGCCGACCCCAAGCACAGCTACACCAGGACGCTGTTTGCGGCGACGCCGCGTGCCGACGTTGCCAGCATCAAGGCAAGGTTGGCGAAGAAGAAGGCCGCCTGATCCGGCAAGGTTTGCCGGCCGGCTACCGCTTCTCGATCCCCGGAATGCCGGCAATCTGCTCGGCGAGAAAGTCGACCAGCAGCCGCACCCGGGCAATGCCGGCGCGTTCCGGGACGATCAGCATGCTCAGTGGGACGGGAGGCGGAAAATAGTCCGGCATGACCACCTCCAGCCGGCCGGCCGCCAGAAGATCGTCGACAAGCCAGTGGTGCGCGGGTGCGATACCGCGTCCGGCGACAAGGGCTTCGCGCGCGGCAAGCCCATGGTCCACACGAAATCGCCCGCCAAAGGGCACCGCAAAGGTCTCGCCGCCAGGCCCCTGCAGGGTGAGCGTGTCGCTTCCCGCGATGTTCGACATCCGGATGCCTTCATGGCCAGGCAGATCCTGCGGGACAGCCGGTCTGCCCCGCGCCGCCAGATAGGCCGGCGCCGCCACCAGCAGACGCCGGGACTGGCCGAGCGCCCGCAGCTTCATCGAGCTGTCGGTGAGCGGACCGAGGCGAAGCGCGATGTCGACGCCCTCCCGCACAAGATCTATGCGCTCGTCTGTGAGGCTGAGATCGATCCCGATATGGGCATGGCGGTCCTGAAAGCCGAAGATCAGCCGGCTGACATGCAAGACCCCGAGCGCCGCCGTGCAGGATATCCGGATCGTGCCGGCCGACGCGCCGCGCGTGCCCCGCGCCTCGTCGCCGGCCTGCTCAACGAGGCGCAGGATCTGGACGCTGTCGGCATAGTAACGGCTGCCTTCATCGGTCATCGTGACGCGCCGGGTGGTCCTGCTGAGCAAGGGCACGCCGACGGCCTCCTCGAGTTCTCGCAAATGCCGTGTGACCGTCGACTGCCCAACTCCGAGTTCGCGCGCCACCGCCGAGAGGCTGCCGCGCTCGGCAACGCGAACGAAGGTGCGCATGCGTTCGAGGGTGACGTCCGATCTATCCATTATTCGGCATTATCTTATACATTCACTACATATAGTGGATTAGCCCACGGCTGGCTACCTTTGGTGTTTATCGTCCTTCTTCGGAGTAGACCCATGAAAGTCCTGCTTGTTTTTGCGCATCCTGAACCGCGTTCGCTCAACGGCGCCTTGCGTGACGTCGCCATTAGGGAACTCGAGGCCCAGGGCCACGAGGTGCGGGTGTCTGACCTCTATGCCGATGGTTGGAAATCCGAGGTAGACCGTGCCGACTTTCCGTCGTGGCCGCCCGAAGCACGCTTCATTCCGGCCGGCGCCTCCAAAAAAGCTTTTGCGAGCGGCACTCTGACCGATGACGTCAAAGCGGAGATCGACAAACTGCTATGGGCCGATACCCTGATCCTCCAATTCCCGCTGTGGTGGTACGCCATGCCGGCGATCCTCAAGGGCTGGGTCGATCGGGTGTACGCCTACGGCTTCGCCTATGGCGTCGGCGAGCACAGCGATAAGCGGTGGGGCGACCGCTTTGGTGAGGGAACGCTCGCCGGCAAGCGCGCGATGCTGATCGTGACCATCGGCGGCTGGGAGGAGCATTATTCCGCTCGCGGCGTCAACGGCCCGATCGACGACCTACTGTTCCCGATCAATCACGGAATTCTATACTATCCGGGCTACGACGTGCTTCCGCCGTTCGTGGTCTACAGGGTGGACCGTTTTGGGGAGGCCGATTTCGAGCCTGTCGCGGAGCGACTGCGCGAAAGGATGCGGACGCTCGAGACAATCCAGCCCATTCCTTATCGGCAGCAGAATGGCGGCGATTACTTGATCCCAAGCATGCAATTGCGTCCCGGCTTGGAGAACCCGGGTGCGACCGCCTTCGCGCTTCACGAGGATCGCGCCGGCGCCGCCGGTCAGCCCGATCAGGACAGCCTGGCAATGATGGTGCGCAGCGCCTCGCCGAAGCGCTGGACTTCCTCGATCGTATTGTAATGCACCAGCGAGGCGCGCACGGCGCCGCTGTCCATGCTGAGGTTGAGCCGCTTCATCAGGCGCGGCGCATACATGTGGCCGTCGCGAATGCCGATCTGCATCTCGGCCATCTCCTCGACGATCCTCTGCGGCGACAGCGTGCCGATGTTGAAGCAGAAGGTCGGCACGCGCTCGCTGAGGCGTGCCTCTTCGGCCACGCCGTAGATCGTCGCGCCGCAATCTTTGAGCACCGCCAGCATTTCGCGCGCCAGCACCTGCTCGTAGTCGCGGATGGCATTCATGCCGGCGACGATGTTGTCGCGGCGCGACCGGTTATTGGCTGGAGCAAAATTGCGGCCGATCGATTCGAGGTAGCGCACCGCGGCATCCATGCCGGAGACGTTCTCGTAAATGAAGGTACCGGCCTCGATCTTGTAAGGCGGCTCGTCGGGGATGAAATCTTCGCGGAAGGTCGGCAGGCGCTTCAGAGTTTCGAAGCGGCCCCACAGGAAGCCCATATGCGGCGAGAAATTCTTGTAGCCGGAGCAGACCAGATAGTCGCAGTCCCAAGCCTGCACATCGATCAGCCCGTGCGGCCCGTAATGCACGCAGTCGAGGAACACTTCAGCGCCTGCCGCATGCGCAATCCCAGCCACGGAAGCAACGTCGACAATCGAGCCGATCGAATGCGCCGTCACCGTGCAGGCCACGAGCCGGGTGCGCTCGGAGACCAGCGGGCGCAAATCGTCGACATGCAGATTGCCGTCCTCACGCATCCGCCACCATTTGAACTTGGCGCCGGCGGGCGCCAGCGCCAGCCACGTCGCGATATTGGCGTCGTGATCCATGTCGGTGATGACGATCTCGTCACGCTCCCCGTTTGGGCGCTCAGAAAGCATCTGGCCGATGCCGAGGCTGACCAGGCGGATGAACGAAGTGGCGTTCATGCCGAAGCAGATCTCCGCCGGGTTGGTAGCGTTGATCAGCAAGGCCACGCTTTCGCGCGCGCCGGCGACGGCTTGATCGACGGTGACGCTGCGGCCATAGCGGCCGCCGCGCTGCACATTATGCGCGACCAAATGGTTGGTGACCGCATCGAGCACGCTTTGCGGGATCTGCGCGCCGGCGGCGTTGTCCATGAAGACGAAGTCTCCGGCTTGCTGCAAGGCGGGAAACATGGCGCGGATCGTCTCGACTGGGAAAGCTGCGGCATCGCCCGTTTTCGAAATCTGATGCTGGTTCAAGGTCGTCTCCTGCGAAGTGCCTAACGGAAGTTGATGTTCGGAGAATTGGCCGATGGAAATCGTTCGCGCCCTCAGCGGGTCTTTTCGGTCTGGAAGCGGCGTTCCAGGAGGCTGACGAGACGGACCATCGGCCAGAGAAAGATGAGATAGACCAGCGCCGCGCCGATCAGCGGTGAGGGGTTGGCATAGAGTGATTGCGCGTTGGTCGCTTCCTTCAGCAGTTCCGGCAGCGCCACGGTGGAGGCGAGCGAGGTGTCCTTGAACATCGAAACGCAGTTGCTGGTCATCGGTGGAATGACGACGCGGATCGCCTGCGGCAGCACTACCTTGCGCAAGGTCAGCAAGAACGGCAGGCCGAGCGCCTGCGCCGCCTCGAACTGGCCGCGCGGAATGCTTTCTATGCCGGAGCGGAACACCTCGGCCGAATAGGCCGCCATGATGATGGCGAAGGCCATCACCGCGGACGTCCACGATGACAGGCGAATGCCGAGGAACGGCAGCGCATAGTAGATCAGGATCAGCACGACCAGCACCGGCATCGCCCGGAAAATGTCGATGTAGCCGACAGCCAGCAGCCGAAGCGGCTTTGGCGCATAGAGCCGCACCAGGCTGATCGCGAGGCCGACGGGAATACCGATGCCGATGCTCATGATTCCGAGCAGCAGCGTGTTCAGGAAACCGCGCAGCAACGCCGGCAGGCTGGAGACCATGACGTCGGCGTTGAAGAAGGTGTCCAGCAGCGACATCGCAGCATTTCCGAAACGTTTGGCGTCCCGCGACGCTCGAGCCCGAGCCCGAAATCCGAAATCGTGCCGGCACGAAAGCCGGCACGACATTTAAGCGCGAACTGCCGTTCAGGCCTTCGGCATAGGCATTTCCTTGACGGTCGAGGAATCGGCCGGTGCGTCGCTGCCGAACCACTTCTTGTGGATCGCGGCCAGCGTGCCGTCCTTCTTCATCGCGGTCAGCGCGTCGTTCAGCTTGCCGAGCAGCGGGTGGTCCTTGGTCATCATCAGGCCGTACTGCTCGCCGGTCTTGATGCGCTCTTTTACGGCGAGATCCTTCATCCTGGTGAAGGAATATTCCAGGCCCGGAATATCGCTCACCGCCGCATCGACGCGGCCGGAGCTGAGATCGAGCAGCAAATTCTGCTGGGTGTCGTAGCCCTTGACGTCACTGAACCCGTCCGCCTCCTGGTGGGCCTTGACCCAGGCTTCGCCGGTCGAGCCGGACAGCACGCCGACGATCTTGCCCTTAAGGTCGGCCTCGGCCTTGATTGGACTGTCGGCCTTCGCGGCGATGCCCATGTCGGAATCATAGTAGGACTGCGTGAACGACTGCGACTTCAGCCGCTCCGGCGTGATGGTGATCGACGAGATGGCGACGTCGATACGCTTCGAGGTGGTGGCGGCGAACAACGCCTGGAAACCGAGGTCGGCGATATCAGTGGTCATGCCGATACGCTTTGCCGCTTCGTTGATGATGTCGACTTCGAAACCCTCGAACGTGCCGCTCTCGTTCTTGTATTCAAAAGGCGGATTGGTCGGATAGGCGCCGACATTCAGCGTGCCTTCGGCATAGGCCGGGCCGCCGGCGATGCCGATGGCGGCAGCAACAAGAAGCAGGTTGCGACGGGTGAAGTTCATTTTCGTTCCCTCTGGTTGTGATCGGACGGGTTTGGCCCCGCACGGTTTTGATGCGCCAAGTGACGGGACTGCCGGAAAGCCCTCCCGGCACGGCAGTCGTAAGACATCGGATGCTATCCAAAGTACGGCGCTTTTCAAGGCGAAAGTTTTAAGCTTAAAAAATTGCCGCGTGATGCCGTCACTCCGGAATAACCGCCGTGGCCTGGATCTCAACCTTGGCGCGATCCTCGACCAGCGCCATCACCTGCATGGCGGCCATCGCCGGAAAATGCCGGCCGATCACCTCGCGATAGACCTCGCCGATCCCCCTGAGATTGGCCAAATATTCCGCCTTGTCGGTAAAGTACCAGGTCATCGAGGTGATATGCTCAGGCGTGGCGCCGGCCTCGGCGAGCACGGCGACGATATTGGCCAGCGTCTGCCGCACCTGGCCGACAAGATCGTCGGTCTCGAAGCGGCCCTGCCCGTTCCAGCCGACCTGCCCGCCGACGAAGACAAGCTGCCCACGCGCGGCGACGCCATTGGCGTAGCCGACGGGTTTCGCCCAGCCTTCCGGCTGCAGGATGGTGTGCATATCAAAGCCTCCCAATGCTCAAATCCGGTCGCTCAAAACTCGAAGACAATCAATTCTTCCACACAACTCCGGTCTCAGGCCGCTCCCAATACTTGCCGCGCAATCACCACCTTCTGCACGTCGGACGCTCCCTCGTAGATGCGCAGTGCCCGGATCTCGCGATACAGGCTTTCGACGATATGGCCCCTGCGGACGCCGTCGCCGCCATGCAGCTGCACAGCCTTGTCGATCACCTCTTGCGCTTTGTCGGTAGCGAACAGCTTGGCCATGGCGGCTTCGCGGGTAACCCGAGCCGCGCCCATGTCCTTGGTCCAGGCGGCACGATAGACCAGCAGCGCGGCGGCATCGACATCCAGCGCCATGTCGGCGATGTGGCCCTGCACCATCTGCAGCTCGGCCATCGGTGCACCGAACAGCCTGCGCTCGGCCACTCTTTTGATGCTTTCGTCCAGCGCGCGCCGGGCAAAGCCGAGCGCTGCTGCGCCGACAGTCGAACGGAACACATCGAGCACGGACATGGCGATGCGAAAACCGTCACCGGGTTTGCCGACCAGCGCCGAGGCTGGAACGCGTGCGTTGTCAAAGGATAGCCGGGCGAGCGGGTGCGGCGCGATCACTTCCAGCCGCCCGGCGACAATCAGCCCCTCGGTTTCGGAAGGCACGACAAAGGCGGAAAGCCCCTTGGCGCCGGGCGCCTCGCCGGTGCGGGCAAAGACAACATAAAAGTCAGCGATACCGCCGTTGGAGATCCAGGTCTTTTCGCCGGACAAGAGATAGCTGTCGCGGTCACGCGTGGCCGTCATTTCCATATTGGCAACGTCCGAGCCAGAACGCGGCTCCGACAGCGCGAAAGCCGAAATCGCCTTGCCAGCCCGTGTCTTCGCCAGCCAGCTCTGCTGGTCGGGCGAGCCGAACAGGCTGAGCGCACCAGTGCCGAGCCCTTGCATGGCGAAGGCGAAATCGGCCAGCCCGTCATGCCGGGCCAGCGTCTCGCGTGTGAGGCAGAGCGTACGCACGTCGAGCGGTGAGGGGTTGTCGGTATCGAGCGCCGTCGGCTTCAGCCAGCCGTCCTTGCCGAGCTTGGCCACCAGCTCGCGACAGGCTGCGTCGACATCGTCATGCGCAACCGGCAGGTTCTTGTTGCACCATGCCTCCAGCCGCTCCGCCAGCTCGCGGTGGCGATTCTCGAAGAACGGCCAGGAGAGGAAGGAACGGTCAGGCATTGTGTCTGCCTCCGCTATCCTTCAGGGCTTGTGCTCCACGGCGCCCCCCTCTGTCCTGCCGGACATCTCCCCCTCTAGGGGGGAGATTGGCGGCTTCGCTGCCACGGCTCTCCCTGCGATGTTGGAGATTGGCGAAAGCGGGCCTGACATCCAATCTCCCCCCTTGAGGGGGAGATGGCCGGCAGGCCAGAGGGGGGTTCTGTCCCGCCAGCGTGCCCATGGAAGCGATCATCCTCAATCCCCCTCGAACACCGGTTTTTCCTTGGCGACGAAAGCCGTGTACGCCCGCTCGAAATCGCGGGTCTGCATGCACATCGCCTGGGCCTGCGCTTCCGCTTCGATCGCCTGGTCAAGCCCCATCGACCATTCCTGGTTCAGCTGCGTCTTGGTCATGCCATGGGCGAAGGTCGGGCCGGAAACGATGCGCGCGGCCATGTCGAGCGCGTCGGCCTCGAGCGTTGCGGCATCGACCAGCCGGTTGTAGAAGCCCCAGCGCTCGCCTTCCTCGGCGCTCATCGTGCGACCAGTATAGAGCAGCTCGGCGGCGCGGCCCTGGCCAATGATGCGCGGCAGGATCGCGCAGGCGCCCATGTCGCAGCCGGCAAGGCCGACGCGGGTAAAAAGGAATGCTGTCTTGGCCTGGGGCGTGGCGATACGGATATCGGAGGCCATGGCGATGATGGCGCCGGCGCCGACCGCCACGCCGTCGACCGCCGCGATAATCGGCTTGCCGCAATTCAGCATCGCCTTGACGAAATCGCCGGTCATGCGGGTGAAGGCGAGCAGCGCCTTCATGTCCATCTTGACCAGTGGGCCGATGATTTCGTGGACATCGCCGCCCGAGCAGAAATTGCCGCCATTGGGAAGGAACACCACCGCATCGACATCGTCGGCATAGACGAGATCGCGAAAAGTGTCGCGCAATTCGGCATAGCTGTCGAAGGTCAACGGGTTCTTGCGTTCGGGCCGATCGAGCCGGATTTTTGCGATCTTGCCTTCGACCTGCCAGAGGAAATGCTTCGGCTTGCGGCCCGCCATCTTCGTCATTCCCGTCCCTCCCAATTGCTGCGGAAGGAGGTCAGCATGCCGGTCAACCGGCGCGCCTCGTCCTCGCTCACATTGCCCAGCAACTCGCCGACCCATTTTTCATGCGCGGCGGCGATCACGGCGAAAGTCTTCGACCCTTCTTCGGTCAGCCGCACCATCGAAGTGCGGCGGTCGCCATTGCGTCGGGCCCGCATCACCAACCCTTCCGAGACCAGCCGGTCGATGATGCCGGTGACATTGCCGTTGGACACCAGCAGGAAGCGCGACAGGTCGCTCATCAGCATGCCTTCCGGCGCCCTGTAGAGCGCAGCCATCACGTCGAAGCGTGGCAGCGTCGTGTTGAACTCTTGCCGCAACCGCTCGCGCAGCTCGGCCTCGATGGTGCGCGAGGCGCGCAGCAGGCGTATCCACAGCCGCAGGCGGTCCTTGCCGGGTCCGGACGGGGCGGGCAGGGGACCGGCTACCATGTCTCACCTCCGGAGATCGAAATCGTCTGCCCGGTAATCGACCGGGCGTCGTCGCCACACAGATAAAGTACGGCGGCCGCAATTTCTTCCGGCTGGATGAAGCGGCCTTGCGGGTTGGTCGCGGCAAGGCTTGTCCGTGCCTGCTCGGACGAGCGGCCGGTCGTTTCGACGATGCGCTGGACGGCGCTCTCCAGCATCTCGGTTTCGACAAACCCTGGGCACACCGCATTCACTGTTATGCCGGACTTGGCGGTCTCGACGGCGAGTGCCCGCATCAGGCCGACGACGCCATGCTTGGCGGCAACGTAAGCTGCGACATAGGGATAGCCTTTCAGTCCGGCGGTGGAAGCGACGAAGATGAGACGGCCAGTCTTGCGCACCGCCATGCCGGCCAACGCCGGCTTCACCGTCAGGAACGCACCGGTCAAGTTGACGTCGAGCGTGCGCTGCCAGTCTGCCAGCGAGGTCCGCTGCGCCGGGGCACTGCCGGACATACCGGCATTGGCAACGACGATGTCAAACGCTCCGCGTGCCGCTTCCGCCGCCTCGTAGAGCGACGCCATCGATGCCTCGTCGGTGACGTCGGCGGCAATGGCGAAGATACGCTTGTTCTCAGCGGCGACCTCGGCAAGCGCCGCTTCGCGCCGGCCGCAGATGGTCACGTCGACGCCGGCCCCGGCCAGCACCAGCGCGATCGCGCGGCCGACGCCGGAGCCGCCGCCGGTGACCAGCGCATGCCGCCCCGAAATCGTCGCCGCGGCACTCATACTTTCAACCCCGCTGCCGCTTCGCGCTCGGCCAGCCGGAAGAGCTGGTCGCGGCCGGGCAGATAGGGATCCGGCCATTTGGCGCCGCGATCGCCAAGCGTGACGGCCGCGTGCAGCGTCCAATAGGGATCGGCAAGATGCGGCCTAGCCAGTGCGACGAGATCGGCGCGGCCCGCCATCAGGATCGAGTTGACGTGGTCCGGCTCATAGATATTGCCGACCGCCATCGTCGCCATGCCGACCTCGTTGCGGATGCGATCGGAAAACGGCGTCTGGAACATGCGGCCATAGACCGGTCTTGCCACGGCCGAAGTCTGGCCGGCCGATACGTCGCAGATGTCTACGCCGGCCTCATGCAGCAGCCGCGCGATCTCTACGGCATCGGCCGGCGTCACGCCTTCGATGCCCAGCCAGTCATTGGCGGAGATGCGCATCGAGATCGGCTTCTCGGCCGGCCACGCGGCGCGCACCGCATGAAAGATTTCCAAGGGATAGCGCATGCGGTTTTCCAGCGAGCCGCCATAGGTGTCGGTGCGCCGGTTGGTCAGGGGCGTGATGAAGGAGGACAGGAGATAGCCGTGCGCGGCGTGGATTTCGAGCATGTCGAAGCCGCAGCGCGCCGCCATCTCGGCCGAGGCGACAAACTGGTCGCGCACCATATCCATGTCGGCGCGGTCCATCGCCTTCGGCACCTGGTTCTCCGGCGACCACGGCACGGAAGACGCTGCCATGACCGGCCAATTGCCTGAGGGCAGTGGCACGTCGGTTCCCTGCCAGCCGACCCTGGTCGACCCCTTGGCACCGGAATGGCCGATCTGGGCGCAGATCTTGGCCTCGGTCTCGGCATGGACGAACTCCACCAGTCGCTTCCAGGCGACCTCATGCTCGGGCGCATAAAAACCGGGGCAGCCAGGCGTGATGCGGCCCTCCGGACTGACGCAGGTCATCTCGATGTAGAGGAGGCCGGCGCCGCCCTTGGCCCGTTCGGCGTAATGGGCGAAATGCCAGTCGGTCGGACAGCCGTCGACCGCTTTGTATTGTGCCATCGGCGAGACGACGACGCGGTTCTGCAGTGCCATGTCGCGCAGCCGGAACGGCGCGAACATCGGCGCGCGACGCAGATTGTTGCCCCCGGCGCCGGCCTGGCGCTGGAACCACTCCTCGGCGCCGGCCAGCCACTCGGCATCGCGCAGCCGCAAATTCTCGTGACTGATGCGCTGCGAACGCGTCAGCAGCGAATAGTTGAACTGCACCGGATCGAGGCCGAGATAGCGCTCGACCTCCTCGAACCATTCGAGCGAATTGCGCGCCGCCGACTGCAGCTTCAGCACTTCGGTGCGGCGGGCGTCCTCATATTTGCGGAAGGCTGCCTCGAGGTCCGGCTCGGACTCGACATAGTCGGCCAGCGCCACCGCGCTTTCCAGCGCCAGCTTGGTGCCGGAGCCGATCGAGAAATGCGCGCTCGCCGCCGCGTCGCCCATCAGTGCCAGGTTCTTGTAGGACCAGCGTTCGCACAAGACACGCGGGAAATTGATCCAGGCCGAGCCGCGGATATGATTTGCGTTGGTCATCAGCGCGTGGCCGCCGAGATGGCGGGCAAAGATGCGCTCGCAGACGGCAATCGATTCCTGCTGCGACATCGCGCCGAAGCCGAAGCGCTGCCAGGTCTGCTCGCTGCATTCGACGATGAAGGTCGCGGTATCTCTGTCGAACTGGTAGGCATGCGCCCACACCCAGCCATTTTCGGTCTTTTCGAAGATGAAGGTGAAGGCGTCGTCGAATTTCTGACGGGTGCCGAGCCAGACGAACTTGCATTTACGGATGTCGATATCGGGCTTGAACACGTCGACGAAGGCGCCCCGCGCTTTCGAGTTCAGCCCGTCGGCGGCGACGACCAGGTCGTGCGTCTCCATATATGGCTTGGGATCGGCGATATCGGTCTCGAACACCAGCTTGACGCCGAGTTCGCGCGCCCGCCGCTGCAGCAGGGTGAGCAGCCGCTTGCGGCCGATGCCGCAAAAGCCGTGACCGGTCGAGACCGTGCGCACGCCGTCATGGATGACGGCGATATCGTCCCAATAGGCGAAATGCTTGCGGATCCAGGTGGCGCTGACCGGGTCGTTCTTGGTCAGGTTCTCCAGCGTTTCGGCCGACAGCACGACGCCCCAGCCGAACGTATCATCGGCACGGTTGCGCTCGAACACCGTCACGTCATGCGCGGCATCCCGGAGCTTCAGCGAGATGGCAAAGTAGAGCCCGGCTGGTCCGCCGCCGAGAACCGCAACTTTCATCGTGCGATCTCCTCTTCGCTTCTGTCCGTCGAGTTTACGCCTGAGGCGGATTAATTCAAGCTTGAAGTTTCAGGATTGAAACAATCTGCCTCAGAAACCCAGCTCGCCGGCAGTCGGCTTGCGCAGGCCAAGGACGTCCCGGGCTATTTTTCCGGGTTCTTCGGGCTCCACAGCACCGTCTCCGCATCTTTTTCATAGGCCATGCCATTGGGATAGCTGATCGCTTCCAACTGCAAGCCCCAGGGCGCCTGGAAGTAGAGGATGGTCTGGCCGGCGGCCGGGCCTTCGGTAACCGGCAGCGGCCCCATTCGCGTCTTGACGCCCTTGCCGTCAAGATAGGCTTTTGCGGCGGCGATGTCGTCGACATAGAAGGCGATATGGAAGCCGCCTATGTCGCTGTTGCGCGGCGTCAGGTCCTTCTGGTCCGGCGCTGTGTATTTGAACAGCTCGATGTTCGACCCGTGTCCGCAGCGGACCAGGGTGATCTCCTCGATCACCGCCTTGGGATCGACGCCCAGCAGATCCTGCATGAACGTGCCCTTGTCGTCGGCGAACGGGCCGAACGACATCGCCTTCTTGCAGCCGACCACCTCGGTAAAGAAACCGACGGCCTGCTGCATGTCGGGGACGGTGACGCCGGTGTGGTCGTGGCCACGCATGCCGGGTATCGAATCAGCCGAGGCTGCTCCCATCGAGCCGAGCAGAGCGGCCGCAAGCATTGCATTTCTGACTGCGTATTTCATTCCAGTTCTCCTCCGTTTCGTGAGCTGACTTGTCGACGCACGCCCGAGGCCCGCTCTTCGGCGTGCGAATAGGACTGTGTTTCATGCCGGCGCCTTTGCGGCGGGCAGCAACCAAGCGTCATCGATCTCGGGCAGCGGAATGGCGGCGAGGAGGTCGCGCGTGTAAGCCTGCTGCGGCTTCTCGAACAAAGTATCCGTAGCGCTGGCTTCGACGATCGCGCCTTCGCGCATGACGATCACTTGCCGGCACAGCCGCCGAATGACAGAAAGATCATGGCTGATGAAGGCAACGGTCAGGCCCATTTCCGCGGCGAGTTTTTCCAGCAGCGTCAGGATCTGCGCCTGCGTCGACACGTCGAGGCCGGAGACGATTTCGTCGGCCAGCACGAATTTCGGCGACAGCGCCAGCGCCCGGGCAATGCCGACGCGCTGGCGCTGGCCGCCCGACAGTTCGTGGCGGTAGCGGCTGGCAAAGCTCTGCGGCAGGCCGACGCGCTGCAGCGCCTCCGCGACACGGTCCCTGAGGTTGTCGCCAAACCCGTTCTGCTTGAGCGGGGCTGCGATGATGCTGAAGATGGTGCGGCGCGGATTGAGCGACGACATCGGATCCTGGAAGATCATCTGCAGATTGCGGCGCAGCGGCCGGAGCTCCGCCTCAGGCAGATGCGTGATGTCGCGGCCGTCGAAGGTGACGGTGCCGGCGCTCGGCTCCAAAAGCCGCACCAGCGCGCGGCCAAGCGTCGACTTGCCGGAGCCGGATTCGCCGACGATGCCGGTCACCGATCCCCTTGGCAGGTCGAAATCGAGGCCTTTCAGGATCTCGGCCAGCGGCGCGCGGCCGATCAGCGGCTTGCGCGTCATATCGGGCAATGCAACCTTCAACCCGCGCACGGAAAACAGCGGCTCAGCCATGCGGCGGCCTCCAGGCCTGGTCGGAGGCGGCGATCTCCGCGGCCAGTCCGGCCAGTACCTTATCGTCGACCGGCTTCAGCGACGCGAATGGATCGGTGTAGCGCGGCGTCGCCGCCATCAGTGCCCGCGTATAAGGATGCTGCGGTGAAGCGAAGAGCGCTGCCGTCTCGGCCTCCTCCACCACCTTGCCGGCATAGAGCACGGAAACTTTCTGGCTGATCTTGGCGACGACGCCGAGATCGTGGGTGACGAACAGGATCGCCGTGCCATGCTCGCGCTGCAATTGCGCGATCAGCCGCAAGATCTGCTTCTGCACGGTCACATCGAGCGCCGTGGTCGGCTCGTCGGCGACGATCAGCCTTGGTTCGGCTGCGAACGCCGCGGCGATCAGCACGCGCTGGCGCATGCCGCCGGACAGCTCGTGCGGATAGCATTTGAGGACACGCTCGGGGTCGCGGATCTGCACCTCGTCCAGCAATTGGCGGATGCGTGCATCGGCCTTCTCGCCGCTCCAGCCGAGGATGCGCACCAGGCGGTCGGTCATCTGCGGGCCGATGCGCCGTGACGGATTGAGCGCCGTCAGCGGGTCCTGCGGGATCAGCGCGGTGCGCGCGCCGATCAGCGTGCGCCGTGCCCTGGGCTGGAGCCGGCCGAGGTCCTCGCCCTCGAGCAGCATATCGCCTTCGACGATGCGCACGCTCGGCGGCAGCACGCCGAGCACGGCCTTGCCGATCATCGTCTTGCCGGCGCCGCTCTCGCCGACCAGCGCGCGGACTTCTCCGGGCTCGACGGCGAGCGACACCGAGCGCAGCACGCGCAAGCCATTAGGCAGCACCGCGCTAAGGCTGCGTATGTCGAGGCAGGATTTCGCAGGCGCGTTCATCGCAGCACCGGATCGAAACGTGCCCTGAGACCTTCGCCGAACTGGCTGAACGACAGCACCGTCAGGATCAGGGTGACCAGCGGGAACACCAGCACCCACCAGGCCTGATGGATCGACAGGCGGCCCTCGGCGATGATGCCGCCCCAGGTCGGGTCGTCGGTCGAGATCGACAGATTGACGAAGGACAGGATCGCCTCGACGATGACGGCAATGCCCATCTCCAGCGACAGCAGCGCGACGATCGACGGCACCACATTGGGCAGCACTTCGCGCAGCATGATGCCGATGCGGCCATAGCCGGCGATGCGGGCGTTCTCGACATAATCCATGCGCGATTGGCCCATGGTCTCGGCGCGGATCACCCGGCAGAAGCGCGTCCAGTCGATGACGGCGATGGCAATGATGACGGAGCTCAAGCCGGTGCCAAGCACGGCAACCAAAAGGATGGCAAACAGCACCGGCGGAAACGCCATCCAGACATCGACAACGCGCGAGATGATGCGGTCGGCCCAGCCGCCGAAATAGCCGGCGATCAGGCCGAGCGTCGAGCCGACCAGGCAGGCGGCAAGGGCTGCCGCGAAAGCGACGATGAAGGCGATGCGGGCACCGAAGATCAGCCGTGACAGGAGATCGCGGCCGAGGCTGTCGGTGCCGCGCCAGTAGCCGGGCTCGGCACCGGTCAGCCAGAACGGCGGCAGGCGCTCCAGCATCAAATCCTGCGCCAGCGGGTCCTGCGGTGCGACCAGCGGCGCGAAAATTGCGGCCAGCAGCGCAATCAGCAGCCAGCCGCCGGCCAGCCATAGGCGGGCGCGCGAGCCATGTCTTGAAATGCGGGCCTCATCCATGGCGCAGCCTCGGATTGAGCAGGGCGTACATCATGTCGACGGCAAGGTTGATCAGCACGAACAGCAGCGCGAACACCAGCACGATGCCCTGGATCAGCGGCAGGTCGCGATTGATGACGGCGTCGATCGCCATATTGCCGAGGCCTTCATAGGAAAACAGCCGTTCGACGATGACCGTGCCGCCGATCAGGAAGGTGAACTGCACGCCGACCAGCGTCAGCGTCGGCAGCGCCGCGTTCTTTAGCGCCTCGCGCAGGATGACCTGCGTTTCCGAAAAGCCCTTTACCCGCGCCAGCACGACATAGTCGAGGTCGAGCACTTCTTTCAGCGACTGTTTCAGCAACTGCGAGATGATCGCGGCCAGCGGCAGCGCCAGCGCAATCGCCGGCATCAGCATGTGTGCCAGCAGGTCCCTGGTCAGGTCGAAGCGCAGCCGTACGATGCTTTCGAACAGATAGAATTGCGTGACGAAGGGCAGGTCGAGCTGCGGCGACACCCGGCCAGAAATGTCGAAGATAGGCACCAGCACGCCGAACAGAAGAATCAGTACCAGGCCCCACAGGAAATCGGGAATCGAGAGCGCCGCACCGCTGGCAATGTCGATTCCGGCCTCGACCGCGGTGCCGCGCTCGCGCGCGCCGAGGATCGCCGTCGTGCCGCCGATCGCCAGCGCCATCACAAGCGCGACGATGGCGAGTTCCAGTGTCGCCGGGAGGCGAGTGAAGACCAGCCCAAGCACGTCCTGTCGCAGTGAGATCGAAGTGCCGAAATCACCCCTGACGACACCGGCCAGCCAGATGAAGAACTGCTGGACGATGGTCTTGTCGAGCCCGTAAAGCGCGCGTAGCCGCGCGATGTCGGCATCGGTGGCGCCGGGCGGCAGCATCATCGCGATCGGATCGCCCGGCGCGACGCGGATGACGATGAAGACGACGACGGCCACGCCGAACAGCGTGATCGCCATCGTCAGAAGACGGATCAGGAATCTTTGCAGCAGCATGGTCGCCCGTGGCGGAAAATGCGCGCCGTCATTCCGGACGGCGCGCGGCAAGCCAAAGACTGTCTCAGGCCGGGCTCATCAGCGCCGGCAGAAGCGCGCCGGACACATGCTGCACGACGTTTACGCCCTTGGCATGCACGATCGGTTGCGCATACTGGATCAGCGGCAGCACATAGGCCTGTTCGGCGATGTATTTGTCGACGGCCTTCCAGCCGGCAATGCGCTTGGCCTCGTCCTTCTCGCCCCATAGCGGGTTGATCATGTCGATCAGATCCTGACTGTCCCACACCGAATGCGGACTTGGGCCGTACATGGCGAAGCCGGTCGACGTCGTGGGATCACCGATGGCGTTGCCCCAATTGTAGAAGGCCGCCGGCGCCAGCTTGTCGGCGGCGCGCAACTCATAGTGCTTGGCGATCTCGTAGACCTCGATCGTTGCCTCGATGCCGACCTTGCGCCACATGCCGACGATCGCCTGGATCATCTCGTAGTCCTTGGGCTTGAAGCCCTTGGTCGTCTGTATCGTGAACTTGACTGGCTTTTCCGGCGAATAGCCGGATGCGGCCAGCAATTCCTTGGCCTTTTCCAGGTTGTGCTCGACCTTGATCGACGCATCGTAGGCGGCGTATTCCGGCGTCTCCAGCGTACCGATCGGCTGGCCGTAGCCGCGCAGCAACCGATCGACCAGCAGCTTCTTGTCGACCGCCATCACCGCCGCCTGGCGCACGTTCTTGTCCAGCATCACGTCGATGTCGTTGAAGAAGATCATGCCGATGTCGGAAACGTTCTTGCATGAGCCGGCAAGTCCGTCCTTGGCGATCAGGCGGTCATATTCCTCATAAGGGATTTCCAGCGTCACCTGCGAGGAACCGGACTCGATCTCGGCGACGCGGCTCGCCGCATCGGTGACGAACTTGATGGTTACGTTTTCGAAGGCCGGCTTGCCGCCCCAGTAGTTAGGGTTGGCCTTGAGCCGCAGGAAGGCGTTGCGCTCGAATTTGTCGACCATATAGGGCCCGGTACCGATCGGGGCTTTCTCAAAACCCTCGGCGCCGACCTTCTCGTAATAGGCCTTCGGCATGATGTAGCCGGTGAGGAACGACATCCACTTGAAATACACCGGGTCGAATTGCACGACGTCGCCGGTGATCTTGTTCCCGTCGATCTTGAAGTTGTTGACGTTCTTCCAGACGAACTGGATCGGGTTGCCGGTCTTCTCGTCGCCCGCCCGCTGCAGCGACCAGACCACGTCTTCGGCCGTGAATGGCGAGCCGTCATGCCAGGTGACGCCCTCGCGCACCGTCATCATGATCTTGCTGCGATCTTCGTTCCAGCCCCATTCGGTGAGCAGGCCCGGCGCAAAGGACAGATCCGGCTTCTGCGGGATGAACTGGTCGAACACCGATTGGTATAGGCCCTGGATGGTCGGGTTGACTGCCGAAGGCCCGGTGGTCGGGTCCCAGGACGGCAGGTTGACATTGTAGGCGATGGTCAGTTCGCCGGCTGCCTTGGCCTGTTGCGGCAGACCGAGCGCCATGGCGCCAAGTGCGGCCGCGCCATATCCGAGCAATTCTCGTCTGTTGATTGTCATGGTCGTTCCCCTGTTGCTTTTATGCGCGGTGTCGTTGTCAATCGGTGGGCTCAGGCTCCTTGGGCAACCGCGCCTTGTCCTCCTTCACCCTAGTTGAAAATTACGGCTTTACCTCCCGCCAAGTTGTTGCGCGAGCATGAAGCCCGACGCCGCCCCGGTGCCGGCGCCGGGCCATGTTGCCGCCCCGGTCACGTGCAGATTGCTGACCGGCGTGTTCGTCCCAGTGAGCCGCCGCGATAGTGCCCGCCGCATCGCCCACAATCTCGGCCGGCAGCATGCGCACCTGCACCCAAAGCACGTGCTTGCCGTCGGGCGCGCGCGATGCGTCCACCGCCGTCGGCTGACCGACGACCAGCACCGGTTCATCCGGCAGCATGCCTGCCATCGCCTGTTGGTAGGTCCGCGACATGGCGTCGAGCGACGACGAAAGGTGCACATAGGCGAACTGCCGAAGCTCGGCGCCGGCGCGCCAGTCCGGCAGATCGTCGAGCGCCAGATGGATCATCATCGTCCCCGGCGCATGGCGAAAGTTTTTCATGGCCGTGTCGAAACCGGCGTCGCCGGAACCGTTCGGCAACAGTTCGCCCGCCAGCGCCTTTGGCGCGACACCGGCGATAACAGCCTTGGTGGCGGTGTGGGTCTCGCCTGAAGCAAGGCGCACGCCGGTCGCCTTGCCGGCGGACACCGTGATTTCGGCGACGTCAGCCCCAGTGACGATCTTGCCGCCGGCGGCCGTGAGCATGCCCGACAAAGCGCGGATGATGGTGTCGGCGCCGCCCTTGCCGAGCACCATGCCGAAGCACTGGTTGGCCATGGATTCGAGGTAAGGGAACACCGCGCCGCCGGCGATATCGGGGGCAAAGTCGAGATGCATGCCCCAGGTGGCGAGCGTCGCCCTGACATGCGGTGACTGGAAAGTCTCCTCGAGCCACGCGCGGGGTGAGGAAAGCAGCAACCGCCCGGTATCGAGCGCGCCAGCAAAACCCTGCTTGCGCCAGAGGTTCCAGGCGGTGCCGGCGAGTGCTCGGCCGCTCATCGGCGAGCCCAGCAGCCGGAACAGATGCTCGGCTTGCGTCGGGAATGCCGCAACCAGACCACGCCATGTCTGTGCGTCGGCCTCGGAAAAAGCGGCTATCCGTCCAGTGGTCTTTTCCAGGTCGCTGCTGACGCCGAACCAGCGACCGTCGGGGAAGGCGCTGGCAAAACAGTCGGCCGCCGCCACGAATTCCAGCCCGTGGGTTTTCAATTCATTTGCATATTTCTTGTGGAAGCCCGAACCAGCGAACAGGCTCACATTCATCGCACCGAAATCGTGCCGGAAGCCCGGCAGCGTGAATTCGCGCGTCTGGACGGCGCCGCCGATCGTTGCGTTGCGTTCGAAAACCGCAGTTTTCCAACCTTTGAGCGCCAGATGCGCGGCGCATGCCAGACTGTTGTGGCCTGCCCCGACAAATATGGCGTCGAACTCGCTCACGCCCCGTCCCATTTCCTTTATGCTTAAAGATAATTGCAGATGCATATGTTTTCGTCTAGTAGGATATTAAGGGCCGCGAGAGCCTTCAGCACCATCGAGAAAGAGGGAACAGAGACCATGGACACACAACAACTCCTCGGCGAAGTTGCCGGCCAGCTTCTTTCCGGCGCCATCCAGGTGGTCGACCTGACGGCGCCGCTCGGGCCGGACACGCCGCTGATCAAGCTGCCGCCGGAACTCGCGGTGGACACGCCGAAGATCGAGATCCACGCCATCTCCGCCTATGACAAGAATGGCCCGTGGTGGGCGTGGAACTGGCTCAAGCTCGGCGAGCATTCGGGCACGCATTTCGACGCGCCCAACCACTGGATCACCGGCAAGGATTATCCGGACGGTGCTACCGACACCATTCCGGCGCAGAACTTCGTCGGTCCGGTCAACGTCATCGACTGTTCGAAGCAAGCGGCAGCCGATCACGATTTCCTGCTCACCGTCGATCACATCGAGGCATGGGAAGCCGAACATGGCGCTATCAACGCGGGCGAGTGGGTGGTGATGCGCACCGACTGGTATAAGCGCAACGGCTCGGAAGCCGAGTTCCTCAACGCCAATGAGACCGGTCCGCACACGCCCGGCCCGACCGCGGAAGCCATCCAGTATCTGATCGGCAAGGACATCAAGGGCTGGGGCAGCGAGACGATCGGCACCGATGCCGGCAAGGCCGGCGGCATGGAGCCGCCATTCCCGGCGCACAGCCTGATGCACAAGGCCAACCGCTACGGTCTCGCCAGCCTTTGCAACCTCGACCGGCTGCCGCCGAAGGGCGCGATCCTGATCGCGGCGCCGCTCAAGATCGAGCACGGTACCGGCAGCCCGATCCGCGCGTTGGCGTTGGTGCCAAGGCAATAGGGTAGCTGCGGTCTTCGGGAGAAGATCATGTGCGCAGGCAATATCGTGATGATGGGTAGAGGGTGGCAGCTTGGCAAGGCTGCCGCTCTACGGCGCCCCCCTCTGTCCTGCCGGACATCTCCCCCTCTAGGGGGGAGATCGGCCGTCGATACTGCCTTCGCCAATCTTCAACGTCGTAGGAATGAGCGGAGCGCCGAAGCCGCTAATCTCCCCCCTAGAGGGGGAGATGTCCGGCAGGACAGAGGGGGGCGCGCAGGAACGCCAGCCCGCGCAAATGAATTCCACCTTCCGCTCACCGGGAGCAATCGTCGATGAGCGCTCCCGATCACATCATCGTCGGCAGCGGCATCAACGCGCTGGTTTGCGCGGCGATGCTTGGCGGCAAGGGGGCGAAGGTGCTGGTGCTCGAGCGCAACGACCGCATCGGCGGCTGCATGCGCACCGAAGAAATCACAGCGCCCGGCTTCATCCACGACGTGATGGCGACGACCTTCGTCCTGTTCATCACCTCACCGGCCTATGCGGCGCTGGGCAAGGATCTGGCGCGGCACGGCCTGGAGTTTTGCAACACCTCCACGCCGACCGGCGTGCTGCGCCCGGACGGCAGCCATGCCGCCCTGCGCACCGACCGTACCGCCAATGTAGCGGCGATCAATGCAATCGCCGCGGGTGACGGCGACCGGCACGGCAGCGATGTCGGCGAGATCGAGCGCAACGCCGGTCTGCTGTTCGGGCTGCTCGGTGGCAACCTGTGGTCCTACCCAACGGCCAGGCTGCTGGCGGGCGAAGCGTGGCGGCGCGGGCCGCGTGGCCTTGCCGCCTTTCTCGGCAGCGCGTTGGTGCCGGCGCGCGGTTGGCTGGAAAGCACCTACCAGTCGGAAATCATGCGCGCGCTCTGGGCCCCCTGGGTGCTGCATGCCGGCCTCGGGCCCGAAGATGCGTTTTCGGGCCAGATCGCTAGGGTTATCGCCTTTGCACTCGAAGCCGCCGGCGCGCCGGTTGTCAAGGGCGGCGCCAAGAACCTGCTGTCCGCGTTCGAAGCGCTGATCAAGGAGCGCGGCGGTGTGATCCGCACCGAAGGGGACGTTGCCTCCATCGTCCAGAGCGGAGGCCGCGCCACCGGTGTGCGGCTGGCTTCGGGCGAAACGATCAACGCGAAGAAGAGCGTTATCTGCTCGGTCACGCCGACCCAGCTCTACGAGCGGCTGCTCGGCGACGCGGCTCCGAAAGCCGACGTCGAGGCAGCGCAAAAATACCGCTACGGCAAGGGCAATTTCCAGATCCACTATGCCTTGGACAAGCCGCCGGCATGGCGCGGCGAGGGCCTGGACAAGGTCGCACTGCTGCATCTGACGCCAGGGCTCGACGGGGTGTCGGAGGCCTGCAACCAGGCCGTGCGCGGCATGCTGCCGGAGGTGCCGACCATCTGCGTCGGCCAGCCGCACGCGCTCGACCCGTCGCGCTGTCCAGACGGCAAGGCAATCCTGTGGCTTCAACTTCCCGAGGCGCCTCGCAATATCAAGGGTGATGCGGCCGGCAAGCTCGAGACGCCTGCGGATGGCCACTGGACCGAGGCGCTGCGCGAAGCCTATGCCGACCGTGCCGAAGCGATCCTCGCCAGCCATATCGAAGGATTCAAGGACAGCGTCATCGCACGTCGCGCCTATTCGCCGGCCGACCTGGAAGCGATGAACATCAATCTGGTCGGCGGCGATCCCTATGGCGGCTCCTCGACTATTGACCAGTCGTTCCTGTGGCGGCCGTTCAAGACGAGCCGCAATCACGCCACCGGAGTCAAGGGACTCTACCACATCGGCGCCTCGACCCATCCCGGCGCCGGGCTGGGCGGCGGCTCCGGCTTTCTCCTGGCGGGGAGTCTGTGATGGAACAGAAGGTTGAAAAGCGCCAGCGCATCTCGACTTTGGGCCAGATCGGCCTGCAGCAATTCGCGCCCTATCTGATGAACCGCATCATGGGCCGCTACAACGCCACCTTGCGCGACAATTTCCGCAAGCAGGGCCTGACCATTCCGCAGGTGCGGACGCTAGCCGTATTGTCGGTCACCGATGGCGCCACCGTCAACGATCTCTCGGTCTATACTGTCATCGAGCAGTCGACCTTGAGCAGGACACTCGACACGCTGGAGGGACAAGGGTTTGTTCGGCGCGAGCAGGGGGTCACCGACAGCCGGATCCGCCATGTGTTCCTGACCGACGATGGCCGCGCCGAATTCGCGCGCGCCTGGCCAGCCATGCACGACGCTTTCGAGACTATGTTCGACGACATCGACGATGCCGAATACGCGGCGCTGATCGCGACGCTGCAGAAGATGCTGAAGAACATTCGCAAGCACGACATCTGACGATCTTACGCGCCGCCACACGGGCGGCAACGGAAGGAGCCCAAAATGGCCGAACGGTCTTTTGCCAAGGAAGTCGAAAAGCTCAGGCTCGGCGCCGGCGAGGAGTTTTCCGGCGAAGGCATTCTCGCCATCACCAAGGCGCTGCTGCAATGCGGCGTCGGCTATGTCGGCGGCTATCAGGGCGCGCCGATCAGCCATTTGATGGACGTGCTGGCCGACGCGCAGGATATCCTGGGCGAACTCGGCGTGCATTTCGAGGCGAGCGCCTCCGAAGCGACCGCCACCGCCATGCTGGCCGCGTCGGTGCATTATCCAATCCGCGGTGCGGCGACCTTCAAGTCGACGGTCGGCACCAATGTCGCCTCCGACGCGCTGGCCAACCTGGCGTCTGGCGGCGTCACCGGCGGTGCACTGATCATCGTCGGCGAGGATTATGGCGAAGGCTCCTCGATCATGCAGGAGCGCAGCCACGCCTTTGCCATGAAAAGCCAGGTCTGGCTGCTCGACCCGCGACCGAACCTGCCGTCGATCGTCAAGGCGGTGGAGGACGGCTTCGAGCTGTCCGAAGTTTCCAACACGCCGGTCATGTTGCAGGTCCGCATCCGCTGCTGCCACGTCCATGGCCATTTCATCGCCAAGGACAACAAGCGCCCGGCGATGACGGTCGCCGATGCCCTCGAGGCGCCGCGCCGCGACACCGGCCGCATCGTGCTGCCGCCCGCGTCCTTCCTGCACGAGAGGGAGAAGGTGCAGAAACGCTGGCCGGCGGCGGTGGATTTCATCCGCACCAACAGGATCAACGAGTTTTTCGGCCCGGAGCACGGCTCGGTCGGCATCGTCATGCAGGGCGGCATGTACAATTCGGTCATCCGGGCGCTGCAGCGGCTCGGCCTCGCCGACACCTATGGCGACACCGACGTGCCGCTCTATGTGCTCAACGCCGTATACCCGCTGGTCGATGACGAATTCCTGTCTTTCTGCGAAGGCAAGGACGCCGTGCTCGTCGTCGAGGAAGGCCAGCCCAACTACATCGAGCAGGCCTTTGCCGCGATGCTGCACAAGGCCGGGCGCGGCACCAAGCTCGTCGGCAAGGAACATCTGCCTATGGCCGGCGAATACACCGGCCAGGTGATGCTCGACGGCATCGGATCGTTCCTGCGCGCCACCATCCCGCATCTGCTGCCGAGCGAAGTCCGCGCACCGAACAAGATCGGCGACGGGCTCGACACCGCCGACCTGATCAACGTCGTCCCGGGCCGTCCGCCCGGCTTCTGCGTCGGCTGCCCGGAGCGGCCGATCTTCGCCGCCACCAAGCTGGTCGAGCAGGAGTTGGGCAAGCACCACATCGCCTCCGACATTGGCTGTCATTTGTTCTCGATCATGCCGCCTTTCGAGCTCGGCGCCACCACCATGGGCTACGGGCTGGGGCCGGCCTCGGCTTCGGCGTTCAATTCGCCCGATGCCAAGCGCCGCTCGATTTCCTTCGTCGGCGACGGCGGCTTCTGGCACAACGGCCTGACCTCCTCGGTCGGCAATGCGGTGTTCAACAAGAACGATGGCGTCATAGTCATCGTCGACAATTTCTATTCGGCCGCGACGGGAGGGCAGGACATCCTGTCGTCCCGCGCCGGCAACAAGACCAAGTCGACCAAGCACCCGATCACCGAGGCGGTGAAGGGCATGGGCGTCAAATGGCTGCGCCACATCGACCGCACCTACGACGTAACCAAGATGCAAGCCACGCTGCGCGAGGCGCTGACGACGGACGAAAAGGGCCCGAAAGTCATTGTCGCCTCGTCCGAATGCATGCTCAATCGGCAGCGCCGCGAAAAGCCCTTGGTCGACAAGGCCATCGAGGGCGGGACGCGCATCGTCAAGCCGAAATTCGGTGTCGACGAGGATATCTGCACCGGCGACCATGCCTGTATGCGGCTTTCCGGCTGCCCGTCGCTGTCGGTGAAGTCGCTGGACGATCCGTTACGCGACGATCCGGTGGCGCATATCGACCAGAGCTGCGTCGGCTGCGGCAATTGCGGCGAGGTCGCCGACGCGGCGGTGCTCTGCCCGTCCTTCTACCGCGCCGATGTCGTGCACAATCCGAGCCGCTGGGACCGTTTCCTTGAAGCCGCTCGCCGCGCTACGATCGGCCTCTTGCAGCGGCGTCGTGAAAGCCGGCGCCTGATATTCGCCGATGCTTGACGCTGTCCCATCAACCCGTTCCAAGGCCGGCGCGCCGGACGACGAGCGCGTCATCAAGCTTGCCGTGCTGGCGGTCGGCGGCCAGGGCGGCGGCGTGCTGGCCGACTGGATCACCGACGTTGCCGAGCGCAACGGCTACGTCGCGCAATCGACCTCGGTCGCCGGCGTCGCCCAGCGCACCGGCGCCACCATCTATTACGTCGAGATGTGCCGCGACACCGGACGCCTGCCGGTCTTCGCGCTGTCGCCGTCGCAGGGCGATGTCGATATATTGATCGCCGCCGAACTGATGGAGGCCGGCCGCGCCATCATCCGCGGCTTCGTCACGCCCGAGCGCACGACGCTGATCGCCTCGTCGCACCGCATTGCCGCGGTCTCGGAGAAGATCGAGCCTGGCGACGGTCGCGCCTCGTCCTCCAAGGTGCATGCCACGGCGGAAGCCGCGGCCAAGCGCTTCATCGCCTTCGACATGGAGAAGATCGCCGCCGACAACGGCTCGATGATCTCGGCCAGCCTGCTCGGCGCGCTGGCCGGCTCCGATGCCTTGCCGTTCACACGCGAGAGCTACGAGCAGGCGGTCAGTGCCGGCGGCCGCGGTGTGAAGGCCAGCCTCGCCGCCTTCGGCGCCGCCTATAATCGGGCGCGCGGCATCGCGAGTGCGCCTTCGGGCGACAAAACTGAACAGCCGGCGGCCGCTGAAACCGGCTCGGGCGCGGCGACAGAAGTCAGCGGTCCGGAAAGCCTGTTGAAGGGCTGGCAACAATTGGCGGCACGCGTTGCCACGCTGCCTGCACCCGCGCGCGACATGGCGCTTCGCGGCCTGAAAAAAGTCGTCGACTACCAGGACATCGCTTATGGCGGCGAGTATCTCGACAGGCTCGACCGGGCGGTCGTCCTGGACAGTGCTGCCCATGACTACGCGCTGTCGATCGCCGCCGCTAAGCATCTGGCCAACGCGATGTGCTACGACGACATGATCCGCGTCGCCGACCTGAAGACGCGCTCGAGCCGCGACCGACGCGTACGCCGCGAGGTCGGCGTCAAGGAGGGCTCGGTCCTGCAGGTGACCGAATATTTCCATCCGCGCATTGAGGAGTTCTGCGGCACGCTGCCGGCCGGGCTCGGCAGCTACATCGAGGACCGGCCGAAGCTCGCCGCCTTCCTCGACCGCCGCATCAACCGCGGCCGCCACATCCGTACCGACAGCTTCGCCGGCTTTGCCGCTTTGTGGTTCATCGGCGGCCTGCGCCGCTGGCGCCGCCGGCTGCTGCGCCACAAGGTCGAGACTGCGCATATCGAACGCTGGTACGCGCTGGCGCTCGGCCATGTCAGGGATGACTATGCGCTGGCCGTCGAGATCCTCAACTGCCGCCGGCTGATCAAGGGCTACAGCGACACTCATGCCCGCGCGCAGTCGAAATTCGACCGGGTGCTGTCGGCGCTCGACCTGCTCAAGGGCCGTCCGGACGCCGCCGACTGGATCCGGCGCCTGCGCGAAGCCGCGCTGAAGGACGAGAAGGGCGACATGCTCGACGGCGCGCTCAAGACCGTGGCGTCGCTGCAGTAAACGACCCCGCCTCCTCCAGCTGATCGGTGAAAAACTGGTGCGGCGGCCACTCGGGCATTGGTTGCCGCCTGTGGTTCGCGCACCCGGCTCGTGCTATCATAGTTCCGGGAGACGGCGGACGCGCCGTGAGCGCCCGCACACTCCCCATCATGGGAGGAACCAATGGCTTACTTCGTATTGCTGTCGAATTTCACAGACCAAGGTATCAAGAGCATCAAGGATACGCAGAAGCGTGCCGACGCCTTCAAGGCGATGGCCAGCAAGAGCGGGATTAAGGTTCACACGCTTTTGTGGACGCTTGGTCAATATGATGTCGTGGCGATTGCCGAAGCCGACGACGATATCGCTGCCACCGCACTTGCCTTATCGATCGCATCGCTAGGCAACGTCAGAACCCAGACATTGAGGGCATTCGACACGGCAGATATGGCCAAGATCTTGGCAAAGGTGGCCTGACCGCCACCGAGCTGGCAGGCGCAAGCGATTGTAGCCGTCTGCCAGCCGAACGGCGGCAGGGTTGTTTGTCTGTTCCCTGAAGCGAAAACCCCGGCGCGAGAGGCCGGGGTTTTAGTGTCCTCAAAAAGGCCGCTTGCGTGACCCGTATACGCGACCCATTACCGATCATTCTATGTTCAGCCTTTATTGGGTGGTCTCCACCTTCGCGACAACGAGCTTGCCTTCGGCGCGCGAGATTTCGAGTGCCTGGCCGGGACCCGCCAACTCGCCCGGGACCGAGATCACGAGCGCCTGGCCCTCGGTGAGGGTTGTGACAAAGCGTACAGGCGAACTTTCTTCGCCCGCCGCCATCGTGGTGACCACCCGATAGCTGTCATCCGTCTCCGTATAGTAAACGACGCCGTGAAAGCCGCCGAGATCGATGGTCCCACCCTTCAGGGCCGTGAGTTCGCCGGCAGATTCGGAACTTGCCACCACGCAAAACGCTGCAAGGGCTGTATGTCTTAACATCGTGTTCTCCTCTGTTTATGATTTATTATTCGGCTGGATTGTTGCCTTCGGCTGCACCTCGGCAGGTCACGCTGCGAGCTGATCCTCGCGGGCAGCCGCGATCATCACACTCGCGAGCAACCCGTCGGCCGCCTCCCAGGCCGCTCGGACCGGCGGCGTAAAAGCCGTGCCGAGGCCGGCCGCCAGCGTCTCGATGAGCGCCTGCCCGACGATCTCCTCGACGCCGTAGGTCACGTGACGCTTGGCGAGCTCGCGCACTGTCGGGAGAATGGTGTCGGCGCGGTCCAATCCGTGCACGACGAAGCCCCGGCTCGCCATCAGCTTGGTGCCTTGCTTGGTCATGTCGCACCGGAAATAGCGCGCGAAGATCCGCGTCGATCGCGAACAGGCGGTCGTAGAACAAGCGGCGGCGGCCACGCGTATCGGGACGACATCGCGAAAACTGTCCTGGACAAATCTGATCTGGTCTGGTGTCACGGCGACGCTCCTTGGGTTTTCTGGCGAGGCTCGACCATCCCCCCAAATGCGTTTCATGTGCATTTCGCCTGCGCGCAGATGTGTTTCAGTTGTGTCTCAATTGGTTTTCATTTGCGCTCATTTGCCTTCAGATCCCGACGGACGGGATCGTGCGCTGGGTCGCTCGCATCCTGATGATGACGCGTTTGGATTGAAGAAGACGGAGGCGAGCCTGTGGTGACATGAGGCAAGGGGCGAAAAGCGCCGCCGAGATTTGTTGGCAGGATGTTGGCAGGGCGTTTTTCGCTCTACCCCTAGAAAACCCGCAAAGCCTTGGGAAATAGTGGTGCCGCTTAGGTGACTCGAACACCTGACCCCATCATTACGAATGATGTGCTCTACCAACTGAGCTAAAGCGGCCCGGGAAGCCAAGCTTCCAAGATGGGCTGGGTGATAAACGCAACCAGCCGTGAATTCAAGATGGCAGCCGCGAATTCGAGACGGCAATTCGTGTTCATCCAAGGCCCGGCGCAGGCAAGCCGCTGCGTGGAGCCGGCATGCCGTCGCGCGCTGCCGCACCGGTAGGCCGCCCGCCGCTTGGCGGGAAAATCAGCGAAAAATGTTGATTCCTTTACCGAAAACCGCCGAAATCGGTTTTGTACCCCTCTGCAAGGCAGAATGCGGCCGCTCGCTTGTTGATTGATTGGTCGCCTGCGGCTAACGATCATGACAATGTGAGTGAAATTGCAGAGGGAATTCGCTTGGACGCGATCGAAAAAGCGATCCGCAATGCCTTCGAGAAAGGCAATGCCGACGACCGGGCGTTTCGCGAGCGGGTCTATCGATCGGCTTTCGCGGCACTCGACCGTGCCCTGCAGGCCAATCCAAACGTCACCGTGGAAGTCGCCATCAAGCGCCGCAAGGCGGTCCAGGCGAAGATCACCGAAATCGAATCGGAATTCCTGCCGGCGGTTCCCGACGTCGCCGCGCCGACCGACGGTTTGGAGGCAGCACCGGCGGTGGAGCCTCCGGCTGAAGCCGAAGCTGAAGCCGAGCCCGCGCCGTCGCCTGACATCGTCGTTGATGGTCCGGCGCAGCCGCCCGAATCCGACGCGCCCCGGTCGCGCGTCCTGCCGGTCGTCCCCGACATCATGCCCGACGCGCCTGTTCCCGAGGCGCCGGTGATCGACATGGGGGCCTCGGCTGCGACCGAAGCCGAAATCGACGACGCGGAAGTGACGCCCGACCGCGACGACCGGCGGGCGAGGCGGCGGCGCCTGCCTTTGACCGCGATCTTCTTCGGTGTGACGCTGCTCGCAGCCGCCGGCATCGGCCTTTATTTCGCCAACCAGACCGGCGTCTTCAAATCGGCGACCGAGCTCGACACGTCGCCACCGGAAGCCCCGCCAACGGTCGATGGCGATGATTTCACGCCGGACGACACCGCTTCGCCGCCGAAGCAGGGCGAGCAGGACCAGGCGCGCGACTGGATCAACGTGTTTTCGCCGGGTGACCCGACGCAGGTCAATGCACCGTCGGACGCCAAGGCCGACGTTATCCAGGACGAAAGCGGTTCCTTCCTGCGCATCCGCTCGGGTGCATCCGGCTCGGCCATCAGCTTCGACGTCGGGCAAGGCGTGCTGGAGAGGATCGCCGGCAAGCATGCCACATTCGACATCATCGCACGCTCCGAGGAGGGCCAGGAGACGCAGATTTCCGTCGACTGCAATTTCGGCGAACTCGGCGACTGCGGCCGCAAGCGCTATGCGGTCGGTCGCGAGCGCAACGAATATCTGTTCGACGTGCGCTTTCCCGACAAGCGTCCGGGCGCTGCCGGCACCATCGCCATCAATTCCGACTTCGACAAGCAGGGCAAGTCGGTCGACATCTACGAGATCCGCGTTTCAGTCGTTCCCTAGAGTCTTTCACGTTTTGACGGAAGCGTATCCGGCGTTTGCGAAGTAGTTTTTGCATTCGCCGGGTTCGATCGTCGCAACGA
>NZ_JAMYRY010000043.1:0-33650 GCF_040321655.1 Mesorhizobium sp. M0306 | reverse complement strand
CTTCCAGATCATCCTGCAATCGCAGCCGACGATACGCAGCGACGCCAAGCTGCGCGAGATCGCCCCGCAGGCCGAAGGTTCGACCCGCACGCGCCGCGTCCGGCTGATGCTCATCGATCCGCCGCCGGCATTCAGGCTTGGTTCGACGGTGACGGCGACCCGCATTGCCAAGATCACGCCGACGATCGAGTTGCCGCTGTCGGCGCTGCTGGAGAAGAACGGCAGAGAAAAGGTCTGGGTCGTCGACCAGCAGACGTCGAGCGTGAGTGCCCGTGACATCAAAATTGCCTCCAAGGGTGCCGCCACTTTCACCGTCGCCGAGGGCCTCAATGCAGGCATGCGCGTCGTCACCGCCGGCGTCCACAGCCTGACCGAGGGACAGAAGGTCAAGATCTCTGAGGGAGAGGCCATATGGAGGGCTTCAACCTCTCCGACTGGGCGCTGAGCCATCGCTCGCTGGTGTGGTATTTCATGCTGGTCTTCGTCGTGGCCGGCGTCTTTGCCTATCTCAATCTCGGCCGCGAGGAAGACCCCGCCTTCACCATTAAGACCATGGTCATCCAGGCCAACTGGCCGGGCGCATCGGTCAACGAGACGGTGCGGCAAGTGACCGACCGCATCGAGAAGAAGCTCGAAGAGCTCGACAGCCTCGACTATACCAAATCCGTCACCTCTGCCGGCAAGACCGTCATCTTCGTCAACCTGAAGCCGACGACCAAGGCGCGCGACGTCGTGCCGACCTGGCTGCAGGTGCGCAACATGGTCAACGACATCTGGGCGCAGTTTCCGCAAGGCGTGCAGGGACCATTCTTCAACGACCGCTTCGGCGACGTCTACGGCAACATCTATGCCTTCACCGCCGACGGGCTGACGCCGCGCCAGTTGCGCGACTATGTCGAGGATGTCAGGACGAAGATCCTGACCGTGCCGAATGCCGGCAAGGTCGATCTGGTCGGTGCCCAGGACGAAGCGATCTACCTCGAATTCTCGACCCGCCAGATCGCGGCCCTCGGCCTCAACCAGCAAGCGATCGTGGCCAGCCTGCAGGCGCAGAACGCAATCACCCCATCCGGCGTCATCCAGTCCGGGCCGGAGCGCATCAGTGTGCGCGTCGGCGGCCAGTTCACCTCGGAAGAGAGCCTTCGCGCCATCAATTTGCGCGTCAACGATCGCTTCTTCCGGCTGAGCGACGTGGCGACGATTTCGCGCGGCTATGTCGACCCGCCGACGGTCTTGTTCCGCTTCAACGGGCAGGACGCGATCGGCCTTGCCATCGGCATGAAGCCCAATGCCAATCTGCTGGAGTTCGGCGAGGCCCTGCACGAGGAGATGAACAAGGTACTGGCCGACCTGCCGGTCGGCGTCGGCGTGCATCTGGTCGCCGACCAGCCTGTCATCGTCGAGGAGGCGGTTTCCGGTTTCACGCGCGCCCTGTTCGAGGCGGTCGCCATCGTGCTTGCCGTGTCCTTCATCAGCCTCGGCATGCGCGCCGGCTTCGTCGTGGCGCTGTCGATCCCGCTGGTGCTGGCCATCACCTTCACGGCCATGGCCTATCTCGGCATATCGCTGCAGCGCATTTCGCTGGGCGCGCTGATCATCTCGCTCGGCCTTCTGGTCGATGACGCCATGATTGCCGTGGAGATGATGGTGGCGCGGCTGGAGGTCGGCGACAATCTGCGCAAGGCGGCGACATATGTCTATACCTCGACCGCCTTTCCGATGCTGACCGGCACGCTGGTGACGGTCGCGGGCTTCATCCCGATCGGCCTCAACAACAGCGCCGCCGGCGAATACACTTTCACGCTGTTCGTCGTCATCGCCGTGTCGCTCCTGGTGTCATGGATCGTCGCGGTGCTGTTTGCGCCGCTGCTCGGCGTCACCATCCTGCCGGCGACGATGAAGCAGCACCATGAAAAGCCCGGCCGCTTCACCGCGCTGTTCCGGCGCGTCCTCGTCGGCTCGGTGCGCCATCACTGGCTGACCATCATCGCCACGGTGCTGTTGTTCGCGGCGTCGCTGGCCGGCTTTGGCCTCGTCCAGCAGCAGTTCTTTCCACCATCCGACCGTCCCGAACTGATCGTCGACTGGAATCTGCCGCAGAACTCCTCAATTGCCGAGACCCGGGACCAGATGGAGCGGTTCGAACAGCGGGCGCTGGTCGGCAATCCCGATATCGACCACTTCAGCTCCTATATCGGCCAGGGCGCGGTTCGCTTCGTGCTGGCCTATGACGTGCAACCGGCCAATCCCTATTTCGGCCAGACCGTCATCGTCACCAAGAGCATCGAGGCGCGCAATCGGGTCAAGCCGGCGCTCGAAAAGCTGCTGCGCGACGAGTTCGTCGGCACCGACGCCTTTGTCAAGCCGCTCGAACTCGGGCCGCCGGTCGGGCGGCCGGTGCAGTACCGCGTCGGTGGTCCTGACGTCCAGACGGTACGGACACTGGCGCAGGAATTCGCCGGCATCATTTCCGCCAATCCGCAGCTGGCCGCACCCACTTTCGACTGGAATGAACCCGAGCGCGTGCTGAGGGTCGACGTGCTGCAGGACAAGGCACGGCAACTCGGCATCACCTCTTCGGATATCGCCAGCGCGCTGAACAGCACGGTCGGCGGCTCCACCATCACCCAGGTGCGAGACGCGACCTATCTGATCAATGTGGTGGCCCGTTCGCGCGAGGCCGAACGGGGTTCGATCGGCACACTGCAGAACATGCAATTGCCAACCGGAACCGGCGAGGCGATCCCGCTGGCCGCGGTGGCGAACTTCCGCTACGAGCTCGAACAGCCGACAGTGTGGCGCCGCGACCGCATCCCGACCATCACCGTGCGCGCCGGGCTGGTCGGCGACGTGCTGCCCGCCACCGTGGTCAACGAGGTGAAACCGTCGGTCGACGCCTTCATCGCCAAATTGCCACCGGGCTATTCGATCGCCACCGCCGGCTCGGTCGAGGAAAGCGCCAACAGCCAGGGGCCGATAGCCGCCGTGGTGCCGCTGATGCTGTTCATCATGGCGACCATCCTGATGGTGCAGTTGCAGAGCTTCCAGCGCCTGTTCCTTGTCGTGGCGGTGGCGCCGCTCGGCCTGATCGGCGTGGTGGCCGCGCTGGTGCCGAGCGGGGCACCGCTCGGCTTCGTTGCCATCCTCGGCGTGCTGGCGCTGATCGGCATCCTGATCCGCAATTCTGTCATCCTGATCGTCCAGATCGAGGATCTTGTGAACGAGGGCAAGGACCGCTGGGCCGCCGTCATCGAGGCGACCGAGCATCGCATGCGGCCGATCGCGCTGACCGCGGCGGCCGCGAGCCTGGCGCTGATCCCGATCGCACGCGAAGTGTTCTGGGGGCCGATGGCCTATGCCATGATGGGCGGCATCATCGCCGGCACGGCGATCACACTGCTGTTCTTGCCAGCGCTCTATGTGACGTGGTTCAGGATCAAGGAGCCGAAAGGAACGCCTGAAAACGAGGAGAGCGCAAACGGTGGCGACGAGGTTCCTATAGGCAGCGTGGCCTGACCGCACGGCTGCGAATTGAGTCGCAGCACGTGGAATAGAAAGATACCGCTAAGCCCTGACAAACCCGTCGCTCGCCCTCAACAGGTTGCGCGTATAGTCCTTGGTCACGTGACGCTCGACAAGGTCACTCGCCGCCAGATTTTCGACGGCCTCGCCGTTCTGCATCACCATCAGCCGCTCGCACATGTGAGTGATGATGGCGAGGTCGTGGCTGACCATCAGGAAGGTCAGCTGGCGCCGCCGCCTGATCTCTTCCAGCAGGTTCAGCACCTCCGCCTGCACCGAAGCGTCGAGCGCCGAGGTCGGCTCGTCGAGCAGCAGGATCGACGGTTCCAGAATCAGGGCGCGCGCGATCGCCACGCGCTGGCGCTGGCCACCGGACAATTGATGCGAATAGCGAAAACGGAAGCCGGTGCCCAGGCCGACCTCGTCGAGTGCCCGCTGGATGCGCTTTTCGCCGTCGGCGAAGCCGTGAATGGCGAGCGGCTCCTGCAGCAGGCGGTCGACGGTCTGGCGTGGGTGCAGCGAGCCGTACGGGTCCTGGAACACCATCTGCACCTCGCGGTAGAACGCCTTGTCGCGGCGCACGCCGAGCGTTTTGCCGTTGACGGTAATGGTGCCTGATGCGGCCGGCGCCAGGCCGGCGATTGCCCTGAGCAGCGTCGACTTGCCGGAGCCGGACTCGCCGACGAGGCCGAAGGATTCACCGGATTCGACTTCGAGACTGACGCCTTTCAGCGCGCGGAAGCGGTCGAACATCACCTCCAGCCTGTCGACGGAAAGGGCTGCCGTCATGCCGCCCACTCCGGCTTGCGGTCGAGTACCGGCAGCGGGTGGCGGTCGGCGCCGATCTTGGGCATGCAGTTGAGCAGGCCGCGCGTATAGGGATGCTGGGCGCGGCCGAGCTCCGAGGCCTTGAGCTGTTCGACCACCTTGCCGGCATACATGACGATGACACGATCGCAGAAGGACGAGACCAGGCGCAGATCGTGCGAGATGAAAATCAGCCCCATGCCGCGCTCGCTGACCAGCCGGTCGAGGATGCCGAGCACGTCGAGCTGCACGGTGACGTCGAGTGCCGAGGTCGGCTCGTCGGCGATCATCATTTCCGGCCCGGCGATCAGCATCATGGCGATCATGGCGCGCTGGCCCATGCCGCCGGAGACCTCGTGCGGATGCAGGTCGAAGACACGGGCCGGATCGCGGATCTGCACGGCCTCCAGCATGGCCAGCGCGCGGTCTCGAGCCTCGGCCTTGGAGACCTTCTCATGCGTGCGCAGCGTCTCGACGATCTGGCGGCCGATGCTCATCACCGGGTCGAGCGAATATTTCGGATCCTGCAGGATCATGGCGATACGCTTGCCGCGCAGCGCGCGGCGCTCGCGCGACGAGGCGGCAAGCAGGTCGATGCCGTCAAAAGCGAGCGTCTTCGCGGTCACCTCGGCCTGCGGCGGGGTGACGCCCATGATGGCGCGGCCGGTCTGCGACTTGCCCGAACCGCTCTCGCCGACGATGCCGAGCCGCTCGCGGCCGAGCGAGAAGGAAACGCCGCGCACCGCCTCGATCAGGCCGGTGCGCGTCGGGAAGGTGACGCGCAGGTCGTCGACTTCGAGAAGCGTGCTCATTGGTCACCGCTTCGGGGATCGAGCGCGTCGCGTAGGCCGTCGCCGAGCAGGTTGAAGCCGAGGCTGACGATGAGAATGGCAAAGCCCGGCGCGCCCGCAACCCACCACTGGTCGAGCACGAAGCGGCGGCCCGATGCGATCATCGCGCCCCATTCCGGCAGCGGCGGCTGCGCGCCGAGGCCGAGGAAGCCGAGGCCGGCGGCGGTCAGGATGATGCCGGCCATGTCGAGCGTCACCCGGATGATCAGCGAGGAGATGCAGAGCGGCATGATGTGGCGAAGCACGATGCGGAACGGCGAGGCGCCCATCAGCTGCACGGCCTTGATGTAGTCCGAATTGCGCACCGTGAGCGTTTCGGCGCGCGCGATGCGGGCATAGGGCGGCCACGAGGTGATGGCGATGGCGAGCACGGCGTTTTCGATGCCGGGGCCGAGCGCGGCGACGAAGGCCAGCGCCAGGATCAGCTTCGGAAAGGCGAGAAAGATGTCGGTGATGCGCATCAGGATCGCATCGGTCCAGCCGCCGGCATAGCCGGCGACGGTACCGACCAGCAAGCCGATTGGCGCGGCGATGATGGCAACCAGAATGACGACGTAGAGTGTCCAGCGCGAGCCGAAGATGATGCGCGAATAGATGTCGCGGCCGAGATCGTCGGTGCCGAACCAGTGCGCGGCACTCGGCGCCAGCAGCCGCGAGCCTTTGAGGTCGCCGAATGTCGGCGAATAGGGCGCCAGCACATCGGCGAAGGCCGCGACCACCAGCAGCGCGATGATGATGAGCAGACCGATGAATGCCAGCCGGTTGGCGGAAAAGCGCCGCCATGCCACATAGGCGCGGCCGAGCCTTGCCTGCACGCGCGACGCCGGCCGCTCGCTGAGCAGCCAGTCGCGGCGGGTTTGAATCGCTTCGGTGCTCATCCCGCCTTGGTCCTTGGGTCAAGCACCCGGTAGAGCAGGTCGGAGAATAGGTTGATGGCGATGAAGACCGAGCCAATGATGATGGTGCCGCCAAGCACAGCATTCATGTCGGCGTTCTGCAGCGAGTTGGTGATGTAGAGGCCGATGCCCGGCCACGAAAACACCGTCTCGGTCAGCACCGAGCCTTCGAGCAGCCCGGCATAGGACAGAGCGATCACCGTGACCATCGGCACCGCAGCGTTGCGCAGCGCGTGACCCCAGATGATGCGCGTTTCCGACAGGCCCTTGGCGCGCGCCGCGACGATGTATTCCTGGGTAAGTTCGTTCAGCATGAAGGAGCGCGTCATGCGGCTGATATAGGCGAGCGAGAAATAGCCGAGCAGCGAGGCCGGCAGGATGATGTGGCGGAAGGCATCGGCAAATACGTCCCACTGCCGCTGCCAGAGTGCATCCAGCAGGTAAAAGCCGGTAATCGGCGTGAAGGTGTATTCGTAGACGACATCGAGGCGCCCGGGAAAGGCGACCCACTGCAACTTGGCATAGAACAGCACCAGCGCCAGCAATCCCAGCCAGAAGATCGGCACGGAATAGCCGACAAGACCGATGATGCGCACGATCTGGTCGATGATGCTGCCGCGCCGCACGGCGGCCAGCACGCCGAGCGGCACGCCGATCACCGAACCGATCAGCGTCCCCAGCGTTGCCAGTTCGAGCGTCGCCGGAAAGGCGCGGCGGATGTCCGTCATCACCGGATTGGTGGTCAGCACCGAGGTGCCGAAATCACCGTTCAGGGCATGTTTGACATAGATGTAGAACTGCTCGACCAGCGGCAGGTCGAGGCCCATCTCGCGGCGCGTGCGTTCGACGACATTGGCCGGCGCCCGGTCGCCGAGCACCGCCAGCACCGGGTCGATCGGGATCACACGGCCGATGAAGAAGGTCACCGCGAGCAGACCGAGATAGGTCGTTATCGCGATGACCAGGAACCTGGCGATCGATGAGGCCACGGCAACGGCGCGGGCGCCGCCGCGCCCTGCCATCGCTTCGCTTTCAGCCACACTCATACGGCGCGTCCGCCGCCGTCACTCCTTCGAGACGGGGCCGACGAAGTTGGTGTCGAAGCTCGGGCCGAGGGCAAAGCCCTTGAGGTTCTTGCGCAGGCCGGCCACTTCCAGCTGCTGGTGGATGATGACGAACGGGCTGGTATCGAGGATCTTCTTCTCGAGATCCTGGTACATTGCGGCGCGCTTGGCCGCGTCCTTCTCGAGCAGAGCCGCTTCGGTCTGCTTGGTCAGGTCCGGAATGTCCCAGGCGTTGCGCCAGGCCAGCGTCTTGGTCTTGCCTTCATCCGAATTGTCGGGGTTGCTGGCAAAGGTCTGGGCGTTGGAGTTCGGGTCGAAATAGTCCTGGCCCCACTGGCCGATATAGATGTCGTGGTTGCGGGCGCGGTATTTGGTCAGCGTCTGCTTGCCGTCGCCGGGGATGATCTCCAGCTTGATGCCGGCCTGTCCCAGCGTCTGCTGGATGGATTCCGCCATGCCCGTCGTCGGCTGCCCGGTGCGCACGTCCATGGTGACGCTGAAGCCGTCGGCGAGACCCGCCTTGGCAAGCAGTTCCTTGGCCTTGGCGACGTCCAACTTGAACGGGTTCTCGTCCAGTTCGCCGAGCACGCCCTTGGGCAGGAAGGTCTGGTGGATCTCGCCGATCCCCTTGAGGATGGTCGAGCTCAAGGCGTCGTAGTCGACCAGATATTTGAAGGCCTGGCGAACCTCGGGCTTGGCGAGATTCGGGTTCTTCTGGTTGAGGCTGATATAAAAGACCGTGCCCTTCGGTGCGCTGGTGGTGGTGAGGTCGGCATTCTTGGCGATCGCATCGAGGTCGTTCGGCTCGAGATTGCGGGCAACGTCGATGTCGCCGGCTTCCAGCGCCAGACGCTGGCCGGAGCTTTCCTTCATGTTGCGATAGATGACCCGCGCAAGCTTTGCCTTTTCACCGTTGTAATTGTCGTTGCGCTCGAGGACGACGGCCTCGTTGGCGCGCCATTCGCGCAGCTTGAAGGCACCGGAGCCGGCATAGCCGGTCTTCAGCCAGGCATTGCCGAAATCATTGTCCCATTTGTAATCGGCGCTCGGCGTGACCGCGGCGACATGCTCCTTGACCAGCTTGGCGTCGACGACCGAGGCGACCGTCGCCGACAGGCAGTTCAGCACGAAGCTCGGCGCATAGGCCTTGTCGACGGTGAACTGGAACGTCGTATCATCAACAGCCTTGGCCTTCTCGGTGACGTTGCCGCCATCGATGCCGAACTGGCCGATAATAAAGGCCGGGCTCTTGTCGAGCTTGATGGCGCGCTCGAACGAATAGGCGACGTCCGCCGCCGTGATCGGATTGCCGGAAGCGAATTTGAGGCCGGGCTTGAGCTTGAATGTGTAGGTCAGGCCATCGTCGGAGACGCTCCAGCTTTCCGCGAGATCGCCCTTGACCTTGGAGGTGTCGCTGAGGTCGAGGCGCACCAGAAGATCATAGGTGTTGCCGGTGATTTCGGCGGTCGACAATTCGAATGCCTCGCCCGGATCCATGGAGATGATGTCGTCGATGGCGAAACCCTCGACCAGCGTGTCGGCGGGCGTGACCGCGAAGGCAGGCGCACCGGCCAGAAGTAGCGCGGACATTGCCGCGCCCGCGAGCAAGAAGCGGGAGCGTAGAGCAAACTTTTCCATCATCATTTTAACTGTTCCCTGTTTTTGTTGACCTGAGTTCCCGGCTCAGGGTTGTGGCATTTCTTGCCGCGTCGAACGGTGATCCCCGGACCGTTGTCTAGGCAATTTTTTGTGCAGTTCCGGCTCACCATATCCGGCGGTTTCGAGCGCGGCAACGAGCATTTGCAGAACGGTTGATTGGGCCAGACCGGCGGTGCGAAAACCCGGCTATTTCAGCGCGGTAACCAGGTCGGCGTCGGGAAAGCAGGTGGCGGAACGGCCGTTGCTGGCCTGCCATTTGCCGATCGAGCGGCGCGTCTTGAAGCCGGGCAGGCCGTCGGCGCTGCCGACATCATAACCCTTTGCCTCCAGCGCCCGCTGCAGGGCGGCGATGTCGGAGCGGTAGAGCCCGCCGACCGCGCCCCAATTGCCCGAGAAATTGCTGTCGCCATGGGCGATGCGATCGGCGCCATGGCCGATGAACAGGGCATAGAGATCGCTGGTGTTATACTGCTTCAGCACATAGAAATTGGGGGTGACGATGAAGGCCGGGCCGCTGCGTCCCGCCGGCATCAAAAGAAAACCTTCGGCTTTCAGTTCGCTCGCCGGAAACGGTTTGCCCGACACGCGCCTGATGCCCATATCAGCCCATTGCGAAATCTTCCTGCCCTGGTCGGGACCTTCGAGCGAGCACGAGACGCTGTCCGGCACCGTCACCTCGAAGCCCCAGCCGCGGCCCCTGACCCAGCCATAATGCACGAGATAATTGGCGATCGATGCCAGTATGTCGGGCGTCGAATTCCAGATGTCGGTGCGGCCGTCGCCGTCGAAATCGACGGCATGCTTCAGAAACGATGTCGGCATGAACTGCGGCTGGCCAAGCGCGCCGGCCCAGGACGATTTCATCGCGTCGACCGGGGCAAGCCCGCGCTCGACAATCTCGAGCGCCGCCAGCAGCTCGGTGCGGAAGAACGCCTTCTTCGTCGACATGAACGCCTTGGTGCCCAGCACCTCGAAGGCGTCATAGGGCAGCTTTGCCGCACCGAAGCCGCTCTCGCGGCCCCAGATCGCCAGCAGCACTTCGCCAGGCACGCCGTAGCGTTTCTCGATCGCGGCAAGCGTGCTGGCGTTGGCCGCCTCGCGGGTGCGGCCGCCGGCGGTCACCGCTCGGACTATCCTTTCGGCGAAATAGGCGCCGGGCGAACCGAACTCGGCCTGATGCTGCTTCTGCGGCGTCGTCGCCCTCTCGCCCGGCTTCACCAGGTCGGGCAGCTTGAGGTTCGGCTTGACGCCGTCGAAGGCGGCATCGAAGGTTTTCTTTGAGATACCTTTGGCCTTGGCTTCGGGCCAGAGGTTGTTGCCAAGCCAGGCGCGGAACTGGTCGTCGATCTTTGCCCCGGAGGCGGGGGTGGCGAGGAGGAAGGCGATAAGGGCTGCAAACAGGGAAAGCAGAGCCAATCGGAGAGGTTTGGGTTCCTGCGGACGGAGTGCCAAGTTTGCAGTCATCATTCGCACCCTCCCCGCAGCTCGCCTCAAAACGCCGTCCGCGAGCGCAGTGCGGCGGCCAGCGTGCCTTCGTCGAGATAATCGAGCTCGCCGCCGACCGGAACACCGTGCGCCAGGCGCGTCACCTTGATGTCGAAGCCGGAAAGCTGGTCGGTGAGATAATGTGCGGTGGTCTGGCCCTCGACGGTGGCATTGACGGCGAGGATCACTTCCTTGACCTCGCCGCCGGCGACGCGATCGACCAGCGAGCGGATGTTGAGCTCATCGGGGCCAATGCCGTCGAGCGGCGACAGCGTACCGCCGAGCACATGGTAACGCACGTTCATGGCGGTCGCCCGCTCCAGCGCCCAAAGGTCGGCCACGTCCTCGACGACGATGAGCGTGGTGGGGTCGCGGCGCGGGTCGGTGCAGATCATGCATGGATCTGAGGTGTCGACATTGCCGCAGGTCGAGCAGATGCGCACCTTGTCGACCGCCTCGCCCATGGCGGCGGCGAGCGGCGCCAGCAGCTGCTCCTTCTTCTTGATGAGGTGGAGCGCGGCGCGCCGTGCCGAACGCGGACCGAGCCCCGGCACCTTGGCCAGCAGCTGGATCAGGCGTTCGATCTCGGGACCGGCGATTCGCTTCGACATCGCACCGGTTTAGACCATGATCCCGAAAAGTGGAAACCGGTTTTCGGAAAAGATCATGGTCAAACAAGACGATAGAGCCCCATTCCGATCTTTCGGAATGGATCAGGCTCTATGATTTTTCAACGGGTTTTGGAACACTGCTGGGGCGCGTGCTGTTCAACGCGCAAAGAGGCAATCGCCCGGGTTTGCGCCGCCCCTCATTGCCCTGCCGGGCATTTCTCCACGTATAGTGACGGGGAGAAAGGGCTGACCGCAACCTCGGCACCCTTTTTGTAGCGCCGGAAATTGGCGAAATCCTTGGCAAAGGCGTCCTGCTCCCCGTCACTATACGGGGAGAAGATGGCGGCAGCCAGATGAGGGGCGGCGCCGACGTTGACCGCCTCAGTTGTCTTCTAGCGGCCGGGTCTGGCCGGCGATCATCGCGCCGATGGCGTCGGTGTTCTCGGGCGTCGCCTCGAATGACATTGTCGGCTCTGCCGGCGCGGCCTGGAAGGAGGTGACAGGCCGCTCGCTCACGGTTCCGCCAAAACGGGCCGCATCGGGCTCCTGCATTGGTTCTTGCAGCGCCACAAGCATCGGCTTCTCCGCCGTCGCCCTCTCCGCGGTTGCCATTCCGGCAGTCACCCTTGTCTGCTTTGCCGGCTGCGATGCAGCGGCGGTCACATAGGTCGCCTTGGCGAATGTCGGCTTGACCTCGCGTGCCGGCTCCGCCGAGGCGACAAGTATGGCCTGAGCGGCAGGCGCTTGCGGCTTGGCCTGGGCAATGGCAATCACGGGCTCGTCCGGCAGCGGCTGCCAGTTGCGGCCGCGCTTTTCATAAAAGGCATTGCCGCCCGCGACCATGGTGTAGTGCATGTTCTTGTAGGGGAAGCGCAGGCCGGCGGTGTGGAAATACATCGTGTTCTTCAGCTTGGCTTTGCGCTCGCCCTTGAGCACCGCCTCGGCGGCTTCCTCGACGTCGGGCATCGCCTTCGAATTCATCGGCCGTGTCATGACGCCCGGCGCGAACTGGCCGCGCTCGCCAACCACTTCGCAGATGGTGTCGCCGTGCTTGCCGGACCGCAGCCGGTTCATCACCACCGTGCCGACCGCAATCATGCCGTCACGGCTCGACCGGTTAGACTCGAAGAACATTGCCCGCTCCAGGCACTCCTTCTCCTTGGGCGTGGAATGGTAGGAGCGCGAGCTCAGGAAACCCGGCGTAATGGCATCGGTCAGGCTGGACATGCCGTGCGAGGCGGTCTGACTGCAAGCGGCCAAAAACAGCGGCGAGACAACGACGCCGAGCCGCAACGGCGTCTTCCATCGGGTAGAGATCAAACAGGCGTCCCCTCATTCTGCTGCCAGCCCGCCCCTGGTTGCGGCAAGAATGAGACACTTTCGGGCAAAAAGATGGCTAAAGCGTTATTAAGTGTGGGGAGTTGCCCAATAGACACAGCTGGCGGGCGAAGAGCGTTGGATCGCTGCCCTCTTCGGTCAGGTGCCGGCATGGTTCCAAGGATTCATGCCGTGACCTTGGGGCGCCGCAATCTCCGCAGGAGGGCTTGCCCAAGCCTGGAGAGATTGGTTCAGTCGACGCGGTAACTGTAAACACAGCTCGAGGTGTGCTGAGATTCAGGTCAGGCCGAGCCGAAAATGGTGGCTTCCGAGAACCCGGAGCGGAGCGTACTTTTCGTACGTGAGCACCGGAAGCGCAGGAAGCCGCCGTTTGCAGGCCGGCATCACCTGAATATCAACACACCTTAGAACGGCAGCTTCATTCCCGGCGGGATCGGCAGTCCCGCGGTCAGCGCCTTGGTCTTCTCCTGCATGGTCTGCTCGACCTTGGTCCTGGCGTCGTTGTGGGCAGCGAGCAGCAGGTCCTCGAGAATCTCGACCTCGTCCTCCTTGAACAGCGCCGGGTCGATCTTCAGCGACTTCATCTCGAATTTGCCGGTCAGCGTCACGCTGACCAGGCCGCCGCCGGCCTGCCCGGTGGCTTCCAGCGTGGCGATCTCATCCTGCATGGCCTGGAACTTGGCCTGCATTTCCTTTGCCTTGCCCATCAGGCCAAGAAGATCTTTCATCGCACTGTCCTTTGCAGTTGGTGCTGGTTGTTCAGGTTTCGTCGTCGTCAGGCGGCGGCTCGACCGGCATTTCGGCCTCGGCCGCATCGGCTTCCGGCGCGTCGGGAATGCGCACGTCGATGATCTTGGCGCCGGGAAAGCGCGCCAGGATGGCGGCGACCGTCGGGTCGCTCTTGGCATCGAGGAAGGCGTTTTCGCGCTTTGTCGATTCCATCTCTGCCAGCGTCTGGCCGCCCTCCTCCCTCGACAGCGACACCAGCCAGTTCCGGCCGGTCCAGGCGCGCAGCTTGGCGGTCAAATCATTGAGCAGCATCTTCGGCGCATCGTCGGTCAGGCTGACGTCGATACGGCCGGGCTCGATGCGCACCAGGCGCACGCAACGCTTCACCAGCACCTTGAAGGCCATGTCGCGCTGGGCGTCGGCAAGGGCGACAATGTCTGCCAGCGATTTCACCGGCACCGGCGGCGCCTCGACCGCCGGCTCCGGCGGAGCAACGAAGTTCGTCGGCACGGGCTCGGCCTCGATCAGGCGCATCGTCTGCGCGCCGCCATTGGCCGTCGGCATCCGCGCCTGCGCCACGGCGCCGGCACCACCGCTTGCAGGCGCATGGTTTGCAGGGCCGGGGCTTGCCGGCGTGCCATTCACGCGCGGCGCGGCGCCCAGCAGGGTACCGCCGTTCTCCAGCGATTTCAGGGCCTCGTCCAACGTCGGCAGGTCGGCGGCATGGGCCAGCCGGATCAGCACCATCTCGGCGGCGCTGACCGGGCGGTTGGAGGTCTGCACCTCGGGAATGCCTTTCAAGAGCATCTGCCACGTCCGCGACAGCACCTTGACCGACAGCGTGCTGGCGAAATCGGCGCCGCGCCGGCGCTCGTCCTCGGACAGCGAGGCGTCGTCGACGGCAGCCGGCACGAAACGCAGACGGGTGACCAGATGGTTGAACTCGGCAAGGTCGGTCAGCACAGCGGCAGGATCGGCGCCCGTATCGTACTGCGCACGGAATTCGGCAAGTGCCGCGGCGACGTCGCCCTTCATGACATGTTCGAACAGGTCGACGATGCGGGCACGGTCGGCGAGGCCGAGCATGGCACGCACCGCTTCGGCGCTGACCGCGCCGCCGCCATGGGCGATCGCCTGGTCGAGGATCGACTGCGCATCGCGCATCGAGCCTTCGGCCGCGCGCGCGATCATCGCCAGCGCATCGTCTTCGACTTCGATACCCTCCAGACCGGCTATCCTGGCAAGGTCGGCCTTGATCATCGCCGCATCGATGCGCCTGAGGTCGAAACGCTGGCAGCGCGACAGGACCGTGATCGGCACCTTGCGGATTTCGGTGGTGGCGAAGATGAACTTGACGTGCGGCGGCGGCTCTTCCAGCGTCTTCAGCAGGCCGTTGAAGGCCTGGGTGGAAAGCATGTGCACTTCGTCGATGATGTAGACCTTGTAGCGCGCCGACACCGGGGCGTAGCGCACACGTTCGATGATGTCCCTGATGTCGTCGATTCCGGTATGCGAGGCGGCGTCCATCTCGATGACGTCGACATGGCGGCCTTCCATGATCGCCTGGCAATGCTCGCCGAGCACAGCAAGGTCGACGGAAGGCTGGTCGACCGTCGGTGTTTTGTAGTTCAGGGCCCGCGCGAGGATGCGCGCGGTCGTCGTCTTGCCGACGCCGCGCACGCCGGTCAGCATCCAGGCCTGGGCGATGCGGCCGGTGGCAAAGGCATTGGTCAACGTGCGGACCATCGGCTCCTGGCCGATCAGCTCGGAGAAATTCGACGGTCGGTATTTGCGCGCCAGCACGCGATAGGCGGCAGGCTTGTCCAATTTCCCGGCCTCGTTTCCGGCTTCGCTCATTCGCCCGTTAAGCTCCAAGGGCTGCCACTGGAGGCGGCCGATTCCTGCGCATAGTTTCGCCCGCACGGCTTGGCGCCGTCAATGTCGGGGCAAAAGGCGAAGAGGCGGGAGGCTGGAACAATGACCCGTTCCGGGCTCGTTAGGGCTGCTTCCTTCCGGACCTGACCCGGTTGGCGAGTGGACCGTCCACCACCAACCTCCCAGCCTCCATATCGGCAATCCGGCGATGAAATGCAAGTGCGGATGATAGAGGTCGTGAGCGACGACGACAGCTGAAACCAAAAACCCGCCTCGGCGGGCGGGTCGTTGGTGCGAATAATCACCATAGCGAGATTAGTAGCATAGCTGCCGGCACAAAGCAAGAACAAAATGTGGCCGTGATCAAAATTGTCGACCTCGGCGGGGCAGCGCCCAACCTGATGCAATTTGCCCGGGCCCTCACTTCTTCGCGCACAATAAGCGCCACGACGGCCAATGTTGCTTGCTGCCCCTTGCGGCCCTTCGGAAGCCGCTCTAGCGTCGATGGAGTTCAAAAAACGTCAAAAGTGAGGGAAACGCCGATGCTGCCGGGCCTCAAGGCCGGATTCACGCTTGACGCCCAGCTGGAAGCCGACAGCGAACAGCTGATGTGGCTCGGCCTGTGCGAATTGCGCGTCATGAACGACCGCCGCTGGCCATGGCTGCTGCTGGTGCCGCAGCGGCCGGGCATCGAGGAAATCCACGATATGACGCCGCTCGACCAGGCGATGCTGACCTTCGAGACCAACATGGTGGCGCTGGCGCTGAAGCGCGTGACCGGCTGCACCAAGATCAACACCGGCGCACTCGGCAACATCGTGCGACAGTTGCATGTACACGTCATTGCGCGCTCGGAAGGCGATCCCGGCTGGCCCGGCCCGGTGTGGGGGCACGGCCTGCGTGAGCCCTATCAGCGCTCCGACCTTCGCAAGTTTGCGGAAAAGATCAAGGCAGCGCTATAAGCCTCTCCCGTGTCCACCTTGAACCTTCCCGAGTCTGCATGAGCTTTCGCCTGTTTGACGCGCCCTTGCGCGAGCCGAGCCAGTTCGTCGGCTTCGCCGGCAACATTATCGACCGGCAGTCCGAAAACCGCGCCGATGATTCCGTCGAAAAGGCGCTCGCCGATCCCTCGGCGCGGCTTTTGCTGATGCGTGGCGGCCGGCTCTATTTGAAGCTTGCGCAAGGCGCATTCGACCCCTGGTTCGGAGCGGCCGAAAGCCGGCCGCTCGAAGCATCGCTCGAAAACGGCGTCCTGCTCGGCTTTTCCGAAAGCGGCCCGGTGCTGGCGGTGCCGGCCGGGGTCGAGCCCGAGCAGCTTCCCGAGGCGATCAAGGCGATCGACTATCGCTCGGTCTATATGCAGGGGCTGATCGACGAAGCGGCGGCCGGCGCGCTGGCGCAAGGGGCGGCGCTGCTCGCCTGGCATGCCAGCCATCGCTTCTGCAGCAAATGCGGCACCGAAGCCGAGATGCGGGCGGGCGGTTACAAGCGGCGTTGCCCGGCCTGCGGCACCGAGCACTTTCCGCGCACCGACCCGGTGGCGATCATGCTGACGGCAACGCCCGAAAAATGCCTGCTCGGCCGCGGCCGGCACTTCGGGCCCGGTATGTATTCGGCGCTCGCCGGTTTCATCGAGCCGGGCGAGACGATCGAGGCGGCGGTGCGCCGCGAAACGCTGGAGGAAGCCGGCATCCGGCTTGGCCGCGTCGTCTACCACGCCAGCCAGCCTTGGCCGTTCCCCTATTCGCTGATGATCGGCTGCTTCGGCGAACCGCTCAACGACGATATCCAGCCCGACCTCAACGAGTTGGAAGATTGCCGCTGGTTCTTTCGCGACGAGGTGCTCTCGATGCTGGCCCGCGAGCATCCGGGCGGCCTGGTGACGCCGCCGAAGGGGGCGATCGCCTATAACCTGATCCGCGCCTGGGCCGACAGCGCATAGCAGGATCGACATCGCAGGAGCAGAAAATGATCCGTCACACCGTCGTGTTCACGCTAAAACACCCGCCGCATTCGCTCGAGGAAAAAAGGTTCCTCGCCGACGCCAAGAGGATCCTCACGGCGATAAAGGGCGTCACGCATTTCGAGCAGTTGCGGCAGGTCAGCCCCAAGAACGACTACCGCTTCGGCTTCTCGATGGAGTTCGCCGACCAGCGGGCCTATTCCGGCTATAACGACCATCCCGACCACGTCGCCTTCGTCCGCGACCGCTGGATCCCGGAGGTCGCGGCGTTTATGGAGATCGACTACGTGCCGCTTGGCTGGGGCTGAGACTGGAAAGCGGCGCTCTAGAAAATCAATACCCCGCGTCGCGATCCACCACATTTTCCAGCGCTTCGCCGCGCTCGAAGGCGTCCATCTGGCGCAGCATGATCGGCGCCAGGTGGACCGGATCGGAGGTCGCCGCCGCATGCGGCGTCACGAACACTTTCGGATGGCTCCATAGCGGGCTGGTCTTCGGCAGCGGCTCGACCTCGAACACGTCGAGGCTGGCTTCCTTCAGCGTGCCGTCGTCCAGCGCGCGCAAAATGTCGGCGTCCTTCTGCAGCCTGCCGCGCCCGGCATTGATCAGCACCGAGCCGCCGAGCCCGTTGCGCTTGCGCAGCTCCTTCAGCACGCCGTAATTGATGATGCCGTGCGTCTGTGGCGTCAGCGGCAGAAGCACCACCAGGATGTCGGTGGCGTTTAGGAACGGGATCAGGCCGGCCTCGCCCGCGTAAGTCGAGACACCTTGCATCGGCCGGTCGCTGCGCGACCAGCCATTAACGGGAAAGCCGAGTGACAACAGCACCGATGCCGCCGCGCGGCCAAGCGTGCCGAGCCCCATAATGCCGACCGAGATGTCGCTGGCCGGCCGCTGCTGCGGTTCGTGCCAGATCTTCTTCTGCTGCTGGGCGCGGTAGAGCATGCCCTGGCGATGGTGGTCGAGCACCCGCCAGACGACGTATTCGGTCATGTACTGGGTCAGGTTGTCGGCCACCACCTTGACGACCGGTACGTCGGGCAAGGTGGGATCGGCGAAAATGTGGTCGACGCCGGCGCCGATCGAGAAGATGGCCCGCAGATTGGGCAGCGACGACAACAGGTTCGGCCGCTGTTTCCACACCACCGCATAGGTGATCGAGGGATCGCCGGCGCCATTCGGCTCGAGCACCACTTCGCGTTCCGCCGACAGCAGTTCGCGCCAGCGCAGCGGATGAATACCGGTGAGGGCAAGCAGTATGCGGCCTTTTTCCATTGCGGATTGTTTATCCCTTTTTACCAACAGCGTTCGCGTCCCAACGTGCAAGGGCGCGGCAGCGTTTTGATTTTGTGCATGATCTCTGGCGAAAATCTACTCGCTGACGATGCCGACCGGCGCCGTTTCGATCTTGAAGGCGGCCGAGATCAACGCCTTTGTATAGTCGGTCCGCGGGTTGCCAAAAATCTGTTCGGAAGGGCCGGCCTCGACGATCCTGCCATTGCGCATGACGATGACTTCGTTGGCCAGCGCGCGGATGACCCTCAGATCGTGGCTGATGAAGAGGTAGGCGAGGTCATGCTTGGCCTGCAGGCTGCGCAAGAGGTCGACGACCTGCGCCTGCACGCTCATGTCGAGCGCCGAGGTCGGCTCGTCCAGCATGACGAAGCGCGGGTTGAGCACCATGGCGCGCGCGATTGCGACGCGCTGGCGCTGGCCGCCGGAGAATTCGTGCGGATAGCGGTTGCGCGTCGCCGGATCGAGGCCGACTTCCTTCAGCACGTCGACGACACGCTCGTCGCGCGCATCGGGCGACAGTTTCGGCTCGTGGATCTTCAACCCTTCCTCGATGATCTCGGCGACCGACATACGCGGGCTGAGCGAACCGAACGGATCCTGGAAGACGATCTGCAGCTCGCGCCGCAGCGGCCGCATTTCGTTGAAGGACAGCTGATCGATGCCGCGTCCGTTGAACTGGATGGTCCCGGTCGACGAGATCATCCTGGCCAGCGCCAGGCCGAGCGTCGTCTTGCCGGAACCGGATTCGCCGACGACGCCAAGCGTCTGGCCGGCCCGCACCGTGACGTCGATGCCGTCGACCGCCTTCACATTGTCGACGGTGCGCCGGAAGAAGCCCTTCTTGATCGGAAACCAGACCTTGACCTCCTTGCCGACCATCACCGGCTTGGCGGTTTGGTTGGCCGCCGGCGGCTTGCCTTTCGGCTCGGCGGCAAGCAGATGCCGCGTGTAGGCGTGCTGCGGATTGGCGAATATCTCCTTGGTCGGGCCGGTCTCGACGATCTTGCCCTTGGTCATCACGCAGACCCGGTCGGCGATCTTCCTGACGATGCCGAGATCGTGGGTGATGAACAGCATCGACATGTTCTTGCGGCTTTTCAGGCCGGCGAGCAGTTCGAGGATCTGCGCCTGGACGGTGACGTCGAGCGCCGTCGTCGGCTCGTCGGCGATCAAGAGTTCAGGCTCATTGGCCAGCGCCATGGCGATCATGACGCGCTGGCGCTGGCCGCCGGAAAGCTGGTGCGGATAGGCGTCGAGCCGTTTCTCCGGTTCGCGGATGCCGACCTCGTGCAGAAGTTCCAGCGTGCGCGCCTTGGCTTTGCGGTCCCCCAGGCCCTGGTGCAGCTTTAGCACCTCGACGATCTGCTGCTCGATCGTATGCAGCGGGTTGAGCGACGTCATCGGTTCCTGGAAGATCATGGTGATCTTGTTGCCGCGCACCCGGCGCAGGTCCTTCTCGTCGGCGGCAAGCAGGTCGGCGCCGAGGAACAGGATCTTTCCCGACGGGTGGCTGGCGGTCGGATAGGGCAGCAACTTCAGCACCGACAGCGCGGTGACCGACTTGCCGGAGCCGGACTCGCCGACCAGCGCGACCGTCTCGCCCTTGGCGAGGTCGAAGGAGATATGGTCGACGGCGATCGACTGGTCGCCGCCTTGCGTGAAGGCGACGCTGAGGTCTTGTACGGAAAGGAGAGAGGCGGTCATGGCTCAATTTCCGCGACAACCCTGTCCAAGGCGGAAATTTCCGGTCGTATGATCGAAATTTTGGCTGCCATTTGAGGGGGAACGAGACGATTTGGCGCGATAGAATAGGTCTCTTTCAATCTCGTATCCGCAGTCAGAAATTGGGTGCAGCCGAAGTGCATCGCTGTGGAGAGATGGATCGCGTCCGGTAATCTCAAGGAAACGAATTCCGAACGCAACTGTGCTGCGTGCCAGAGAACCTCGCGAGTTACCGCCCCAATTGAGATGAAGGCGTTGCCGATTGATATATTGTCGTAGAGTTCGATCAGTCGCTCATTGTTCTTTCTCAAGGGATCGACCATCAACTCTGCGAGGACGATCTCACTCGTCGTCAGGAAAGGCTGCTTTCTGCCCCCGTTCAGTGAAATGACCTGAAGCAGTTTTTTTGCAAGCGCATCGTTGTTTTCAAAGGCATAGATGAAAATATTGGTATCGACATAAATCCGGACTGCAGCCATCAATCCTCCCACTCATCGCGGAGGGCACGAACACGCGCGACAGCCTCGTCGAGGCTTGTTCCCGGCGCGTTGGCCTGAGCATTCCGCATGAGTTCAAGCAATTGTTCGCGGCCAAGAGGCCTGTTGGCCTCCTCTTCCACTGTCACTTTGACCGAAGCGCTCGGAGCTATGCCTTTTCGCAGTTCATCCGGGAGCTTCGATGCCGGGTAGTGTTCAAGGATGACCCTATTCATAACCCTTTCCTTCCCCAACGCCTTGAGGATACGTCCGCTTTTGTCCGGATTGCCATTCTCGGGAATATAACATGCCGAATGCCAGCCCGCATCGCCCTCATCTGAACGTCTTGCGCGGATCGAAGGCGTCGCGCGTGGCCTCGCCGACGAAGACCAACAGCGACAGCATCAGCGAGATGACGACGAAGCCGGAAATGCCGAGCCATGGCGCGTTGAGATTGCGCTGCGCCTGCTTCAACAGCTCGCCGAGCGAGGCGGCGCCGGGCGGCAGGCCGAAGCCGAGATAGTCGAGCGAGGTCAGCGTCGAGATCGAGCCGCTGAGCAGGAAGGGCAGGAAGGTCAGCGTCGCCACCATGGCGTTGGGCAGCAGATGCCGGAACATGATGGTGACGTTGGACACGCCGAGCGCGCGCGCCGCATTGACATATTCGAAGTTGCGGGCGCGCAGGAACTCGGCCCGGACCACGCCGACCAGTGCCACCCAGGAAAACAGCAGCATCAGCCCGAGCAGGATGAAGAAGCCGGGCGGCAGGATGGCAGCAACGATCAAGAGCAGATACAGCACCGGGATGGCCGACCAAATCTCGATGAAGCGCTGGAACAGAAGGTCGGTCCAGCCGCCGAAATAGCCCTGCAAGGCGCCGGCCGCCACACCGATCAGCGCCGAGCCGGCAGTCAGGATCAGGCCGAACAGCACCGAGACCCTGAACCCGTAGATGACGCGCGCCAGCACGTCGCGGGCCTGGTCGTCGGTGCCGAGCCAGTTCCAGTTGCCGACGATGCAATTGGGGTCCGCCTCGCCTTTCGGATACTGGTTGCAGCGCGTTTTCTTGTCGTAGAGCCAGGACGGCTTGGTCGGTGCTGCCTCTGGAATGGAGTTGTTGACGGTCTGGTAGGAGTAGCGCACCGGCGGCCAGATCATCCAGCCATTGGCATTGATCTCGTCCTGGATGACCGGGTCGCGGTAGTCGGTGACCGCATAGAAGCCGCCGAACTTCTCCTCGGGATAGGCGACCAGGACCGGAAACAGGATCTCGCCCTTGTAGGAGGCGATGATCGGCTTGTCGTTGGCGACCAGTTCCGAACCCAGCGACAGCACGAACAGGAACAGGAAGATCCACAACGACCAGTAGCCGCGCCGGTTGGACTTGAAGTTCTGCAGGCGCCGCTGGTTGAGCGGCGACAGAAAGGGCCGCGCGATCCGTGCCGGCGCCGTTTCGGCTGTGGCCTGCGCCATCAGACGTCTCTCCGCTCGAAATCGATGCGCGGATCGACCCAGGTGTAGATCAGGTCGGACAACAGCCCGACGAACAGGCCAAGCAGCGAGAAGATGTAGAGATTGGCGAAGACCACCGGATAGTCGCGCTGCACCACCGAGTTGAAGCCGAGCAGGCCGAGCCCATCGAGCGAAAAGATGTTCTCGATCAGCAGCGAACCGGTGAAGAACGCCGAGATGAAGGCACCGGGGAAGCCGGCGATGACGATCAGCATGGCGTTGCGAAAGACGTGGCCGTAGAGCACCCGCCGTTCCGACAGGCCCTTGGCGCGGGCGGTGACCACATATTGCTTGCGGATTTCCTCGAGGAAGGAATTCTTGGTCAAAAGCGTCGTCGTGGCGAAGGCCGACAGCACCAGCGCCGTCAACGGCAAGGTCATGTGCCAGAAATAGTCGCCGATCCGCGCCGGCCATGACAATTGGTCCCAATTGTCCGAGGTGATTCCGCGCAACGGAAACCAGTCCCAGAACGAGCCGCCGGCAAACAGCACCATCAGCAATATGCCGAACAGGAAACCCGGAATGGCGTAGCCGACGATGACGACGCCGCTGGTCCAGACATCGAAGGTGGAGCCGTCCTTGACTGCCTTGCGGATGCCGAGCGGGATCGAGATCAAATAGGACAAAAGCGTGATCCACAGCCCGATCGAGATCGACACCGGCATCTTTTCCAGGATCAGGTCGAGCACCGATATGTCGCGGAAATAGCTGTCGCCGAAATCGAAACGGAGATAGTTCCACAGCATCATGCCGAAACGCTCGAGCGGCGGCTTGTCGAAGCCGAACTGTTTCTCCAGCTTCTTGATGAATTCCGGATCGAGCCCTTGCGCACCGCGATATTTCGAGCCGACGTCGCCGGCCACATCGAAATTGGCGCCGCCGGCATCACCCCCGCCGCCGCCGAGGCGATCGCTGCCGCCCTGGTTGGTCAGCCTGGCGATGACCTGCTCGACCGGCCCGCCCGGAGCAAACTGGATGACGGCAAATGACACCGCCATGATGCCGAACAGGGTCGGGATCATCAACAGGATGCGGCGCAGTATATAGGCGCCCATCAGGCTCTCTGCCTCGCTTGTGCGAAAATCTCAGGCTTTGCCAATCTGTGCCGCCTTGTCTTTGTCGAACCACCACAACGTCTCGACCGGAAAGCCGTAATCCGGCTTCTGAGCGGGAAAGCCGAACATGTCCCAATAGGCCGCTCGGTGATTCGCCTGATAATATGTTGGAATCCAGTCGAGCCGCGCGCGCAAGACCCGATCGAGGGCATTGAGCGCGGTGACGAGTTCGATGCGGGTCTGCGCCTTGCCGGCTGCCTCGATCAGCGCGTCGATGGCTTTGCTTTCCGTACCTGGATAGTTGCGCATCCCCGGCGTTTTCGCCATCCGCGAAGCATAGAGGATCTCTAAACCGTCGGTGGTGGGCGTCGCCCCGATCAACCATGCGAGCATGTTGAAGTCGAAGTCGAAATTGCTCTGCCGCGCTTCAAATTGCGTCGAATCGACCTGCCGGACCGAAGCGTCGATGCCAATCGCCTTCATATTCTCGGACCAGGGCGCCAACATGCGAACCAGGCCCTCGTCCTCGGCCAGCATTTCCACCTGCAGCCGCTCGCCTTTATCGTTGACGACGAAATTGCCCGCTCGCTTCCAGCCGGCTTCGGCAAGCAGCCTCGAAGCCTCGCGTAGCAACTTACGGTCATGGCCAGAACCGTCGGAGACGGGTTGCATCACCGGTTCGCCAAAGGTCTCCGGCGGCAACTCGGCTCGAAATGGCTCCAGCAGTTTCAGTTCCTGGGGCGAGGGTAGGCCCTCGGCCTTGTAATCCGATCGTTCGAAGTTCGATTGCGAACGCTCGTAGGCGCCGAAAAACAGCACCCGCCTGGTCCATTCGAAGTCGAAGCAATAGGCGATTGCCCGTCTCACGCGTATGTCGCGGAATTGTGGACGGCGCTGGTTCAGCGCGACAGCCTGCATGGAGGGCGATTTCTCGCCGGGAAATTCCCGTTTGATGACCCTGCCATCCTTCAGCGCTGGAAAGTCGTAACCGGTCGCCCACACCCGCGATGTGAATTCTTCGCGAAAATGCGTGTCCCCTTTCTTGAAAGCTTCAAACGCTGCCTGGCGATCAAGATAGAAATCGATGCGGATGCGGTCGAAATTATTAAGCCCGCGGTTCACGGCCAGATCGCGGCCCCAATAATCGGCGACGCGTTCATATTCGACAGTCTGCCCGGCCGCGACCCGTCCCGCCCTGTATGGTCCGGAGCTAAGCGGTGGGGTTAACGTCGAGGCGTCGAAATCGTTGGCCGTGTAGAAGGCTTTCGACACGATCGGCATAACAACGATGGCGAGGATATTCTGCGCGGACTGTTGGCCGTTGAAGGCAAGGCTGACTGTAAGCGGATCGATTGCGACCGCATCCGTCATATGCCGCAGCGGTTGGGAAAGATTCGGATGTCCGCGCTCTTTGTAGAGGTTCAATGCGAAGGCAACGTCCTCCGCGGTTAGCGGCGAGCCGTCATGGAAGCGGGCTTGTGGCCGCAGGCTGAAGCGGAAGCCATTGCGGTCCTGCGACAAGGTAACGGATTCGGCAAGCAGGCCGTAGACCGCATCCGGCTCGTCAAGTGCGCTTGTCATCAGCGAATCGAAACAGAGCTCGGTGCGCGGCGGCGAATCCCCCTTCAACACCAGCGAGTTCAACGTGTTGAAAGTCAGGAAGCTTTGATTGAAGGTAGCGTTCGGCGGGGCGAAATTCATCCGGCCGCCCTTGGGAGCGTCCGGGTTGACATAGTCGAAATGCTTGAAATCCGGCGCGTATTTGAGATCGCCGAAGGCGGACAGGCCGTGCAGTTTCACGCCGGTCGGGATCGTGGCGAAAGCCCGGCCGGGCAGCCATGCAGCTGCCGCGGCGGCACCGCCCAGGGCGAGGAAGTAGCGACGGGGCAGCGCCGCCATCAATTGCCACTCTTGTATTTGGCCGCCAGCGCCTTTTCCTTGTCCGGATCGATCCACCAGGAATCCGTGTCCACGCCTAAATAGGCAGGCTGCTTTTCAGGCATGCCGAACTTGTTCCAGTAGGCCAGCCAGACCACCGGCCTATGCCATTGCGGCACGACATAGTAGTTCCATAATAGAACTCGGTCGAGCGCATGGGTGGCAGCAACCAGATCGTCGCGGTCGGTGGCGTAGATAACGCGGTCGACCAGCGCGTCGACAATCGGATCCTTAATGCCCATCAGATTGCGTGAGCCAGGTGCGTCGGCGGCTTTTGAACTCCAGAAGTCGCGTTGCTCGTTGCCGGGCGAATCCGACTGTGGGAAGATCCCCGTCACCATGTCGAAGTCGAAGCTGCGGGTGCGGTTCACATATTGACTGGGGTCAACAATGCGAAGTGCGGCATCAATACCGATCTTTCGCAAATTATCGACGTAGGGATTTGCGATGACTTCGTCTGTCGGGTCCCGTCCCAGGATCTCCAGCTTGAATTGCTGGCCCGTTTGGGCATTGACCATTTTGCCGCCCTTGATGACCCAACCAGCCTTGGCGAACAGGTCGACCGCGGACTTCAGGTATTTACGCTCCGCCTGCGGCGTGTCGTAGACCGGCAGTTTGAATTCCTCGGTGAACACTTCAGGCGGCAGCTTGTCACGATATTGCTCGAGAATCTCCAGCTCCTTGCCTTTCGGCAGGCCGCTGGACGCCAGGTCGGTGCCCTGGAAATAGCTGCTCGTGCGGGTGTTAAGACCGAAGAACAGCGTACGATTCATGCTTTCGAAATCGAGCACGTCGGTCAACGCCTCGCGTATGCGTCGATCCTGAAACTGCGGACGTCGCAGATTAAGCGCGAAACCCTGCATCGGCTCGGGCGACTCGGTCTTGAACTCCCTCTTGATGACGTCGCCTTGCTTGATCGCGGGAAAGTTATACGCCGTCGACCAGCGTCTGGAGCTGTTTTCCGCGTTGATGTCCTCAAGCCCTCCCTTGGTGAATGCCTGCCAAGCTGCATTCTCATCGAGGATGTAGGTGTACCGCTTCGTGTCGAAATTCTCTCGGCCGATCTTCACCGGCAACTTGGCGGCCCAATAGTCAGGCACGCGCTGCCATACAATTTCCGAACCTGGCTTGAAGCTGGCGATCTTGTAGGCGGCCGAACCCAGCGGCGGCTCCAGCGTCGGCCGGGTGACGTCGCGCTTCGTGCCGTTGGCGTCATTGCCTTCCCACCAGTGCTTGGGCAGTACGACGAGATCGCCGAGAATCTTGGGCAGTTCGCGATTGCCCTTCTGGCTGAAATGGAACTCGACCTCTCGATCGGAGATTGCGACCGCATCGGTAACGTTCTCGAAATAACGGCTATATTGCGGGCTGTTGGCCTTTAGCACCTGGAACGACCAGATCACGTCGTCGACGGTAATCGGCTGACCGTCATGCCACTTCGCCCGCGGATCGAGCCGGTAGGTCGCCGAGGAATAATCGGCCGGATATTTATAGGCTTCAGCGACCAGCGAATGGCTGGTGCTGCCTTCGTCGGTCGCCTGCTCCATTAGCGTGTCGTAGAGCAGACCGCCGCCAAAAGGGACGAAGCCAGCGGCGGCAGAACCCTGGACGATGTAGGGATTGAAGCTGTCAAACGTGCCGGGCGCCACCGAATTCAGCGTGCCGCCCTTTGGTGCATCTGGATTGACATAATCGTAGTGTTTGAAATTGTCGCCGTATTTGGATTCGCCGATCAGCGACGAGGTCGTGCGCCATTCGTCCGCGAAGGCCGCCTGCAGGCCGCCGGCAAAAGCAGCCAGCATCAGCACCGATTTCAGAAGCGTCCGCGCTCGGCCAACCGTCATGCGTTCTCCCCTTCGCGATATAGCGCCGTCACCATAGCGTCTGGGCCCAATCTAGATCATTTGGCGCCGCTGAAAACCGCAACCGAGCGGCTTTGTCGTCGCATATGCATTTTTCCTAACGAAAAAGCCGGGCTGAACCCGGCTTTTTCAAGGATTATGTCATTACAGTTTTGTTATTTTGCGGGTGCGGCCGGAGCGGCTGGCGCCGCGCCTTCTGCCGGCTTGGCAGGGGCTGCACCTTCGGCCGGCTTGGCGGGCGCGTTCTCGGCCGAGGCGCCGGGTGCCGGCAGCGGCTTCGGATTGTCCGACAGCGTGCGCAGATAGGCGATGACGTTGGCGCGGTCCTCATCTTTCGGCAGGCCGGCGAAGCCCATCGCCGTGCCCTTCACGAACTTCTTCGGCGAGGTGATGAAGTGGTTCAGGTTGTCGTAGGTCCACTTCTCGCTGCCGCCCTTGGAGAACTCTTTCATGCCGGCAGAATAGGCAAAGCCCTCATGCTCGGCGACCGGACGGTCGATGATGTCCCACAGATCGGGCCCGACCTTGTTGGGGCCGCCCTTTTCGCCGGAATGACACGCCTGGCATTTCTTGAAGATGGCGGCGCCGGCTTCGGCGTTGGCGGTGGTCAGCAGCTCGGCGATCGGCTTGGCCTCCGCGGCGGGAGCGGCCGGGCCGCCTTCGGCGGGCTCGGTCGCCTCGATGGCGAAGCCGGGCTTTTCCGGCGCTGGAGAGGCAAACAGCGCGTCGGACACGATGCCAACGGAAAAGACAATGAACACGGTGCCGAGGAAAGCGGCGAGCAGCTTGTTGACTTCGTTGGAATCCATACGCCCCAGGCTCCCTTTTCCGGCGGACCGATCCGTCCACTCCGTCCGTCGGTATCGTGAACCACCCTGCGAGGCGGTCAAATCGCGCGGAAACTAGGTCTTTTGCTCCGGCGTTGCAACACCTATAAGGGCGCTGCCAGTGAGACCTTTTGCCACTTTTGTCCTCCTCTTTTTCGAGCCCCTGCCCGCCTCATGTCCACGCTCATCCTGATCCCGGCCCGCATGGCCTCGACCCGCCTGCCGGGCAAGCCGCTGGCCGACATTGCCGGCACTCCAATGATCGTCCACGTCGCCCGCCGCGCCGCCGAAGCGGGGCTCGGCCGGGTGGTCGTCGCCACCGATACGCAAGGCGTTGCGGAGGCGGTGCGCGCGCATGATTTCGAGGCGGTGATGACGCGGGCGGACCACGAAACCGGTTCCGACCGCATCTTCGAAGCGCTGACCATTCTCGACCCTGGCAACAGCGTCGAGACGATCGTCAATGTGCAGGGCGATCTGCCGACTATCGACCCCCTTATTATCGGCGCCGCGCTGAAGCCTTTCGAGGACGCTGCGGTCGATATCGCCACGCTCTGCGTCGAGATCGTCCGCGACGAGGAAAAGACCAATCCGAATGTCGTCAAGCTGGTCGGCTCGCCACTCTCGGCGACACGGCTCAGGGCGCTCTATTTCACCCGCGCCACCGCGCCCTGGGGCGAAGGCCCGCTCTACCATCATATCGGCCTCTATGCCTATCGCCGCGCCGCACTCGAACGCTTCGTTGCGCTGAGGCCGTCGCCGCTGGAGCGCCGCGAGCGGCTGGAGCAATTGCGGGCGCTGGAGGCCGGCATGCGCATCGATGCGGAGATCGTGCAGTCGGTGCCGCTTGGCGTCGATACGCCGGACGATCTCGAACGCGCCAGGGCGCTCCTTTCCAACTAAGAAATTCTTCCCCAATTCCCGAGACTCTGCGCATGCCTGAAAAGACCAACAAAATATCCTTCCAGGGCGAGCCGGGCGCCAATTCCGACACCGCCTGCCGCAACATGTTCCCGTCGATGGAGCCGTTGCCGTGCCCGACCTTCGAGGACGCCTTCAACGCGGTCGAGACCGGCAAGGCCGATCTGGCCATGATCCCGATCGAGAACACCATTGCCGGCCGCGTCGCCGACATCCATCACCTCTTGCCGGAATCGAAGCTGCACATCATCGGCGAATATTTCCTGCCGATCCACTTCCAGCTGATGGTGCTGCCCGGCGTCAGGCGCGACGAGATCAGGACCGTGCACAGCCACATCCACGCGCTCGGCCAATGCCGCAAATACATCCGCAAGAACGGCTGGAAGGCGACGGTTGCCGGCGACACCGCGGGCGCCGCCAAGATGGTCGCCGCGATGAAGGACCGCACCATGGCCGCGCTGGCGCCGGCGCTGGCCTCGACGCTCTACGGGCTCGACATCATCGAGGAGAATGTCGAGGACACCGACAGCAACGTCACCCGCTTCGTCGTGCTGACTAAGAACAAGCAATGGACCGAACGCCCCTCGGCCGACGCCAGGATGATGACGACCTTCATCTTCCGCGTCCGCAACGTGCCGGCGGCGCTCTACAAGGCGATGGGCGGATTCGCCACCAACGGCATCAACATGACCAAGCTGGAAAGCTACCAGCTCGGTGCGTTTACAGCGACGCTGTTCTACGCCGACATAGAGGGCCATCCCGACGATCCGCTGGTGAAGCTGGCACTCGACGAGTTGCGGTTTTTCTCGCGCGAGATGCGCATACTCGGCGTCTATCCCGCCAGCGCCTCGCGGGAGCAATGGAAGGTGGCGGATTAGGATCCGGTCAGGTCAGGCCGAACTTGTTCTGTTTGGCCGGCTTGCCGCATTCGCGGCGGCTGATCGACCGGTTCATGGCGTCGATCTTGCCGCTTGCCTGGTCGGCGTCACGCTTGGCTTTTGAGCGCGTGTCCGGCGTGAACGGGCCAAAGCCCGTCGCCGGGTTGGAGAAGGACGGCTTGGCGTCCACCGGCAAATGATATTGCTGCGCCAGGCCGTTTCGTTGCGCCAGCAATTGATCGCAAGGCACCTTGTCATATAGCAGCGAGGACTGGACGTTTTCGTCCTGCCGTTCGGACATCGAATTGCCGACGCAGCCGGCCATCGCCAGGCAAGACGCCAAGACCATCATGTTCCAGCGCATGAACGTGCTCCTTGTCTTTCGCAGCTGCCGCGCTCCTGCGCAGCGGCAGGAGTCTTAGCCAGATTTTACGCTGCCGGAAAGCAAGCTTGCCACTACGGCCAGCCCTTCGACCGGTTCGCGGCGATCCTGCCGGATAATCGTTGCCTGCAGCGACAGGACCGAAAAGCCGTTGGCGTCCAGAACCCGCTCTACATAGCTTTGCGAATGCGCGTAGCGGCGGGACGGCAGCAAGGCGAAATCGCCGCTGCCAGACGAGTCGCCGCCGGCGAGCGTCTCGACGGAGAACGCAAACAAACCGCCGCCGGCAAGCATTCCGGCAATCTTGTTCACCACCTTGTCGAGTGCGCCGACATAGATGAACACATCGGCCGCCGTAACCAGATCGGCTTTCGGGCCAGAATAGGAAAACTCCTGCAGGTCCGCCTTGACGAGCAGATCGTAGACACCCTTGGCGCGCGCCTGCCTCAGCATGCCGGCCGAGATGTCGTAACCCTCCAGCCGATCCGCTATCGGCCGCAGCTTCTGGCCCATGAGGCCGGTGCCGCAGCCGAGATCGAGCACCAGCGAAAACCGGCCCGCCCGTGCTGCCCGGATGGCGCGGTCGAGGCATTCGGGCAGACGATAGCCGAGCCTGTCGACCAGCTCACCCTCGAAGCTCCCGGCATAGTGGTCGTACAGCGTCTCGACAAAGGCGCTGGGCGGCGCCTGGGCCGCCGCTGTCCTGCCGATCAATTGCAGCTTGAGCACCGCGCCGAGCCTGTCCGCCGGGTCGAGCCGCAGTGCCGTCGTCCAGGCCTGCGCGGCGAGATCGGGCGCGCCCGCCGTCTCCTGCATCTCGCCGAGGCGGAACCAGCCGGCTGCCCATTGCGGCGCCAGTTCGAGCGCGCCGAGCAGCAATTCCGCCGCTGCCGCATGATCGCCGGATGCATAGAGCATTTCGGCATAGTCGGCGCGGCGGTCGGCGGTCAAATCGCCGGACGAGGTCTGGAGCGGTTTCATTGTGATCGAGTTCCGCCGGGTGTTGCAGCCGGCTTGCGCTCTATGCTGGAGTCAGCAGTGACTTACAACAGGCTTCCCGCGCCGGAATTAGCGCCTATCTTGGGGCCATGCGCGCCAGCGACCTGCTTCATCCCCGGCCGGAAGGGCTGTATTGCCCGCCCGGCGATTTCTTCATTGACCCGGTGCGGCCGGTCAACCGGGCGCTGATCACGCATGGCCATTCCGACCATGCCCGCTCCGGCCACCGCTCGGTGATGGCGACGCAGCAGACGCTCGACATTATGGGCCTGCGTTACGGCGAAGGTTTTGCCGGAACGACGCAAGCCGCGGTGCTCGGCGAGACGATTGCGCTTGGCGGTGTGGCCGTCAGCTTTCACCCGGCCGGCCATGTGCTGGGCTCGGCGCAGATCAAGGTGGCGCATCAAGGTACGTGCATCGTCGCGTCCGGCGACTATAAACGCCAGAAGGACGCGACCTGCGAGCCGTTCGAGCCGCTCAAATGCGACGTCTTCATCACCGAAGCGACGTTCGGCCTGCCGGTGTTCCGCCATCCGCCCGATAGCGAAGAGATCGCCCGGCTGCTGAGATCGACCGAGCAGTTTCCCGAGCGCACGCATCTGGTCGGCGCCTATGCGCTCGGCAAGGCGCAGCGCGTCATGCGCCTGCTGCGCGATGCCGGCTACGAAAAGCCGATCTACATCCATGGCGCGCTGGCCAAGCTCAGCGAGTATTACCAGAGCCAAAATATCGATCTCGGCACATTGGAACCGGCGACCGTCGAGACCGGCCAAAAAAGCGACTTTGCCGGCGCCATCGTCGTCGGCCCGCCATCCGCCTTCGCCGATCGCTGGGCGCGGCGTTTTCCCGATCCGATGTCGTGCTTCGCCTCAGGCTGGATGCGCATTCGCCAGCGCGCCAAGCAGGGCGGCGTCGAGCTGCCGCTGATCATCTCCGATCACTCCGACTGGGACGAACTGACGGCGACGATCAAGGAGACCGGCGCGGAAGAAATCTGGGTAACGCATGGCCGCGAGGAGGCGCTGGTGCGCTGGTGCGAACTCGAAGGCATCGCCGCCAGGCCACTGCATCTCGTCGGTTATGAGGACGAGGGCGATTGATGGCAATTGTTGAACCACCAATCGCGGGCGCCGCGATCCTTCACACCCCCCTCTGGGGTGTGACAGAGCGCAAACCTATCCTGTTGGCGCCCCTCCCATGAACCGCTTCGCCGAGCTTCTCGACCGTCTCGTCCTGACGCCGTCGCGCAATGGCAAGCTGACGCTTTTGACCGACTATTTCCGCAGCGTCGAGGATCCGGATCGCGGGCTGGCGCTGGCGGCCATCACCGGCGATCTGTCCATCGCCGCGGTCAAGCCGGCGATGCTGCGCACGCTGGTGATCGAGCGCATGGATCCGGTGCTGTTCGGCTATTCCTACGACTATGTCGGCGATCTGGCCGAGACCGTGTCGCTGGTCTGGCCGCAAGCGCCGGTCGATATTGCGAACCACGAGCCGACGCTGGCCGAGGTGGTGGCCAAGCTGCAGGCGGCGAGCCGTTCCGACGGGCCGCAAGTGCTGGCCCGGCTGCTCGACAGCGCCAGCACTTCGGCGCGCTTCGCCATCATAAAGCTGGTCACCGGCGGCCTGCGCATCGGCGTCTCGGCGCGGCTGGCCAAGCAGGCGCTGGCCGATTTCGGTAAGGTCGATATCGCCGAGATCGAGGAACTCTGGCACGGGCTGACGCCGCCTTATACGGCGCTGTTCGCCTGGCTGGAGGGCAAGGCGGAAAAACCCAGGAAAACGGCGCTGGCGCTGTTCAGGCCAGTGATGCTGTCGAATGCCGTCGGTGACGGCGATCTCGAAAAGCTCGACCCGGCCGACTACGCGGCCGAATGGAAATGGGACGGCATCCGCGTCCAGGCGGTTTGCGAAGGCGGCATTCGCCGGCTCTATTCGCGCACCGGCGACGATGTCTCCGGCGCCTTTCCGGACCTTGCCGAGGCGATGGATTTTTCCGGCGCCCTCGACGGCGAGCTTCTGGTCGGTGACCCCAGGCAGGCGACGGGCACCTTCTCGGACCTGCAGCAGCGGCTGAACCGCAAGAGCGTGTCACCCAAGATCCAGCAGCAATACCCGGCCTTCATGCGCTGCTACGATGCGCTGCAGATTGGTGACGAGGATGTGCGGGGATTGCCCTTCCGCGAACGGCGCGGCCGGCTTGAGGCCTTCGTGAGGACACTCGATCCGAGTCGCTTCGATATCTCACCACTGGTCGAATTCACCGACTGGCAGGCGCTGGAGGAATTGCGCCGCAAGCCGCTGCATCCGGTCATCGAAGGCGTCATGCTGAAGCGCTGGGATTCGCCTTATGTGGCCGGGCGGCCGAAGGGTCCGTGGTTCAAATGGAAGCGCGATCCGCACACGGTCGACGCGGTGCTGATGTATGCCCAGCGCGGCCACGGCAAGCGCTCGAGCTTCTATTCCGACTACACATTCGGCGTCTGGTCCGGGCCGGAAGGATCGGAGGAGCTGGTGCCGGTGGGAAAAGCCTATTTCGGCTTCACCGACGAGGAACTGAGGCAAATCGACAAATATGTCCGCGACAACACGATCGAGCGCTTCGGCCCGGTCCGCTCGGTGCGTGCCGACCGCAGGAACGGGCTGGTGCTTGAGGTAGCCTTCGAAGGGCTCAACCGCTCGACGCGGCACAAATCCGGCGTTGCCATGCGCTTTCCGCGCATTTCGCGGCTGCGCTGGGACAAGCCGGCGGCCGAAGCCGACCGCATCGAGACTCTGCAGGCGCTGCTCGATAGTTAATGCATGTCGCGCAAGGTGTGCAGCGGTTTTGCGATGACGACATGCGTCAAAACAAGAACCTAAAGCGTGTCGCATGAGGCAGGTCGAACGCGACGTGCTTTAGAGCGGTTCCCCCTTTGACGGAATCAAAGGGGATTCCAGATTTATCTGTTTTGTGATTCAAGATGCTGGCTGGAGTGGAGG
>NZ_JAMYRY010000042.1:0-34761 GCF_040321655.1 Mesorhizobium sp. M0306 | reverse complement strand
GTCATCCCGGCCGGATATTCGTTCAATCTGGACGGCACGAATATCTACATGACCCTGGCGGCCCTCTTCATCGCGCAGGCGACGAGCACCGATCTGTCAATCGGCGATCAGGTGCTGCTGCTTTTTTTCGCCATGCTCCCTTCGAAAGGAGCAGATCGCATTACCAGTACTGGATTCGTCACCTTGGCTGCAACGCTCTTTGTCGTCCCGACCGCCCCTTTCGTCGGCATGACGCTGATCCTTGGCGTCGACCACTTCATGTTCGAATGCCGTGCGTTCACGAATCTGCTCAGCAACGCAATGGCAACGCTCGTCGTCGCGCGCGGTGGGCGACCCGGATGAAGTTCGATCGGCAAAGGCCCTCGCGAGCGGACCCTCGGCGCTTTGGGTGGCGGAGGATCAAGTCGGCGGCGTTTCGAGGGGCGGTTGCGGCTGGCCTGCTCGCGCGAACGCCGCTCAGGCATTGCGGGCAGGGCACGAAGCCGCCGTAAAGGAACCGTGCGCTGACATCGGCAGCAATAGAGCTCCGCAATTCGCGTACTCCGGAACTGCTGGGGTTCTTGGAAGGTTTTCGAACCTTCTGTCTCGCTCCTCCAGCCGAATTGCGTGTGCTTATGAAAGAGATGGGGACTTCAGGTCGCGCTATCGGACAAAATTATCATCGGATACGTTCACTCCCCATTGGGGAGGGCGAGTCAGAAGATCGCTACTTCTTGAGACGCACCCATGAAGGAGACGTGACTATAACGTTTAGTGCCGCTTTATGTGGCCAGACGAGGGATGCTGCCTTGATCAGTTCCGCACAGATGCGCGCGGCGCGGGCGCTGCTCGGAATCGGCCAGGTCAGACTGGCCGAGTTGTCGGGAGGTCGATTACAACCAGACTGACAGCCGCAAGATCGAGGAGCGCATCCGTGAAAAAGACGTTCAGTTGCGCGAACTCCAGCACCGGGTCAAGAACAATTTGCAGATGATCACCGCCCTGATCCGAATCGAAACGCGCAATGCGGTAGAGCCGGACCAAAAGCGTTTCGAGCGCCTAGCAGGACGTGTCGATACCTTGGCGATGCTCTACCAAGAACTTTCCGGTGACGAACCAAAGGACGAGGTTGATCTCGGCGTCTATCTCAGTCAAATCGCATCGGGAGTCATGACCGCGCATACTACAGAGGGCATCCGGCTCGACATGAGCGTGGACACCTACCCAGTTTCGATGAATGTCGCCATGCCCGCCGGACTGGTAGTGAACGAACTGCTGACCAATGCACTAAAGCATGCTTTTCAAGGACGCGAGGGAGGCACGATCACCCTGCACAGCATCGTTGAGGGTGAAGGCTGCCGGGTGGTCGTCGCCGATGACGGTATCGGCCTGCCAGAAGGCGAGACATGGCCCAAGCACGGTAAGCTCGGCGCGTTGATTGCGCGCTCGCTGATCGAAAACGCCAACGCGCAATTCGACGTGAACTCCAGCCCGAATGAGGGCACGAGAGTAACTATCCTGTTCAGGCGGGCCACAGCAGCCGCCGCCTGTTAGCTGCGTGCTTATGGAGGCGGGACGTTATTTTTCGCTCAGTAGGTTGCCCAGGAGCTTGCCCCAGGTCTCCCGAGTGAGCTCTTGCCATGGAGGGGAGTCCGTTCGCTGCCTGAAAGGGATCGGCTTCGGTCGGCGGATATCTGGGGCAATGGCAGCCGTTAGTTCCGGCCGATTGAACTGGATGTACGGCTGCTAAGGGGATGATGCCGACCTGGCCGCCTTTTCGAGAACCGGGGAATTCAAGCCCGTGTTGCAGTGACTTTGGGGGCGGCTGGACGCCAAAAAAAGAAAGCCAGCTCAGAAGCTCGGCCAAGTTGTGAAGGTCAAAATCGCCATCAGGCATTGAAAAAGGCACGCTCTCATTATATATCTCCGATGCGTCGGAAGATTTATTTAGGAGCGACCATGGCAGCTGTAGCCGAAATGCTGAAGGCAACCGAGGCCGCCGTGGTCTCGCGTGTAAGCCTGCGAGATGTCAATCGCGCAATCGATGAACGCATCCTGCCCGATGCCTTCGTATCGGTTGACAACGGCCGGCACGTCCTGGCTGGAGCCTGCTCCTTCATCAGCTTCTACTTCGAGACCGCAAAGCGTCTAACCTCGGAAGAACGACTGTTTGCGATCAGGACGGTTGAGCCCAAGCTAACACGCTCGCGCTCGCTCGCTTGGGCGGCACTGCTGCGCGAGGACTGGACCGTGCGAGACGACTTTCTAACGATCGATCTGATGCCGTTCCTGAAGAGCACGAGTGAACGTCTGTCCGATCTCGAGGCGGCTCGCGAGATGGTCACGTCGTCGGATGACGTGCTCAGCGGCACGCCCGTTATCCGTAACACTCGCGTCCCAGTGTATGATGTCGCGGCATCAGTCACTGTCGGTCATTCGGTTGAGCGCATTCTTGGGGCCTACCCGAGCCTTGACACGGAGAAGGTACGGCTCGCGGCGATTTATGCAGAGGCGAACCCCCTGCGAGGGCGTCCTCGTACTGGAGACCTTCCAAAAGGCTCCGTCATCACTTCCGATCGCCGTGTTCCGCGTCTTAGGAAGGCGGGATGAAGTTCCTGATCGATGAATGTCTCACCCCCGAGCTTGCAAAAATTGCGCATGGGAAGGGTCATTGCGAGACCAGCCACGTTGTCTGGCTGGGGCTCGCCGGGCTCAAGGACTGGGAGCTCAAGCCGATCATTCTTGAAGGCGACTGGACCTTCGTAACCAAGAACTCGGTGGATTTTAGGGGGCCAAAGGATAACCCGGGCACCAAGGGACAGTATGCAGATGTTGCCATCCACGCAGGGCTTGTTTGCCTAAACGGCCCGCCAGGCATGGATCTCGACACGCAGATCGAACTTTTCGAAATGGCGCTGATCGAGCTGGACGACGATGATCTTGTGAACCAGGTTCTTGAAGTGATCCTCGAAGACGAGGAAACGTTGCGCGTTGTCCGTTATGCGCTACCGAAGGAATGATCGAAGCCAACGAGGCAGCAAGCCCGGGGCGCAGGACCGATTTCATCAATGATCCTGCCGTCGTCGCGAAGCGCGAACAGGCACCTGGCGAGACTGGCGCGGCAGAGTGAGACTGTCGCGAACAGACGATAAAAACAAACATCACTTGGGCACGCCGCAGAAAGGTGGCAAGCAGCCCTCTGGTCGCAACAAATGGAAGGCACGACTGGACGACATCGTCGCTATGCCAAAGGTCTTCGCATCTGGTCCGATCAGAAATCCTATCTCGACGCGACGGTCGCCTATGAAGAGACAAAAATGTAGCGCAATCGGTTCACGATCGATTGAAACCATGACCGTTCCTGTGCGGTGCTCAGACTGCCGCTGAGTGCCTGGCCTTTGCACTTTCAAAATATTTATCGAACTTCACCGCAATGCTCCTCACGAAGGGGCGATTTGCCGCCGGTACGACGAAACTGTCGCCTTGCAGTTCAAGCAGTTGAGCGGGATCCTTAAGGGCGATGGAGCTCGCCTGAAGCAGGAGCCTTTGGCCGGCTTGCCCGAAGCTCTCCACCAGATCGACAGCCGAGAAGGCGAAATCGCACATCAGCCGTTCAATGATCCATCCCCGGACGCGATCGTCGTCGGAGAGCACGATGCCGCGCACAGCCGCCAACCTGCCGTCTGCAACCACGCGGCCGTATTCGCCGGTCGAAGGCATGTTCTGCACGTAGCCCTGGCGAAAACGGCTGATCGACGAAGGGCCAAGTCCGATCAATGTCTCGCAGCGATCGTCCGTGTAGCCCTGAAAATTGCGGTGCAAAGCGCCCGCGCGGGCCGCTACCGCCAACGCGTCGCCCGGCTTTGCGAAATGGTCGAGCCCGATTGATTCATAGCCCTCGTCCACAATCGCTCGCGCGGCAAGTCGCGATTGAGCGAACCGCTCCGTGGGACCGGGGAGCCATGCCTCGTCGATCATCGTCTGATGTTTCTTGAACCAGGGCACGTGAGCGTAGCCGAACAGCGCCATCCTGTCCGGTTCCAGGGTGAGCGCCTGCGCCACGGTGGAACACAGAGTCTCCCTGGTTTGATGCGGCAGGCCGTAGAGCAGATCAAGGTTCACGGAATCCACTCCGCGGGAACGAACTTGGTCGACGACTGCCTTGGTCTGCAAAAAGCTTTGCTCGCGGTTGATCGCCTTTTGCACTTTCGGATCGAAATCCTGCACCCCGAGGCTCGCCCGCGTCATGCCGATTTCGGCAAGCGCATCAAGGCGGGCTTCGTCCGTATTGTTCGGATCGATCTCGACGCTGACCTTCGCATCGCCGAGAAAAACGAAGCTGTCCCGCAGCACCGTGCCCAGTGTCAGCATGTCCTCGGGCCTCAGCATCGTCGGCGAACCGCCCCCGAAATGAACTGCGCGAACTCGGCCCTTGCCGCTGACAAGGCCGCCAACCGTCGCGATCTCCGCATACAGCGAGCGCAGATAAGCGGCTACCGGCTCATAGTGGCGCGTCTGTCTGGTATAGCACGCGCAGAACCAGCAGAGCCTGTCGCAATAGGGAATATGCAGGTAAAGCGATATCTCGTCACCGCCTTCGAGCGCCTCCAACCAGCCTCGGTAGACGACAGCATCGACCCCCGTATGGAAATGCGGCGCGGTCGGATAACTGGTATAGCGCGGGACATTCTCGCCAAGTCTGGCAGCTAGCTCCGGTCGCATGTCGTGGTCCACCGTGTTTGCGTCGCCGGAACTGTGGATGCTTGGATGAGCCTAAGCCCTGATTTCGATCAACCTTCAGCACGGACAAACTGCCGCAAGGATTTTTCTACCGTCGATTGCTATCCTGCCTGCACTGGACCGGTAGACCGATCGAATGACATTACGGCAGGATATTCACAGTTCCGGCATTCCCGTTCTTTGCCTGTCTTGCGAGGCACGGCACCGCGGTGTCTGTGGTGCGCTCGAACCAGACCATTTGGCTCGGCTAGCCAAGACTTCGTCGCGGCACAAAATCGAGCCGGGGGTCGAACTGATCGGCGACGCCGAGGCGGTCGACAGCTATTCAAACGTGCTTTCAGGCGTGGTGAAGCTGACGAAGAGCCTTTCGGACGGCCGCCAGCAGATCGTCGGCCTCCAGTTCGCGCCGGATTTTCTGGGACGGCCCTTCAAGGTGAAAAGCGCGATCAATGCGCAAGCGGCAACAGTTGTCTCGCTATGCTCGTTTCCGAGAGCGGCCATCGAACGGATGATGAAGGAATCACCGGAATTTGTGCATCGCCTGCTCAAGCAGACGCTGAACGAACTCGACGAAGCACGCGAATGGATGGTTACTCTGGGGCGCAAGACCGCACCGGAGAAGGTGGCGAGCTTTCTCCTCATGATCGCCCGGAACATCGATTCCAGTGTTAACCCGGCGGCCAGGTCGGCGTGCTTCGAGCTGCCGATGACGCGTGCCGACATCTCTGATTTCCTTGGAATTACAAACGAGACCGTGAGCCGTCAGCTGACCAGCCTGAGAATGGACGGCGTGATTCGGATCGAGAACAACCGCCGTGTCACCGTGGACAGCATGAGCCGGCTGGAACGGCGCTGCGGCGGCCGAGGCGCAACCGCCGTTTGAATGACACCGAAGCTGCATGGCCTCCGTCACCTACTTCGTTCGGGGTAGGGCATGCTCGCGTTGGGCTTAGAAGAAATCGCATAGCGACAGCCCGCTCTCCATCCGATCGCATGAGCCAGGTGCGTTTCGGCCAACTCGTCGGCGAAGCATCCATCCTCGAGGTGCTCGACGTGCAACCAGCTAATGGGGGCAGCATTGGACTCGGCCGAGCTCAGTGCGCCTCATGCGGGAAAATGATCGTCTCCCCGGGCTGAACGAAACTGCGAACTTTGTGTTGCCCATTCCCCTCAAGGCTACGCTACAGCCCTCCGTGAAGATGCGGAAGCGTGATCGCGATCGCGCTGAGCCGATCCGGCTTGATCAGATCCGATATCTGTCAGCAATCGCACGCTCTGCTGGCGGACAAATCATTGGAACGAACAGCCAAGGAGTGACTACATGTCGACACGTTACGCAACCATCATCAAAGACGAAGAAGGACAGGAAATCGTCAGTAACATCGGTCAGTTTGAGGGCGGCCTGCCTAACATTCGCTCCGGCACAGTCGAGCAAGTCGCCGATGGCGTGATGATCGGCACGGTTCGCGGTGGTCCGCTCAATGACCTTGACGGCTGGGGCTTCCCAGAAGGCAGCACGGGCGGCGAGGGCCGGGCCGAAACGATCGCCAAGGCCGGCGCCAAGGTGCTCCGTATCGCCAAGGCTGCCAAGGGCAAAGCCGGCAAGGCTGGGAAGCTGCCTGCACCTGAAGAGCCGGCAGAGCCGTCCACTGATGCGGACGAGTGAGTGACGACGCTACCGCGGTCTACCGACTACTCAGAAGAGGTTGCGGCCCACATCTGCGAGGAGATCACGTCCGGGCGCTCGCTGAGGTCCATCTGTAAAGATAAGGAAACCGATTGGGGCGAATGGTATCGCTTGATGGGCGAGCGCCTGGGCGCAAAAACGATCAACATCGGAGTTGCCGGAACGCGCCTTGCCTATACAGGCCAGAACACGACGCCGGAGCATGCGAGGGCGCTGCAATACTTAGCTACCAAATTTGCAACGGCCATTAAGACCGGGGACTGGAGCGGTCTGATCGCCGCTGCGGAAGCAGATCATGTCGCCGATCCCACCTTAAACGGGGATTTTCGCAGGGCTATCAACAGCGCCGCAGCCATCGACTGGGCCAGTGTCGAGGTCTGCCTTTTCAGCTTCGGAACGAATGACTGGTCGGCTGGCGTTCCGCTGGGTATCGATGCGGATACCACCGAAAGCAGCAGCCTTCGCGGGGCGATGAACTTCATCGTCTCGGAAATATCCGCGACAATATCCGAAGATGCATATCGCCTTCGTCGCGCCGCGCTGGCGAAACGCTCCAGCCGACGCTGACACGACGCCTGATAGCAACCTGGGCCTATCTCTCTACGAATATGTCGACGCGATGATCGACAAGGCGAGGAAGCTGAAGGTGCCGGTCTTCGACCTCTACCGAAACGCCGGTATCAACAAGTTCAACTACGCCACGTTCTTGGTCGACGGCACGCATTCGGATGAGGGTGACGTGCGGACGGCCGAGAAAAACGCCGCGTTTCTGGGGTCGGCAGTCTGAGGTATGGTCGAGACCATGGACGAATTCACCCTCACAGCAAATGCCCGAAAATCTGCATCGAAGGGTTGCCCGAGTCCGGTTGAGGGCTGGTTGAGTGGCGCGTAGGTGGCCAAAAATAGAAATCCTCGCCTGCCACTTAGTGCGGCGGTCCGAAGCTGAGTGACTCCCGGCAGGCTTCCGCCAGTTTCATGCTCGCATTCCGGAGTTCCTTTAGATCTTCCCTCTTTGTTGCGAGGGTCTCCTCAAAGCGATTTATCGCCGAACCAACCGTGCCATCGCAGACCATCGGTACTGGCCCCCAATACAGTTCCCAGAAGCGCTGTTCTGCAGCAATTCGAACAGGGTCTTCCTCGCCCCTCGTACAAATCGCTGCGGTGGATGACACAAGTTCGTAGTAGACCGACTGCCTCTTCTCGCTAAAGGGCTTTTGGGCCTCCAATAGCGCTACGCGAGTGGTCTCTCGTTGTTCGTCAGCGTGCCTGATCATTGCCTCTCGCCGCTCATCTAAAAATTTGCGGATGGTTACGATGGCTCCGGCGATAGCGCGCCGATCCCGCCGACGAACTTGAGGGTCACGTCCCAAAATCTTGCTTGACCTTCGGACAAGCCCAGACTGGACCCTCCGAAATATGTCCCAGCGACCAAGGCAGCAACTGATAAAGCTGCCACCAAGATGCCCCACTTCAGCATGCCTGATGCGAGTACCGCGAGGATGACCTTCATCGGATCCTTCCCAAGCTAGGCCGCTCTTGAGGCTGCTTGATATGTGGGGTTGTTGGGTAATGTGGGGAAGTCACAGGAGCCGTGTGGAAACTGGCAGATGCAAATGGCCTGCCACAAGCGAAATGACATTCTCTAGGAAGCTCCCGGGATTTCCCCTCGCAACCCAACAACCCCACAAATTGGGGTTTGACCATGTTTGATCGTGCAAGTCGTCCGTCAGGGGCCGCTCTACCTATGGCGACAGTTCCGCCTCCACTCAATCGGGGCGAGTTTGAGAAGGCCCCAGGGGATCATGCGCAAAGTCGCGGAACACTACATCGGAACCGATGAGAGCCGGGTGTTGGAGGAGGCCGCTCGCCTGCTATCCACACTTGAGGCCATGCCCGAGCGGGATGCGATGAAGCAAGGTGAGCGCGGGCCTTCGATTGCGCTACCTTAAAACGTATCCGCACTACGCCGCGAAGAGCAAAACGGTTAGGGGCTTTGTCCGCTCATTCCGCGCTGACGCTGACCATTATCTGAAAAACCGCAGCAAATATGATGACAAGCGAACGGAACGGCCACGCTTCGACCCTGGCTTTCAGTGCCACGTATCATCGAGCTTTGCGGCGGCGAAATTCCGAGCGACAATACCGTACGCCGCGATGCGCAATGATTTCAAATGGTTATGAAAATCGCGGGTCCTTCCGGGGCGGTGTCAGGGTGAGGGGAGCGCTGCATCGCACGTTCTCACTAGCGACAGAAATCTAGGAAAGCATATCTCAAGTTATAATGACGCATGATATTCTAAAGACATAATCTGTTTGATTAATTTCGTTTTGCATATGTGTCTTTCCGCTATTCGCAGTGATACCTGAACCTGCATTGCCCCGTGGCGGCAAGTCCGGCTACTGTCCCGAGCAGACCGAACTATGATGCCAAAGGGCGTTGTTGATTGAGGACAAACAGCCGGGCCACGATCTCATCGTCGCTGAGCACTCCAGCTCGCCAATCGTCGGCCCAGCCGTAGGCTTCTGCCACCGCCTCATCGAGTTCGGCGTGAGCGTTCGCCAGCCATTGGGGCCTTGCGTTGTAAAGGTTGGTCAAGGTGCGTTGGTTGAGCTCCTTAGCGGCGTGCTCATCCTTGGGCACAATGCGATTGGGATAGTCCGGCCCAATGTCCGGCTCCCGCTCGATCAGGTTGGCTGGATTGAGCCAATTCTCTCGCAATTCATCAAGTCGTGAGGCCGCGGTCGCGATCGCATTTGCGCGAGGATCAACGGCATAGTCAGCAGCGAGAATGTCGGGGGTGAGACCTTCGGGGAAGGGAAAGGTAAGGTATACAAACGACGCATTGTATCGCCGCTGATTTCCAGCGCCGATGCGGTTGCCGAAGTATGTGGACCACACTTCATGAAAAGAGCTCTGCAAAATCCCGAAGCCGGTCAAACCTGCATATGGGAAGGCATAAAGGGTCTTATCCGGAACCATCGTCGACGGAAGGAAGCGGAATACTCGATGCTCGGTAGTTTCGGCCGTAGCCAGATAGCGGTCAACCGTCTGAAGGATCGCCCTCATTGCTCGGCGTGATCGGTGAGGTTCCCACCAGGAAGGGTTTTGACCGGGGGTGGATGTCCGGTAGTTCGTAAAGCTGACTAGCTGGCCGTCCCTGTGGGGATCATATCGTGCGCTATGAAGGTACTCGAAGGGCAGCTCGAATTCGCTTGCAGTCGTTTTGCTCAGCCCTTGAGGGAAATCGATAAGAAACTCTTCCGTAGGACGCCCAACGATATCGTCGGTCGATGCGTAAGCTGAGAGAACCTTCGAATTCCGACTGCCATTCGGGTTCGTCGGCGATTGCAACCATTTCTTCGCCTGCTCACGAGGGACGGTAAGAGGGCCGCTAAGTTGCACGCCAATGAAGACGGAACCCGTATTTTGCCCGAGCCGTTTGACGCTGCTCGTATCAATACCTGAGGTAAGGTTCGGATTGATGTGCTTGACTTGAATTCCGTTTAGGCTTGTACCCCTGATAGGGTCTTTGCCAGTGAAGCAAACAACGGAAACCCTAACTGCTGCACCGTTGACCACCCACCGCTCATTCTGCCAAGCATTAAATATTCTAGTGTCGGCGCTCAATCGTATTAACACTGGAAGATTGGCGTTCTTTGCGATTGCCTTGGTAGCTACCAAGCCGCACCGGCGAAGCCTCCCCTCTGCAATCATCGCTCGCGACTTTTCAAACCAGTAGCAAACCAGGTCGGAGAAGGGAGCTATTCTCCCCGAATAGATACGCCGGATGGTTTTGGTGGTTTCGTCGCCGAGGTTGCGCCTCATGCTTTTCCCACCGAGAAACGGTGGGTTGCCGACGATCACATCTACCGTCGGCCAAACTGACTCCACCCAATTGTCCGCCTCGGCATCGTAGTCTACAAGGGCGTCTCGACACTCGATTGTCTCCAAGGGCCGCAAGATCGGGTCTTTCACAGCGTCGAAGCCATTGCGCCGCATCCATTGAATTTCGCCGATCCAGACTGAAACGCGCGCCAATTCCGCTGCGTATGGGTTGAGTTCGATTCCAAGCACACATTCTGGTCCTATACGCGGAAAGCCGCGTGGAAGGCCGAGAGCTTCGGCGTCGAGATTAGCGCGATGCTCTATGTCCTTGAGCGACCGCAGTGCGACGTACAGGAAGTTGCCGGAACCGCAGGCGGGATCGAGGACACGGAAGTTCGAAAGGCGCTCAATAAAGGCGTTGTGAATTGTTTCCGCCTCGGTGATTGCCCTTGTGCGCTTGGCAAGCTCCGACCCTCGCAGCAGCTTGTCTTTCGTCTGACGCGGGGCGTTCTCGACGAGCGCAGTAACCTTCGCAAACGCCTCAGCCCATTCGGCCTCGAGCGGTTCGATGATTGTCGGACGGATGATCATCATGATTTTGTCGCGGTCGGTGTAGTGCGCGCCCAACTGACTGCGTTTAGCGGGGTCCAGCCCCCGCTCAAACAGCGTACCGAGAATTGAGGGATCGATCTGCGACCAGTCACGTCCAGCAGCCGCGAGCAGTTTGACGATGTCATCGGCGGTCACCGGTAGTACATGGTTGTCCTTGAACAGGCCGCCGTTAAACCAATCGATCGCCGTAAAGCCGACCTTTCCCCCTTTGTGTGCCATCGCGCCAAAAAGCGTCGCAGCATTTTCAGTAAATTTCGTCGGGTCGTTGCGGCTGACCTCGAGCATTTTTGTGAAGAGATGGTCGGGCAGCAAGCCCACATCTTCCGCGAACATACAAAATACCAGTTGGATGACGAAATGCGCTACCTGATGCGCTTCGTGGCCACGGTCCCGCAGGCGCTGCGCCAGCTCAGCAAATTCTCCGGCGGTTTCCTCGGTTAATTCCTGGCGAGTTTTTTTCGGTTTAAAGATATCAGGATCGAGGAAAACTGCTTTTAGCCGGTCTCGCACTGCGCCATCGATCAGATCGTCGAGCGCGAATTCGTGCGTCTCCTGAACGCTATTCGTCCAGTTGGTCCGGATGATTATTCTGGCCATATCGGATACGATCAGAAGCGGCGGATTCTCCAATGCGACTGAATATTGAAGAAGCTGGTTGTAGGCTTTATCGAGGTTGGCATGCCGGCCTTTATACTCCCAGCCAAAATGGCCCCTCCGCCATACATCAGCCCAGCCTTCGCCACCGCTCGTTTTGCTCGCACCCCTCTCGAACGTAAACCAATCTCCAGTGGGATCAGCAGACACTGGGTCTAGCACTCCTAAAAGCGCGCACAGATCGTTGAAATGGCTCTGCGAGGCAGAGCGTTCCTTCAACTCGACATTGCGCCATTTCATTAGGAATTCATGCGGAGTCATCAGCGGTTCTCATTAACGTTATGGCGCGCCCGACAAGCTGGTCGCAGGAAAGCTAGTACCGGTTCTGAACGGCAAAGCAATTAGAGTTACCCATGCCAGCATAATTGTCGGCAGCTTGCGTGAAGGTCGCGTTTGAAAGGGAACGATCGACAAGAGTCGGCGCGTTTGCTTACCGGCACTATCACGCCTTCGCGATGCGGGCGTGCTCGGGTTCTCAACTTGACTCGAGCCTGATTATAGGCGCGAAATCGGCTGGGGGGATTTTGAATGAAGCGGCCATTTAGTTCGTTGAGCATCGACCAGCTTGAGGCAATCCTGGAGAAAGCCACCGCGAGTGGTAATTCCAAGGCAATCAAAGCCGTCGTTGGTGAAGCCGGATTTAGGAAGACAGCTCGTGCCGGGAGACTTTTGATGCGTGCCAAGTCCGCACTGGATGTAAAGCAGGCGGACCTCTTCGACCGAAGTCTCACAAATGGTAGAGACCAGCCCTCCGTGGCGCGCAAGGAAGTTGCGAGGAAGAGGGGAGGTCGCAAACCTACCGCAGATCGCAAACCTACCGCAGAGCAACAACAGGCAATTGAAGCCTTCCTGTCTGGTGGCTCGCTCCGTATCAACGCTTATGCGGGTACAGGCAAGACCGCGACACTGCAATTCCTTGCGCACGGCACTCGCCGCCGCGGCCAGTATATCGCTTTCAACAAGGCGATTGTCGGGGACGCCCGTGACAAGTTTCCTCCGACGGTAGATTGCTCGACAACGCATAGGCTGGCGCTGAAGGCACTGCACTCTGGTTATAAAGAAACTAGGGAAAAGTTCGCAGGGAAGGTCAGCACCAAGCAGCTCGCAGAGATCCTTGGGTTTAAGAAGACCTGGCGAGTCGACCGCGACCATTCGCTACAGACAGTTTCACAAGCCTATTTGATCCAGCAGACGGTCAAACGGTTCGCGCAGAGCGGCGACGATGAGATCTCTGACGCACACGTGCCTCGCCATGGATCCCTGCTTACGGCCAATGAAGACAGTCTGGCGGCGGTGAACGAGTTCGCCCGCAACAATGCCAAGCACGTGTGGCAGCGGATGTGCGACCCCAAGGACGCGATCCCACTGGGTTTTGACGGGTTTTTAAAGCTCTGGGGCCTGTCCAGGCCACAGATTGCAGCGGACTATTTACTCCTCGATGAGGCGCAGGACACTAATCCCGTGGTGCTCGACGTACTGCAGCGGCAAAGCGCTCAGCTTGTCTACGTTGGTGACCGATACCAGCAGATTTACGAATGGCGCGGCGCGGTGAATGCAATGGACGCGATCAAAACCGACTCCATTGTTGGGCTGACCCAGTCGTTCCGGTTCGGACCGGAAATCGCTGGTGAAGCCTCCCGCGTGCTGCTGCGGCTCGGTGAGAGTGTGCCGTTGACGGGCAATCCCGCCCTGCGAAGCCGTGTCGGCAGCTGCAAACCCAACGCCATCTTAGCGAGGACCAACGCGAACGTCATGACAGCGCTAATCCAGTGCCTCGACGAGGGCTGCAAGCCACATCTCGTTGGCGACAACAAGGATCTCAAGGAGCTGCTCTGGGGTGTGCGCGACTTGAAAGAGGGGCGTCCGACCGACGTCCCCGACTTCTTCGGTTTCACAAACTGGGAATCGGTCGTCGATTTCGCCAAGACCACCGAGGGCGAGCACCTGACCATGTTCGTCAATCTGGTGCAGAGTAAGGGCGAAAAGCGCCTCCTGTGGGCTATCAACCAATCGGTCAGCGAGGAGGCAGCCGAGCTTGTCATCTCGACAGCCCACAAAGCCAAGGGACGGGAATGGAAGAATGTCCGACTGATGGACGACTTCTTGAAGACCCGAGAGGCACGGACTACTGCGGATAAGGCCCAACAAGAGCGTGAAGATGCTGCTGAACTTAGACTGTTCTACGTCGCCGTTACACGCGCCAAGGAGGCGATAGAAATCCCCGTCATGGGTGTCAAAGGTGAGCAAACGCGAACTTCGGCCGTGTCGTTAGGGCTGGCGGCGCCGGCTTTGGCCAAGCGCGTTGTTACGCAACCGGCCGACTGGGAGGACCCGGTAAAGGAAAGCGGCAGAGTCCAACCACCGCATGTCCCCCAGAAACCGGCCAAGCGTGGCTTCTTTTCCCGTCTATTCGGCGGGTAAGTTACGAGCCCGCCGGATACGCCCTATTCTGGGATTTAATCTGCCCCCTGCTGATTGATTGAATGTCCGCTTGGGCGCAGGCCGGCGACAGCCGTCAAGTGTCAGGTAGCTCTCCGGACAAGATCGAGGACATCCACTTGGCGGCCGCACGTTCGATCATGTTCCGGATGCTCTGGTCCCACTTGCATTCCCGCGGGCTAATTCACGGCCGCTGCCCAGGGGTTGTGTGCGAAGCTCGGTCTGGAAACAGAAAAAAAGCGAAAACGCTGGCCGGCCAGGCTCGTCCGTGCCTCGAAGTCGCTAAGGAAGTTCCACTTCACCAGGAGTTGAGTTCTCTTAGTCGCTTATTTGGGCTCGACAAATCCGACCATTCCGCTCAGTCCACTCGCAACATGCACCGTTCCAGCAGGCCAGCTGGATTGGCGAACGGCTTCGCAATTGGATGCGTCGTGTGGGCTTCGTAAACGCGCCACAATATGTATTGGTCACGTTCACGGAGCGCTTTTTCGAACTCCCGCTGCGGCCATTCAAATCGGCCGTCGACCCCCATGGTCGATTTCACCTCGAGCCATAGGGGTTTTCCCTCCTTGTCGATGGATCGAATGTCGTGGTCGGCGCCAGGATGTGTCCTCGAGACCCAGATCACGTGCTTCTCGGGTTCCCCATGGCCGAGCAATCGAACCCGCTCCAATTCCGCGCGGTAAACGATTTCTTCTCCTCGGGCGCCGACCTTTTGATCCCTGTCCACGTCGTTGGCTTCCGGCGGACGCCAACTGCTGGACCCACCGGAATACCAGCTGCCGCTGGCGGGGTGAGGCGGTAAGCGGACAGACGACCTTCAACAACTCGAAAAATTGAGCCGGGCCAGCCATGGGTCAGTGATCAGCGGCAAAGCGTTTTCGTGCCCGGAACGGCTATATCCAGCCCGTCGATGGTGGTCACGAATTGCGGCAAGGCATTCAGCTTGGGTCTCCCTTGGACCAATCGTAGTCCGTACCCCAGTAGCGCAGCAGGTGCCGCAGTTTCTTCAGCTGTAGGCTCTGCGAAGTGTCGCTGGCGGTTTCGCGAAGGGGCAGGCGGGTCGGGGCCAACTGCTAAGTCAGCGTCGCGAACGACAGCTTTGCGCAGGTGGGTTCAACCGGTCACTGCAACACCTTCTGTAGCCTTAGCGCGGATGGCAAGACCTGCCGCAATCCCGCGAGAGATCTCTTCGCGCTCCCCAGCTCGAGCGCCGAGGCCGCTCTACGCCTTGCTGCCGGAGCAATGCCGCCGTGTAAGGATGCGATCCGCTGAACGCCGCCCTTGTTCCGGCGCTCCAGTGCCCGCGAGATCGACGAAATGCTCTGACCTTGCTTCCATCGCTCCCAGAGCTCGGCCTTCTGCTCCGTGGTAAAGCAGATCCGTGACGTCACCATGCGACACCTCCCAATCCTCTCAGATTAAAGGTGTTGCGACGACCGGTTGAACCCACCGCCCAATTTCAGACACTCCGTGGTGATTTCGCTGCGCTCGAAAGCGGACGCTCGAATGACACGTGCGGTGTGACCGATAAGCATCTTTAGAGGTCGTCTGGCAAACGGTTCGCGGTGGAAAAATATCTTGGCGACCGTGAATCACGACGGCGCGCTCTGCAAATCGTGCCTATCGACACGCAACAACCACTATAGCCCTGCCGGTTCACCATCGACGCTGTTTTGCCTGACACCGACCATGCGGTCCGCATCAAGATATTCACGTTGGGTCGCTAACCGGGGCAATGTGTTCCTCCAATTCCATCTGCCTTGAATTCTCCACGAGAACGTTCCGCTGAATAAGCCGATTCACAAGCGAGGCGGGATGAATTTCATCGGCTACGCAAAGTAGTTGTTGCAAGTTGTGGCGACCCGTCGTTCGCGCTTGGCAAAGTCGGACAGTTCATTCTATGGCTATCGGCAGGGGAGCAATTTATGCAGCGTGTGCGAATCCTTCAAATCGGCGATGTTCACTATCCAGACTGGCATTCCTCCGCTAGCGACATCGATGCAAAGGACAGCAAGTTCGCTCCGAAGATCACCCAGAAGTTGCGTGCCTCCTCACTTCGGGCAGTCCTTACCAAGCTCCGGCGACTGATCACCACGAAGCGCCCAGATGCGGTGGCATTCATGGGGGATTTTACGAGCCGTGGCGACAAGGAATACATCGCGTCCGCCTTCCAGCATTTGACCCTTTTGTGCCGCGCGCAGGGTAGTAAATCAGCATTTCTCCCCCTGATTTTTGTTCCCGGTAATCATGACGTGAATCGCGACGATGCGCGGGACCTCGGACCGACCGAGAAGTTCAGCGAAATGGCAGGATTGGCAGCTGGCCTCGGTTGGGAAACTGTGCCAGTGGACCAACCTGTCCACTTCAGGCTTCCGGCCAAGTCGGGTAGCGCCAATCTCATCTTGGTCAACACTGCGATAGGTAGCTGGGAGCTTCAGAACCTTCCTGCATTTCTTCGCGATCGGCTCAAGGAACTCAATACGGGGGCCGAGCCGGTTGATTTGGGTACCTCGGATACCTCAGGTCATTCCCCCGCCACGCCGCCAAATGACCCAACAAAGGACGCATCGGATGATGAGTACTACGGTCAACTTGACACCCCGTACATCTCACGGGAGATGCTTGCTGGGCTTCAAGAGTTGCTCCAGCAAGTCGGTATGCGGTTCAGCATCGTGATAGGCCACCACAACCTGCTTCCGCAGAAAATTCCACGCATCACACCTTACGCGGAGATGCTCAACAGCGGTTTTGTCCGGACCCAGCTGCTTCAAAGCGACAAGTCGATCGTCTACTTGCACGGGCACATCCATAGTGACCCCGTAGAAATCGTCAGCGATCCGCGATCTCCAAACGGCAAGCTGATCTGCATATCAGCCCCAGAGATACAGGCGGGGTTCAACGAGCTTGTCTTCTTCATGACAGATCAGGGAGAACTTGTCGGTATCCGCTTGATTCCCTATCGAACGAACGTCGCCGATGGTCTGGTCACTGAAGGCGAGCATTGCTTCATCTCGACCATCGCCAGCGGCAAGGCCTTCCTGAGTGGCGAAACTTTTGATCTGCTCGGCCGGCTCCGTGATCACGTCAAGAAGCGTGGCAGCGCCCTACTGTTCTGGGACGAGTTAGTGGAGATCGCGTTGACGGCCGCGCCCGACCAGGATCTGGAAGACTCCCTGCTAATGCTTCAGGCAGCCCGGATCATCGAGATTGACGGGCTGACGAAACCCAACTCGGAATGGCGGATCAAGGTAAGGGAAGAGTAGATGCAGAACCCCTTTGGCCCCAACAGGATAGAATACGAAAGTCGACCGATTCTTTGGTTTAGTCAGAAATCAGCTTCGATTTCGACAGCAGCAAAGCCTGTTTTCGTGGCGGGTACCAGGGGAAGTGGCAAGACTAGCATTCTTAGATCGCTTTCCACGGCTCACATCCTTGAAGACGACAATCTTGCAGAACAAGTCGGAAAGCTCGGCTGGTATGGAGTGTTCTTTCAGCTGAACGAGACATTTTCGCCGCTGATCGACAATGCCGTCCTCAGTCTCATTCCCGAGAATATACAGCTTGATCCGACTGCGGTGGCTAACCGACAGTTTATAATCTTCTCTCACTACCTAGAGCTGAAGATCGTCGAACGTCTGCTTGAGAGTGTTGTCCAACTCAGGCGGGACGGACACCTCAAATATCCAGCATCTGGCGATCGCGACGTCGCGCTAGCCCTGCATCGCCAAGTGCTGCACTTCATCCCGCAACCAGCGCGTCCAGACTTCTTCAGCATCGACGAATTGCGGGCGGGGGTTACGCGATACATCGACGACTGCTTCAATGCCTTCTTCTTCGCGGCGGACACGGCAAAGACAAACTTCAGGGCAACAGACCCCGGAGCCATAATCAACAAGGTTGCAACTGCGATCACTCCGCTCTTGGAAGGGCCTGCCTTCGCGAGCGGCACAGTCCCGTTCTTCAAGATACTGATTGACGACTGCGAGGCGCTCACGCCGCTACAGCAGCAGTTCTTGAACACGCTGGTCAGGAAAACGCGCGGCAACGTTAAGTGGGTGCTCGCCTATATCGGCGGACTTTATGACACGATCCGGACCATCATACCGGGCCAGTCCCTATCGAACGCCGACCGCGACGTCGAAAATCTCGACTCAGTAACGAACAAGGAATTCGCAACCCTCTGCGAGAACGTGTCATCACTTCGACTATATTACGCGCTTCCCGATGAGCTGCGAAGCAACCTAAAGCGCAAGAGCCCACTCAACGCGTTTTCATTGAAAAGCCGACTGGGAAGGCTTTCGGTCAACGAAATCATAGAGCGGGTGATTGAAACGGGGCATTCCGAAGGCCGAGACAGGCTAGTGACCCTCGCGGAGGCAGCGCGCGAATTTTTCTCCATAAACCTCAGGTCCGCCGACCAGCAACAGTTTCATCTTCACAGGAAGGCGCGGCCATATGCGGAGGGTCTGGCGCTCGCGCTCATGAAACCGGAAATTAAACGCAAGCCCATGAGTTCGGCGGACGCAGCGAATCTGATGCGCTCGATAGCACGAAAGCAGGGGTGGGCGTTCCTGCAAGCGTGCCGAATTCTGGGCCTCCACGAATATCCCTACGTAGGGCACCAAATAATTACGTCATTGAGCGATGTCTGCATACGAGACTTCCTTGACATAATGGGGGAGATCTTCCGCCGTAGCGTTCCGAATGCGAGCGATCTGCGCAAGCTGGTGGACTTCATCAACTCGGATTCGCAGATCGCCATCGAACAGCAAAAACAAGCAGTAAACGCTGCCTCCAAGAGAAAGATGGACGGCCTGCAGGCGCTTTCACATCCCTATGAGGAAGAGAGCGTGCGCATGGTGCGTGCGCTCGGATACCTCACCGCGCGCCTCCAAACAGACTTTGCCGAGGATAGCCCCCTCGGCACAACTGAAAGGGGTATTTTCAAGGTTGATCTTAGTGAGATGCGCTCGCTCGTGAATAAGCTCGAGCTTCCAACAGGGAAACTAGACGAGGTCCTGCGACGTGCGGAGAAAGATGGTTTCATTCGCGAGGTCTCCGCTGCGGGCAACTTGGAGGTGGATCGGGCCGATGCAAGATCGAAGGAGATGCTCATACGGTTGCATCGTCGTTTTGCCCCGTACTTTGGATATTCTTATCGCGGGCCCTATGAGACGAACACAATTCCGGCTGCGCGAATCGTTGACCTGCTCTTCACGCGATACCGCATCCCGGAGGACTGGGCCGACGCAGTGTTCAAAGAACTCGTCGCACGGCCGGCTTCACATACCGAATTTCAGGGCTCTCTGTTTGAGAGTGATCTAGAATGACCCCAACGGTTGAGTATCGGGTGTTCGGCAACGTGGCTGTCACTGAGAGGGTCAGTGATCGCGGTGCTGTCGAAGTGGTCGAAGCAGACATTGCGATCGTTGCGCTTGGATGGGAGACGCGGTTCACCGCCTTCGGCGACCACGTTGATCTTAAGGTCAAGAAAATGATCGTTCTCGACTTCGCGCTAAAGAGCACCGGCATCGCGGCCGTTGAGGCCAACCGGGAAAAGCTCGTTGCGATAGGCAAGCGGTGGGGCATCGATGTCACGGTTGTCGACCTGGAAGCATCAATCGAATACCAGAAGAACATCAATATCCTCGACCACACGCTGTCGCAAATGGCCGAGTCCTATGGTTCCTACCAGGGAAACCTGCGCAAGGTCTTCGTAGAATGCTCAACGATGCCCCGGATCTACATTCAGTGGCTTGTTGCCTTCGCTTTCAAGAAAGTGGCTATCCAGTCGCTGGAGTTCGGCTATGCCGAAGGGACTTATGAGAATGCAGCCGGCAAAGAGGACTTTTCCAGCGGCCTCGACCGCTATGTGACGGTACCCCATCTTCAAGGCGGCGGCGGTATGGGTGAGGAGAAGATCCTGCTGGTGGGTATCGGCGGAGATGCGGACGTCTTCTATGGATTGATCGATCTGGTAAGTCCGGAACGAATCTCTCTTCTCGTTCCCCGAAGCGAACGAAATGAGCACATCGATGTATTGCTAGATCAGCAGGTTGCCAAAGTTCGTGAGACCCATCGGCTTGAAGAAGGTGAAGTTCGCGACATCGAAGCATTCGGCCTTACGGCTCACCTCGACGCTTTCGAAGCTTATCTCGAGGGTTTCGGCTCGCGATCGGTCGTGAACGTATTCGTGAGCGGGCCTAAAGTTCAGGCGATTGCCGCAGCCGTTCTGGCGTGCAGTGACAACCGGGTCCAGATTAAGGCGCGAATCCCTACCTCATATGCCCACCGGGAGGTTTCAGCGAACGGGCGATATCATTTTTACAAGCTGATCGATCTGACCTCGCCTGCTTGTAGCCTTCCTGGGACGTTCTGACTCTGTCTTGCTTTCACGCAGCATCGTGATCGCCGTGGCCATACGGGTTGATCCACAACATACATAGAAAGTGCGATATCATCCGGTATGTGATTTCAGGAGAACGGCAGCTTGCGGGTGGCTTGGTCTAACGGCGGACTGACAGCTTCCGGCCCTATTTTGGTCATTCGCGAGAGCCGCTCATATTCGGACGCGCCGTCTGGCTTCTTTGTTGGGCCGACGCCAGCGGAGCTCGCTTTTGAAATTTGTGAACCGTCATGATTCCACGAGTATCCACGGGTCGCCAGGAGACGAATATTAGACAAATATCAAACGAGATTTTTTGAAGATGAGCTAGTGCTTGAAATTGCTGGTACGCCCAAGGGGAATCGAACCCCTGTTACCGCCGTGAAAGGGCGTTGGCGATACTGAAATCGTGCGAAGCCCTCCTGTCACACGACGATCGCGGCAATCATCAGATCAGCGATCAGCCGTTTTCCTCCGATTTTTTGGATCGGCTAAGTACTTGAAACTGTTGGCTCCCCGAACGATGAATGTCACGAAGCCAGCGCAACGCTGGCGCTGGCTGTCCCAAGGCATTGAAGCGATCGACGTTCGGCAAGGCATCGGCCTACTTTCCAGCGTCACAGAAGGCGCGCTTCCCCACACGCCCGCGATCGCCTCCATACCCGGCCCGACCGGGGACGCCGGGCCTGTCGATTAAGCGTGGTGGCCGATGCTGCGCTTCCAAATTCGATCGCCACAGTCTGATCGCACCGAACTCGATGCTGCTCGAAGCAAATCGTGCGGCTCTGACATGGATCAGGGCGAGCAGGCCACGGCTGCGCAATAAGGCACTGCGGTTTGGCGCCCGCCGGAATTGGAAATCGGGGCTTGCGATGAAATTCGGCACAGAGATCGTCCTTCTAAGCCTGTTTGCGTTTGCGGCCCTGGTGGCTGCCGGCTTCGGCGTAGATGAACCTTTTCGCCAGCATATGTGGGTTTTGTTCTTCGCCGTGGCTGGCTTCACTGCGATTCTGTTGCGCAACACGGAGTTCAAGCCGACAGTTCCGATCGACCCCGCCGCTTACATGGATGGGCCGATCCGCTACGGTGCCATCGCCACCGTATTCTGGGGCGTCGTCGGCATGCTGGTCGGCGTGGTCATCGCCCTGCAGCTCGCCTACCCGGATCTCAACATCCAGCCCTGGTTCAATTTCGGCCGACTGCGGCCGCTGCACACATCCGGTGTTGTGTTCGCTTTCGGCGGCAACGCGCTGATTTGCACGTCTCTCTATGTGGTGCAGCGCACCTGCCGCGCGCGTCTGTTCGGCGGCGATCTCGGCTGGTTCGTGTTCTGGGGCTATCAGCTGTTCATCGTCATGGCGGCAACCGGCCACCTGCTCGGCATCACCGAGAGCCGCGAATACGCCGAGCCCGAATGGTATGTGGACCTGTGGCTGACCATTGTCTGGGTCGCCTATCTCATCCTGTTCCTCGGCACGATCCTAAAGCGCAAGGAACCGCACATCTATGTCGCCAACTGGTTCTACCTTGCATTCATCGTGACCATCGCAATGCTGCATGTGATCAACAACCTGTCGATGCCGGTCTCCTTCCGGGGCTCCAAGAGCTATTCAGCCTTCTCCGGCGTACAGGACGCCCTGACGCAATGGTGGTACGGCCACAATGCCGTGGGCTTCTTCCTCACCGCCGGCTTCCTCGGCATGATGTATTACTTCGTGCCCAAGCAGGCCAACCGGCCGGTCTATTCCTACCGGCTGTCGATCATCCACTTCTGGGCTTTGATCTTTCTCTACATCTGGGCCGGCCCCCATCACCTCCACTACACCGCACTCCCTGACTGGGCGCAGACGCTCGGGATGGTGTTCTCGATCATGCTCTGGATGCCGTCATGGGGCGGCATGATCAACGGCCTGATGACGCTATCCGGCGCCTGGGACAAGATCCGGACCGACCCGATCATCCGCATGATGGTGATGGCCGTCGCCTTCTACGGCATGTCGACCTTCGAAGGCCCGATGATGGCGATCAAGACGGTCAATTCGCTCTCGCACTACACCGACTGGACCATCGGTCACGTTCATTCGGGCGCGCTCGGATGGGTTGGCATGATATCGTTCGGCGCGATCTACTACATGGTGCCGAAGCTTTGGAGCCGTGAACGGCTCTATTCGCTGCGGCTCGTCGCCTGGCACTTCTGGCTGGCGACACTTGGGATCGTCGTCTACGCCGCTGTCATGTGGGTGTCCGGCATCATGCAGGGCCTGATGTGGCGCGAGTACGACGAGCAGGGCTTCCTGGTCTATTCCTTCGCCGAAACCGTCGCCGCCATGCATCCCTACTACATCATGCGTGCCATCGGCGGCGCGATGTATCTGTCGGGCGCCCTCATCATGGCCTGGAACATCGCCATGACCATCCTCGGCTACCAGCGCGAGGAGGATCCGATGCCGCGCTCCATCCCCGCCCTCCAGCCTGTGCGATCAGGAGCCAGAAAATGGGCCTGATGGACAGACACGCGGTCATCGAGAAGAACGCCACACTTCTTCTCCTCGGGTCCCTGCTGGTCGTAACAATCGGCGGTATCGTCGAGATCGCGCCGCTCTTCTATCTCGACAACACCATCGAGAAGGTGGAAGGCATGCGGCCCTATTCGCCGCTCGAGCTCGCCGGGCGCAACATCTATGCGCGCGAGGGCTGTTACCTCTGCCATAGCCAGATGATAAGGCCGTTCCGCGACGAGGTCGAGCGCTACGGCCACTATAGCCTGGCGGCCGAGTCGATGTACGACCACCCGTTCCAGTGGGGCTCGAAGCGCACCGGGCCGGATCTCGCCCGGGTCGGCGACCGCTACTCGAACGGATGGCACGTCCAGCATCTCACCGAGCCGCGTTCGGTGGTGCCGGAATCGATCATGCCGAGCTACGCGTTCCTGAAGGACATGCCAATCGAGGTGAAGGATTTCTCGACGCATCTGATCGCCAACAGCCGTGTCGGTGTGCCCTATTCAGACGACATGATCGCTCATGCCAATGCCGATCTCATGGCGCAGGCCGATGCGAATGCCGACACATCGGGCCTGGAGAGACGCTATCCGAAAGTCAAGGTTGGGGACTTCGACGGCGATCCGCAGCAGGTCACCGAAATGGATGCGCTGGTCGCCTATCTCCAGATGCTCGGCACGCTGGTCGATTTCAGGACCTATGACGAAGCCGCCGGTTACCGCTGAGGAGAATGGCGATGACCTACAATTTCATGCGGGAGTTTGCCGACAGCTGGGGCCTGCTTGCCATGGCACTTTTCTTCCTCGGATGCGTTGCCTTTGCATTTCGTCCCGGCAGCCGCAGGCAAGCCGAGAGAGCCGCTCACATTCCTCTCAAGGACGACTGATCATGGGCAGCGAGCATATCGACGAGGTTTCGGGCATCTCGACGACCGGCCATGAGTGGGACGGCATCAAGGAACTCAACAACCCGCTTCCGCGCTGGTGGGTCATCACCTTCTACATCACCATTGCCTGGGCGATCGGCTACACCGTCGTCTATCCGGCATGGCCGATGCTGACTTCCGCGACCAGGGGTGTGCTGGGGTATTCGAGCCGCAAAGACGTCAAGAATGAACTGGCGGCGGCCGAAGTGGCCAAGGACAAATATGTCGCTGCCATTCAGGCGAAGACCGTCTCCGAGATTACTGCCGACGATACACTACGCGAATTCGCGGTCGCCGCAGGTGGCGCCGCGTTCAAGGTCAATTGCGTGCAGTGCCATGGCTCGGGCGCTCAAGGGTCCAAGGGTTTTCCCAATCTAAACGACGACGATTGGCTGTGGGGTGGCAACGCCGAACAGATCCAGCAGACGATTGCGCACGGCATCCGCTTCGCATCAGACCCGGATACGCGCCTGTCGGAAATGCCTGCTTTTGGCGACATCATCACGACGGATCAGATCAAGCAGGTCGGCGCCTATGTCGCAAGCCTCTCCGATCCTGTTCAGGACACAAGCCTGATCGAACTCGGCGCCAATGTTTTCGCCGAGAATTGTGCGGCCTGTCACGGTGAGAATGCAAAGGGCAACAGCGAGCTCGGCGCACCCGACCTGACCGACGCGATCTGGCTATACGGGTCTGGCGAAACAGCTATCGCCGCGCAGGTCCGCGCGCCGAAGCACGGCGTCATGCCGGCCTGGATCGGGCGTCTCGGCGAGATCAAGGCCAAGGAACTCGCGGTCTATGTCCATTCGCTTGGTGGCGGAGAATAGGTACGCAGCCTATTCTCGTCCTCCCCCCCACCGCCAAGCGACGAGGCCCGGCGCGAGCCGGGCCTCGGCATCATCCAGAAACCGATGGGTCGGGCTTCCGGCGAAATCGTCGCTGGTGACTGGAGCTTCTCGTGCTCGATAACACGCAAATAGAACGGCTCGAAGCCGATGCGGTCAACTCCGCCAAGACCCGTCAGCCACTCTATGCCTCACGCAAGAAGATCTTCCCGAACCGGGCCTCTGGCAGTTTCCGCCGCTTCAAGTGGTCGGTGATGGCAATCACGCTGGGGATCTACTACCTGACCCCCTGGCTGCGGTGGGATCGCGGGCCATTTGCCCCGGACCAGGCCGTGCTGGTCGATCTTGCCAACCGCCGCTTCTACTTCTTCTTCATCGAGATATGGCCGCAGGAATTCTACTACGTCGCCGGCCTGCTGGTCATGGCCGGTGTCGGCCTTTTCCTGATCACATCCACCGTCGGCCGGGCCTGGTGCGGCTATACCTGCCCGCAGACCGTGTGGGTCGATCTGTTTCTGGTCGTCGAGCGAGCCATCGAGGGCGACCGCAACGCGCGCATCAAGCTCGATGCCGGTCCCTGGACTGCGCGCAAACTCGTGCTGCGAACATCGAAACACGCCATTTGGCTGGTCATAGGGGTGCTGACCGGCGGCGCCTGGATTTTCTATTTCGCCGATGCGCCGACGCTGCTTGGGGAACTCTTCACCGGCACCGCCGCCCCCGTCGCCTACATCACCGTGTCCGTGCTGACGGCGACGACCTATACGTTCGGCGGGCTGATGCGCGAGCAGGTCTGCACCTACATGTGCCCATGGCCGCGCATCCAGGCGGCCATGCTCGACGAGAATTCCCTCACCGTCACCTATAATGACTGGCGCGGCGAACCGCGCTCGCGTCACGCCAAGAGGGTCCTTGCCGCCGGGCAGCCCGTCGGCGATTGCGTCGACTGCAATGCCTGTGTCGCGGTGTGCCCGATGGGGATCGACATTCGTGATGGCCAGCAGCTTGAATGCATCACCTGCGCGCTCTGCATGGATACCTGTGACGGTATCATGGACAAGCTCGGCAGGGAGCGCGGACTGATTTCCTATGCGACGCTGGCCGACTACAACGCCAATATGAGGCTGGCGACCCCGGGCGGCTCCGGTTCAGTCAACCCGTCACTGGTCAGGAGCGCTGACGGCCTGTTCTCCGACAAGGTGGCCCGTTTCCATATCCGCAAGATCTTTCGCCCGCGCACCTTCATCTACATGGGCGCCTGGTCGGCGGTCGGTCTCGCGCTGCTCTATTCGCTGCTGACCCGCGAACGGCTCGAATTGAATGTCCTGCACGATCGAAACCCGCAGTTCGTGACGCTGTCCGACGGTTCGATCCGCAACGGCTACACCGTCAAGCTGCTCAACATGGTCCCCGAACCAAGAACGATCATTGTCACGATGCAGGGCCTGCATGGAGCCGAAATGAGCGTTGTCGGTATCGACCTGGCGGCGGATCGCTCCTTCGCCATCCCGGTCGAACCCGACCGGCTCAAGATGCTCAAGGTTTTCGTGCGTCAGCCGGCAGATCAGGTTCGGGGTGCAGCGCAAAGCTTCAAGTTCCGGGTCGAAAACAAGGCAACGTTCGAGTTGGACGAATACACGGCCACTTTCAACGCACCGGAGATCGCCAGATGAGCGACACCTCGCGACAATCCCGCGAATTCACCGGCAGGCATATGCTGTTCACCATCCTTGGCTTCTTCGGCGTGGTCATAGCGGTCAATCTGACGATGGCGACGCTCGCCAACACGAGCTGGACCGGCCTTGTCGTCGAAAACACCTATGTGGCGAGCCAGCAGTTCAACAAGAAGGCCGAGGAGGGGCGAGCTCAGGCAGCCCTCGGCTGGACTGGCAAACTGACCATCGCAGGCGGTGAGGTCCGCTACAGCCTCACCGATGCTGTCGGCAAGCCGGTTGCCTTGCATGGCGTCAAGATGCTGTTTCGTCATCCTGCCTACGAGGCCGAGGACAAATCCGTCACTCTTGCCGCTGCCTCCGGTCAGATATTCGCCGCGCACCACATGCCCACGGATGGCGTCTGGATCGTCGAAATCGACGCCGATGCGAGCCTTGCGGAACCCTATCGCGACGTTCGCCGGATCATGATTTCCCACGGGGCGCTGCAATGAGCTGCTGCGCGCCAGGCGCCGAAATGGCATTGGACCTGGAAAAGGTCACACTGGTCCTGCCTTCTGGCCAGGAAATCAGACTGGCGAGCCGCTCGATCGGCGAAAATCTTCGCCAGACCGACCTCTCGGTGCCGGCTGTGCATTGTGCCGCCTGCATCCAGACGATCGAGACGGCGATCGGCAAGCTGGATCGCGTCGAAGGCGCTCGTGTCAATCTTTCAACGAAACGTGTTTCGATCCGGTGGCGCGGCGACGAGGTTCCGCCATTCGTCGCCACACTTGGACGGCTGGGCTATGGCGCGCACCTGTTCGATCCCGAGGCTGACGGGAAGGACAGGACGCTCTCGGAACTGATCCGCGCCGTCGCGGTCGCCGGCTTTGCGGCGGGCAACATCATGCTGCTATCAGTCTCCGTCTGGTCCGGCGCGCAAGGCGCGACCCGCGACCTGTTCCATTGGCTCTCGGCCTTGATTGCCATTCCTGCGCTCGCTTTCGCCGGCGGCATCTATTTTCGCTCGGCCTGGAATGCGCTGCGCCACAGCCGCATGAACATGGACGTGCCGATCGCGGTCGGGGTATCGCTCGCTTACGCCATGAGCCTCTACGAGACGATCAACCATGGCGACCATGCTTATTTCGACGCGTCGGTGTCGCTGCTGTTCTTTCTGCTGATCGGCCGCACGCTGGATCACGTGATGCGGGAACGGGCACGGACGGCCGTAAACGGACTGGCTCGGCTGGCGGCGCGCGGCGCCATGGTGCTGCGCGAGGATGGTTCGCGCGACTACTTGCCGGTTGGCGAGATCGAACCAGGAATGGAGCTCTTGATTGCGGCTGGCGAGAGGGTGCCCATCGACGGCAGGATCATTGGCGGGGCATCGGATCTCGACTGTTCCCTGGTTTCCGGGGAAAGCACGCCCAGAACGGTGGGCCCGGGGGCGCAGGTCCAGGCCGGTACACTCAATCTCACCGGTCCGCTGACCATCGAGGCGACGGCCGCCGCGAAGGATTCATTCCTGGCCGAAATCGTTCGGCTGATGGAAGCGGCAGAGGGCGGCCGCGCCCGCCATCGCAGGATCGCCGATCGCGTCTCCGCGCTCTATGCCCCCGTGGTCCACCTCACCGCCTTTGTGACGTTCCTCGGCTGGATGGCGGCGACCGGCGACTGGCACCGGGCAATAACAATCGCAATCGCCGTTTTGATCATTACATGCCCGTGTGCGCTCGGTCTCGCCGTGCCGATCGTGCAGGTGGTTGCTGCGCGGCGGCTGTTTGAAAGCGGCGTCATGGTCAGGGACGGCTCCGCCATTGAGCGCCTGGCGGGGATCGACACGGCATTGTTCGACAAAACCGGCACGCTTACGCTCGGACTGCCCAGGCTGATCAATGCGCCGTCCATCGATCTGACGATGCTCGCCATGGCGGCCGAGATGGCAGCGCATTCCCGCCATCCCTTTTCGAAGGCAATCGCTGGCAATGCAGCCTTTGCCGGCCAGCCGAAACTCGCGTCCGTCAGCGAGCATCCGGGCTTCGGCATCGAAGCCATCGCCGAGGGCAGTACCTGGCGGCTGGGTCGCCGCGGATGGCGTGAGTGGAAAGCTCGGATCGGCGGCGAAGGCAAACAAGGCTATGGCGGAACCGTTCTGACGAAGGACGGGGTCATTGTCGCGACTTTCGATTTCGAGGATGAGCTGCGTGCCGATGCCAAGGCGGCCATCGAGCAACTGAACGGCGCCGGCGTGTCGGTGGAGATGCTGTCGGGCGACACAGAAGCTGCCTGCGGCGAAGTCGCGGAAGCACTGGGCGTCGAGCGCTTCGTTCCCTCGTTGCTTCCCTCCGGGAAGGTCGAACACATCGAAGCATTGACGCGAACTGGCCACAAGGTGCTGATGGTCGGCGATGGGCTCAACGACACGCCTGCATTGGGCGCCGCACACGTTTCGATCGCTCCGGCCACGGCGGCGGATATCGGTCGCAACGCCGCGGATTTCGTGTTCCTGCGTAAAAGTCTTCTGGCGGTCCCACTTGCTTTAGACATTTCGCGGAAGGCCGGACGGCTGATCCGGCAGAACATCGCCATCGCGATCGTTTACAATGGCATCGCCGTGCCGGTCGCCATTCTGGGGCACGTTACGCCACTGATCGCGGCGGTCGCGATGTCCGCCTCGTCCCTCCTGGTCATCGGCAATGCGCTACGTCTGCAAGGTTTCGTGTCAAATGCATCGGTGCAAGATGCCCGACATGACAGGCGCTCGGACATTGGCGCACTGGCACAATCCTGATGACGACGCTCGCCTACCTCATACCTGTGGCCCTGTTCCTCGGAGCGCTTGGGCTGGCGGGGTTCCTGTGGGCCTTGAGGAGCGGCCAATATGAAGATCTCGATGGCGCCGCCGAGCGGATCCTGATCGACCGCGACGAGCCACGCAGTTGACCCAGCCTGCCCTGCGAGGACTCGCTCGAATATTTTCCGCGGTTGCTTCGCGTCATGCCGATTTCGGCGCGCGACGGGTGCGAACGGACCAGCCAGGATACGTTGCCGAACTTTCGGCCAGGAAAGGGCCGCACCGAACGGGAAGCCGGCCATTCCATGATGACCTGACCAGACCATGGTGTGGCGGTCGACCAGTCGACCGTGAACCCGCCGTTGCCGCGTTTATCAAGCCTGGTTGATCCACATCAGGGTTATCTCTTCATAGGCATGGTTTCATTGAGCATTTTTGAACGGAGAACGGATGTCTAACGGACGGTTAGGTCGCGTGGAGACGCTTGGGGAGATGAGCCGCAAACCGTGGATCGATTGCGATGCGTTCCAGTGCCCTTCGTCGCAGATAGCCGACGCAATGGCGGCACGCTGATGGCCGGCTCTGTCGATAGATTCGACGTTATTGTGGTCGGAGCCGGGCCGGTCGGACTTTCCTTCGCCGCGTCGCTTGCCCAGAGCCGACTCAAGGTGGCAGTGGTTGAACGGCAGTCGCTCGAAAGCCTGGCGAATCCGGCTTTCGACGGTCGCGAGATCGCGCTGACCCACGCATCGGTTGGAATCCTTCGCGAGCTCGGCGCCTGGGATGCCATCCCCGCTTCGGACAAATCACCGCTACAAGGCGCGCGCGTGCTCAACGGATCGAGCCCTTTCGCCCTGAGCTTCGACTCTCCCAGCGGATCTGGGGAACCACTCGGAATTCTGGTCCCAAATTTTCGGATCCGCGACGCCCTGTTCAAGCTTGTCCACTTCCAGGATCATGCCCAGCTGCTGTGCGGCCGCTCGGTCGTCAATGCAACAACCAGCCACAAAGAAGCAGTCATAAGGCTCTGTGATGGCAGGCAATTGGCCGCTCGGCTGCTCGTTGCAGCGGATTCGCGTCTGTCCGCGACGCGCGACCTGCTCGGCATTGGGGCCGACATCAATCGGCTTGGCAACTCCATGCTGATTTGCCGGGTGAGGCACGAGCGCGCCCATCACCAGATCGCGGTCGAATGGTTCGATCACTATCAGACGATAGCGATGTTGCCGCTCATGGAAGGCGTGTCGTCGCTGCTTCTCACGTTGCGCTCAAACGAGGCCGACAGACTGCTTGCTCTCGACGACGATTTGTTCCTGATGGAATTGACGAACCGTTGTCGAGGACGCCTCGGAGAGATGACCTTGGCAAGCACCCGCCATGCCTATCCGCTGGTCACGACCTGGGCGCACAAGTTCTGGGCTCCGAGTGCGGCACTGATCGGCGATGCTGCCCTCGGCATGCACCCGGTGACCGCGCATGGCTTCAACATCGGCCTCAGCGGCCAGAAGCAACTCGCCGATGGAATCCTGGCGGCATGTCGTGAGCGCCGCGACATTGCTGATCCTGACATGCTCGGCAGATACGAAAGCCGGCTGCGTCTGTCGGCGGCACCGCTCTATCATGCTACGAATGTACTTGTCGCTCTCTACTCAGGCGAGCACCCGACGGCACGGCTTGCAAGACATGCGGGGCTTCGCTTTGCCCAATATCTTCCCTTTATCCGCCATGGCATTTCGGCCATGCTCAGGCGGTGAATCGCAGGCAGCGCTGCCGCTCTGGAACGCTATCTCGGCCCGGCTTCCTTTTGTCTCTGACGTTGCCGATCCTGGCATGATTCGGATCAAGAACGCGCGCGGACGAGACCTTGATGATCAGCCGGCAATCCTCAGAGCAGACCTGCGACCCGAAGCCATGGTGAGCGCACTGGTTATCCCCGCTGGATAGTTAACCCGTCCTTCAGTAGGCCTGCGTAGGCTTGTCCTCGCGAACAACGATGGGAGCAAGCTGGTCCGTCCATGGCCCCGAAGAATGAAGACACGCTGGAGGCCAAAATCCGTCAGGATCAGCTTGCTGACCTGAGGGCCGGCCTCTTCGTGTCGATGCCGATAAGCGCTATTCTGTCAGGCCTGATTTGGGCGGTGCACGCCCTTTCTGGCAGCGGCTTTGCAGCTGCAATCTGGTTCCTGGTCGTCAATGCGATAAATGCCGCCCGCCTTGCACTCGCGCGTTATCAGCTAAAGGAAACGGGGCGCCATGACGGATTAGTGGGGGTTTTGCCGCGGCTTCGCTGGTTTGGCATCCTTGCTCTTCTGGCAGGGTTTGCCTGGTCCTTCCTGGCCGTCCTGACTGTTGGATACACGACACCTCAAGCACCGCTGCATCTGGTCATTCTGGCGGGCATTTCAGCTGGTGCGGTTACATACGGCAGTTCGTATGCCGCGGCGGCGATCAACTTCATCACACCTCCGCTCCTCATCACGGTGGGTTGCCTTTTGGCGAAAGGCAATTTTGAAGACTACATTCTGGCTTTTACCGTTCTGCTCTTCATGGGCGGCTTGGTTCGAGCTTCGTTTGTTGGGCAAGCACGGTTCCGCGAAGCGAGCCGCCTGAGGCATGAGGCCGAGCGGCTTGCGGCGGAGATGAAGGCCAGTTCCAGGCAGGACCACCTGACGGCCCTTCTCAACAGGCGTGGCCTCGAACACGCTATCGGACGGTTCGAGACCGCGGATAGCCCCTTCGTGGCAATGCTGATTGATCTGGACGGTTTCAAATCCGTCAACGATACCTACGGTCACAGGACCGGTGATGAACTGCTTGTCAGGATCGCCCGCCGCATAGAGGAGGAAGCACCGGAAGGCTCAACGCTCGCTCGTATCGGCGGCGATGAATTCGTGCTGTTTTTTCCCTCAACGAGGGTTTCGCTTTCTGCCAGTGATCTCGCCTCCAATATCATAGCCAAAATTGCCCGCCCCTATATCGAGGTCGCGTCCGTCCGGGTCGGGGCATCAATAGGAATATATCTGGCGGAAAGCCCGGGCCTGACCGAAATGTTGTTGCGGGCGGATATCGCCCTTTATACGGCCAAGCGTCGTGGCAGGAACGAATTTTGCCTGTTCGATGCCGAACTCGACAGGGAACTGCAACGCCGCCAGTCCGTCGAACGGGACCTTCATTCGGCGATAAAGACGAGAAGCTTGCAACCTTGGTTCCAGCCGATCGTGAAACTCGACACCGAGGCCGTGGTCGGTTTTGAAGCCTTGCTGAGGTGGTCCCATCCGACTCATGGTGCCATCTCTCCACCCGAAATCATCACAGCTGCACGCGAAACCGGTATGCTTCAGCTGCTGACGCAAACCGTATTCGCCGACTGTTGTGCTTTTATCGACGGCTTGGTGAAAGCTGACTGTCGTGATCTCCGTGTGGCGATGAATGTTTCACCGCGCGAACTGGAAGCCGGCGATATCGACGACATGGTTCTGGATGGTCTGGCGGCAAGAGCTCTGCCTGCAACAATGTTCGAGATCGAGATTACCGAAGAATCCCCGGTGGACCCGGACAGAGTGGATGAAAAGCTCGGACGGCTTTCACATGCCGGCATTTCCATCGCGCTCGATGACTTCGGCACCGGCTTTTCCACGTTGGCATCGCTCAAGGACAGTCGGATACGCAAGGTGAAAATAGACCAGGGCTTCATTCGCGGCTTGGCCAAATCCCGAGAGGACCGACTGCTTGTCAAATCGGTCATCGATCTCGGTAACATGCTCGGGATCGAGGTCATGGCCGAGGGCGTCGAAACAGAGGCGGATCGGCAAACCCTGCACAAGCTTGGCTGCAGGACCGCTCAGGGCTTCCTGTTCTCGAAGGCGGTGCCTCTGAGCCAAGCACTAGAAATGGCAGTCAAACAGCACGCGAATCAGTTGTGACCGCCCCAGCCGCGCTGTCTCTCGCGGCCGTGCGCTCATGAATGGCGGGTATCTGAACTTCCTTGTTTGAAGAGCATGACAATCCGTGCTGTGCGTCAGCCGGCGAACAGTTCCTTGTAGCCAGTCGTCACCATCCAGTTCGCCCGGTCGATATGGCTGCGAAGAGCCTTGCGGGCGCGGACCGGTTCAAGGGCCGGGTCGATGCCGAGAATGAGATCAGCCATCTCCTCTTCGCTGGCATTGTCGGCGCAGGCATCCAGGATCCTCAGGTAGATCGTGAAATGCTCCCTGTCGTAGCTCGTGAGGTTCTCCGACCAGGGGACTTCGTCGCACAGAGTTGAGTTTCGAGTCTCATCTGTTCCCATTGATCGATTCATGCCTGCGAACCTCGCCTGTTGAGCGCCCGCAGCATATCCCAAAATGGGATAATCCGAAACCGGGATTAGTCGCTGATCCGGTCTTTACCCGACCGGTTCGCCTACATGCCCAAGTCTCTTCGATCGCCCCGCCACCAGCGGTTTCTGGCCCAGTTGGTTTCCCTGCGCAAGGCCAAAGGCCTGACTCAGGCGCAGGTGGCCGAGAAGCTTGATCGTCCCCAATCCTTCGTGGCCAAGTACGAGGGTGGAGAGCGTCGTCTCGACGTCATCGAGTTTCTCGACTTAACTGCGGCGCTTGACGCTGATCCGTGCGAGATTCTGTCCAGCCTGCGGTCCTAACGGGCGCCCGCGCGCCTAACGGCTCGCGCCGGTGCTGTGAACCGAGCGCGCTTTTCTTCGGCAAGCTGCCATTCCGCTGCGGGTGGTCTTTACCAGGCCATGCCGATGTAGGATGATAATCCTAGGTGGGGCGATTCCTCAACGGAGATCGCAATGGCTAGGACCAAACTTTCCAAGCAGCTTTCACAGGCTGAAATCGAGCGCTTTCTGGCGGAGGCGGAACGGCTGCACAAGAGCATCGTCCAGCCGCTTCTATCACCTAGCAGCGACCATTACCGGGCTCTCCAACGCACCCATGAAGCGCTGTTGAAGACGGTGAAGGATAGGATGCGCCGTTCATTCAATGGTTCGGAACAGGACCGGTGAATTAGGCCAGACTTATAGACTCCAGACTGCAAACGTCGCATTCTCTCTTCGGGGAGAAGGGGCGTGGGCAACCATCGCTATCAAGACAATCGGTACAACCGTCGCAGGTATGGCGAGCGCCATCGTTCGAAGGACGTTCCGTTGTGGGCAAAGATGGTTGCTGGTGGAACAATCCTGGCTGGCTTTCTTGCCTTCGAAATCGGCCCTGCCGCTGTCAGCTGCAACATCAAAGCCAATATCAGCTACAACACGGGCGAGCGAATCTATCATGTTCCCGGACAGGAATATTACTGGGAGACGCGCATCAACCTGTTGAAAGGCGAGCGCTGGTTTTGTTCGGAGGAAGCCGCGCGCAAGGCTGGGTGGCGGAAGTCTCGGGTCTGAGCGTCCGTGGTAAATGCTTGCGAAAATGCTGCATCGCACATGTTTTCGGTGCAGCATTCATTTGAAGTATTTATCGCGATCCGTTCGAAAAATCTGTCCAGCCTGCCGTCCTGGCGGGCGCCCGCGCGCCTGACGACGCGCACCAGGTGCTCGTGCACCGAGCCCGCTTTTCTTCGGCAAGCTCAGGCGGTCTCGGCCATTCGGCTTCGCCCCTTGGCGTGGGCAGCCCTTCGGGCTGAGACGGCCGCCGCCCTTGCGGGCGGCGCGGTTTGTCTGTTGGCCTTTCCCGGTGGCGCGGGGTGGGCGGCACTCCCTTCTAGGCCC